>JAYVYD010000207.1:0-5672 GCA_043784605.1 Myxococcales bacterium | reverse complement strand
TCGTCTTTGTGCGCATCGGTTGTTGCCGCTGCAACCCCGCCGACCAGAGCGTTCGCGGCGTCACTCGTGCCGCTCGGCGGGTCGAAACCTACTACTTAGAATGACTTGAGAAAGAAGCCATAGAGTCGGGGAGGGAGGAGATGAGGCACGCGCTCACAAAAGAGCGGCCGAACACGCGCGACCGCTGAAATTTGCGTGGTTCGTTGAAGCCCTTCCCGACGCTAGGTGATGCTTGGAGACGTGAAGCGACGTGGCGTCTGGCAACTGGGAGGAAACGGTGGTGAGCGAGTCATCGCTGCTTCTCGGTTGCGGCGACGAACGAGGTCGCAGGAATCTCCTGGCCGGTCTGATAGTAGTCGCGAGTCATGTCGGCGGGCTGTGCTGTGCACATCTTGCCGACGTTCGTGTAGATCATCATCGGCGCGGGTTTGACGACAACGCCGACGTTGAACATGTGCGTGGCCGCTGGGTAGCACGTGTTTGAGAATGCCACCGAAACGACGGTGTACTTTGGCGGTGTTGGAGCGCATGCACTCGGGTACGAGGCGACCGCTTGTGTGCACGCGCTGTCCAAGAAGCCTGCAGGTTGCGCCGTCGCGGTCGCAGGCAAGCAGCGCACGACGTTATCGGCCGCGTTCACGAATCCGCAGTTCTCGCCACGCTGAGAATCGAATAGCCCGATCGTCTGCTCGGCACCGTCGGCGGCGGCGTAGTAGCGCTCCTTGAGCCGCGAGCCGCCTGTCGCCGGCTTGGTCGGTTGTGTCTCAGGGGTGATCTTCGGGGACGAGCACGCCATAACAACGACGATGAGCGCGCCCATGACCCAGAGGTTTTGCTCGCAGCGTCTTCAGGTCCTGCTCGTCAACCCAGTGACCAGCATTCCCTATCGTCCCGTCGCCGTCGCGCACCGCCCGAGATACATCCCCGACCTTACCTAACACGCCGCTTCTCCCCGTCGCACCCTCAGCGCAAGCGCTTTGCTCTGTTGCGCGTGCCTGCAGGAGCGGCTGCTTGTTTGGGGCCATCGGGCACGAGGTCGGCGATCTCGCTCCCGAGTATCGCGCACCGTTTGGCGCGAGTTTGCGTTACGCACCGCCTGCTCTATGGTGATGACTGGATGCAAGCCAGCCAGACGTACGAGCAGAGAGCGACCCTCAGCGTGCTCGCGCAACAGGAGCACCAGTTTCGAATGCGGAGGCTCGAGCGCGACGTCCAAGATGTCGCGACCATGCTGAATGAGTCGGTGCGTGTGTTGGAGCTGAACCTCGCGATCGTCGCGATCCAAGAGGCGATGTCGCAACTCGGGCTCAAGACGCTTGGCGAAGCCATCGCCGCACGCGATCGCGTCGACGGACTTGCAGCGACACTCTCTCGATTGGATATCGCGCGGATCATGCGGGAGAACGTTGCTGCGTTGCGCATGGCGAATGTGCCCACGGCCCCTGACACGTCGCTTGGCGTGGACATCGGGCAGGTCGCGCGTGCGGTTCAGTCGTTACTTCTCCACTGCCCGATCGACGAGATCGAAGCGCAGGCCGGAAGCGACCCAGCGCTCGTGCTGCTCGCTCACCGTTGCCGTATGGCATTCGACGGACTGACCGCGTTCGTCACACGTCACCTCGACCCCAAGCATGACGCCATCGTCGCTGCCGGGCATGCGTACGCCGAGGACCGAGTCTCGGTCGGCGAAGTCGCTGCCATGCTTGGACTCACGGTACCGGACACGGTCGCGCTTCTCGAAGCTCACGGATTTCGGCGTTCGGTGGAAGCGTTGCGGCTCACCGATGCGGAGCGCGCTGAGCGCCTCAAAGCGATTCGAGAGGAACGCATCGCTCGCGGCGGAGTCCCACACAGCTCCCCGGAGCTAGTGAACCGCGAGGTGATCGCGAGCCAACGGATCGAGGGCATCGACGTGCGGCCTTGGTTGCCGCGTGACTGACTCTGTTCGCACGTACTCGCCGGAAGAGAAGCAGCAGCTCACCACCAACCTCACCGCGTTGGTCAAACAGATTCACGCGGGTCTCGAACGACGCGTCGACTTCACTCTCGTACGCGATCTCCACGCGGCGCTGTTCGACGGCGTCCGCGATCATGGAGGCCGCCATCGCGAAGCAGGCTTCGGGTCGGAGACGCTCACGTTTGGGCCCAACGTCTCCGTCCCCCGGGAGGACGTGCCGCGCCAGCTTCGTGCGATGTTCGAACAGTTCGACCGCCGCGTTACCGAGGTCTCCGACCAGTCAGCAGACTACGAGAGTCACGTCATCGCGATGGCAGTGTGGCTCCACGCCGAGATCGTGCGAATCCATCCGTTCGAAGACCGCAATGGCCGCACGAGCCGCTTGATCGCCAATCACATCTTGGTTCGCCACGGCTTGCTTCCGGTCGCGATCGAGGCAGTGAAGCAAGAATACACCGATGCGCTGAATCTCTACTTCAGAGAGAAAGACCTGCAGCCGCTGACCGACCTCTACGTCAGCCTCTACCCGCTACGGACCCGAACATAAGCGGGCTTGAGGCGCGGCTCGTCAGATCGCTACTTTGAAGGGTGCCATCGTGGTGACAGGGTGCGGGTCATCCTGCGTCCTTCCACACCTCGTCGGCAAGCTCGCCGAGCAAGGTCTCGAGTTGGCCGTCGAAGACCTTGTTCATTCGAGCGAAGCCGCCGTCGGCCTTGAACTGACCGGTGTCGAACGACGCGCGGTCTACGACGGTCTCGAGCTTCACTTGCTTCGCAATCCGGTCGAGCCACTTGGTTTGCGGGTCAGTGAACTTGTGTGTCTTCTTGATTCGCCCGACGGCGCGATCGACGCGCTCGGAATACGGCATCAGCGGCGAGCCGAGCGCGAGCTGGCGGATGTAGCCGACGATCGTCGCCGCGATGTCTTCGTTCTTCTGATCGCGCCACGCGGTCTGCACCGACTTCTCGCCGTAGCCCTCTTGGTCGAGAATGAGTTTGAGCTGACGAAGGTCCTCGCGCGTGAGGTCGCGCGGGCGTTGCGTCACGACGAGCAGGGCAGGGAGCTTGTTGATGTTGCTCTGAACGAACGAGCGGAACGCCTCGAGGTAATCGCCGGGCGGGCGGCTCCCATGCTTGCCATAGCCGCGCGTGGGCGCAGCGTGCGACCCCGTCGAACAGTCGTGGGGGTCTCATGACCGGGGGATGGCGAAAGTGGGCTGCGGTGATCGCGAAATCTCCTTCGGACGATGCGCTGCCGGAGATTCGAGCTCGAGGGGACGATCAACCTCGACGTCTCTTCGATTGCCGTCGACATCAACGCTCTGTCCGAACCGATGCGCGCGCGTCTCTTCCACGCTGCCGTGATTGGAGCTGCGGCAGACGGCGAAGTGCACAAGCTCGAGATCACCGCGCTGACCGAGCTCGCGACGATGTGCGGCGTGACGTTCAAGCCAGACGACGTGAAGAGCGAGATCGAGCGTCTGCGTGGGGCCGCACCGTGAGCCTGAAGATGTTTGACCAAGCTGACGCTCACCTCGCACGTGTGAGCGTGCGGGCGGCGCTGACCACAACCGTGAGCTGAGCGCTGCGCTCCAACATTTGGAAACACAAGATGACCAGAAGGACTTTGCAGACTCTCGTTCTCATCGCGAGCTCCGCGCTCGTGCTCACCGGTGCTCGAAATCGACCGGCGGCAAGACTGACGACTTCGCCGAGGTGAAGTCGTCGACGCCGGTTGCCTCGGCGCAGGCCGACAAGCTCACCGCGGCCTACCACGACAACGCGCTTGCCGCGGAGACCCAGTACTCAGGGAAGGTCGTTCAAGTGAGCGGGCGCTTTCTCAACAACCAAAAGCAGACCGGTGATGCCGGCGACGAGTGGTACGCGACGGTGGTGAGACCGGCGCGTACACCACCACCATGTTCTTGCACTGCTACTTCGATGGAAACGACCAGGCGGCAAAGACACGCTTCGCCGCCCTCAAGAACGGAGACACGATCCAGATGAAGGGCAAGGTTCGATCAGCGAATGTCTTCCAGGTGGACCTACTCGGCTGCACTTTGATGTAGTGCTTCCGCTCCGACAACGAGGACATCATGTACTCCATCATGATCGCACGCGCGGTCATCGCGGCCGAGCGCCCGATCCATGAGCTGCGCATCTTCACGGATACGTGGGCCGCAGCGGTGAGAGAAGAACGGGAGCGCGAGTGATCGTCTGCGCTCTTTTCTAGTTAGAATGACTTGAGAAAGAAGCCATAGAGTCGGGGAGGGGGGATTTGAACCCCCGACGACGAGCACCCAAAGCTCGTGCACTACCGGGCTGTGCGACTCCCCGAGATGAAGCGATAGTTAGCACAAGATACGTAGCGGGATTTGAAACCTGGCGCACGGGTCCTGACGCAGGTGCAGCACGATTTCGGACGCGTGCTCCCTTCACTCGAGGGGATCCTTCGCTTCGCGCAGGCGGACAATCAGCGGCCGGTTGCACCAAGAATCGCGACGCTCCTCCCCCGTGAACATGGGGGAGGCCGGAGAGGACTTCTCGAGATCGTCACGGATAGTCGGTATATCCCTTGGCGCCTGGAGTGTAGAACGTCGAGAAATCAGGCGGGTTCATCGGCTTGCCGGCGGTCGCGCGCGCGAGGTAATCGGGATTGGCGAGGTACCCTCTCCCGAACGCGACGAGCTCGCACTTCTTCGCTTCGAGATCCGCCTCCGCCTTCGCGAGATCGTATCCACCGGCGAGGATGATCGTGCCGCCGAACTGCTTGCGGATCGCCGCCTTCACCGTGTCACTCACCGGCGGCGCCCCCATCGCGCTGTGGTCGGTCACGTGGACGTACACGAGTCCCGCCTCGCGCATGCGCCCTGCGAACTGCGGATACGTGGTCTCCACCTCCGGGTCGGCCTTCATGCCGGCGTTGGTGCCGTAGGGGGACAAGCGAATGCCGAGTCGGTCGCCGCCGATCGCCGCCGCGACTCGCTTGGCGATCTCGAAGCCGAAGCGCTGCCGCTTCTCGGCGGTGCCGCCCCACGCGTCCTTGCGCAGGTTGCTCGTCGCGTTGAGGAACTGCTCGATGAGATATCCGTTCGCGCCGTGGAGCTCGACGCCGTCGAAGCCTGCGTCGATCGCGAGCTTGCTGCTCGTCACGTACTCTTCGATCGCGTGCTCGATGTCTGCCTCGGTCATCTCGATCGACAGGGTGAGAGGTGCCGGAGCGCCGAGCGCGTCCACGAACATCATCTGATCGGGGAGCTCGATCGCGGACGGCGCGAGTACACGCCCGCCCTTCGGGAGGTTGCCCTGATGAGTCACACGACCGGTGTGCATCAACTGAACGAAGATTCGGCCGCCGCGCGCGTGCACCGCCTCGGTGGTCAAGCGCCAACCGCGCACCTGCGCGTCGTTGAACAAGCCCGGGATGCGCGGGTAGCCGAGCCCGTTCGGGCTGGGGCTCGTACCCTCGGTGATGATCAGCCCGGCGTCCGCAGCGCGTTGTCCGTAGTAGGTCGCTTGCAGCTCGCCCGGCACACTGTCCACGGCGCGGCTGCGCGTCAGCGGCGACATGACTGCGCGATTTTTGAGCTCGATTCGGCCGAGGACGTAAGGGCTGTGGATCATGACGAAGTGCGATGCTCGAAGCGGGGACGTGGTTCCGACGAAGAGCGTGTACGGCGATCGGATGCGCCGCGCTCTGGGTTTTCTCGTGGTC
>JAYVYD010000206.1:0-28569 GCA_043784605.1 Myxococcales bacterium | reverse complement strand
AAACCACAATCTTTCCTTATCAGGCGGCAGCGATAAAATAAATTATTTTTTTAGTGCCGGATACCTAACTGACGAAGGAATTATCAGAACAAATAATTTTAATCGTTTTACGGTTAGAAGTAACAACGATTATAAAATATCGAACATTTTTAAAGTGTCTACTTTACTTTCCTACAGTAGATCAGATGTTAGAAATGTTGACCTTAATGCATTTAATGTTGCTTCCAGTTAGAGTCTTGACAACTGTTTCTGTCGTTCGTACCTTCCAGATAGAGGCCCGATGAGACCCTCGCTACTCGCGACCGACGGATACAAACTCAGCATGGCGGAGGCGGGCTGGCCGCTGCGAAGGGAGACCTTCTACTACGCGCACCGCAAGGGCGGTCCTCAGCTACTGCCCGTGGACGTTCCCGCGCTGGTCGCGGAAATGCTCCCCATCATCGCGCCGGGCGATGACGAGTACTTGAGTCACGTGGACTACGAGATGGGCGCGGGCTTCAAGGCGGCCATCGCCGTGCACGCCGTCTCTACGAGCGCTCTCCCGAAGGGCTCGTGGTTCTTGCCGCTGGAGCCCGTGCTGTCGGTGACGGGGCCGTCCGCGCTCGTCTCTTGGCTCGAGCCTCTGCTCTTGCAACTCAACTATCGAATCCAACTCGCCACGCTCGCGAAGCGCGATTCGGAGGCGCTCGCGCGGGCCGTCGCGGTCGTCTCTTGCAAGCGTGAGCGCGACATCGTCGCCGAGACGCTCGATGCCATCGGGGTCCCGATGCCAAGCGTACGCGTCGATGGCGAGGCGTACTTCGCCGACGTGAAGGCGCGTGCGAGCGAGCTCTGCGCGATCGCCGGGGCCGAGCGCGTGTTCGAAGTGGGGCTCCGCGCGGCGAGCTGTTTCGAGCAGCATATTCTTGCGCTCGAAGCCGTCAAAGAGGCTGGCATCCAGCGTACGAGCAACGTCGCAGGGGCGCGCGCGCTTGGCATGTTTCCCGTCGGTACGATGGGGCACGAGCACGTGCAGCGCTACGGCTCGGACCTCGAGGCGTTTCGCGCGATGCGCGATCGTCGCCCGGCGCGCTCGAGCTACTTGCTCGACACGTTCGACGCGCTGGGTTCCGGCATCCCTGCGGCGCTCGCGCTGATCGAGCAGAGCCCCAACCGAAGGGACTCCGTGCGCTACGACTCCGGCGACCAGAAAGAGCAGATGACGCGCGTCCACGAAGCGGCTCGCGCTCGTGGGCTCTCACCGGTGCACATCCTCGAGGACGGCTACGACGCGGCGCGCACTCGTGAGATGGAAGCCCTACGAACGCGGCTCGGCATCGATCGCGCGGACGTCTTCTACGGCTACGGCGGCTCGCTCGTCGCGCGTGGGGAGCTCACGCGTGATCGCGTCGCCGCGGTCTACAAACTCACCGAGACGGACGGCTTGCCCGTGATGAAGTTCTGTGTGCCGAGCAAGCGCAGCGTGCCTGGAAAGCCGGTTGTGTGGCGGCGCGTGAGCGGGCAGGGCGCGCTCGGCGTCATCGCGCAAGAGGGCGAGCCCGTTCGCGTCGGCTATGAGCGGCTGACGAGCTCTGGTCGTGTCGTCGACCTCTCCGGGTCGACGGACGTCTCGGTGGAGCGCAGTCCTGCGACGCTCGAGCTCGAGTGCGCGTGTGAGAAGAGGAGAGCGTGATGACAGTCCCCAGCTTCGTTCGTCCCACCGACGTGTCCGACCTCTACATGGAGCGCTCGCAAATCGTTTCGAGCGAAGCGCACGCGTGGGCAAAGTCGAGCCG
This sequence comes from Myxococcales bacterium, assembly GCA_043784605.1. Lineage (GTDB taxonomy): Bacteria > Myxococcota_A > Polyangia > Polyangiales > Polyangiaceae > JANYHY01. Next base: position 26,794 of record JAYVYD010000206.1, on the reverse strand, counting down.
CGTGCGGCCATCGTCGGCCGACACGAAGAAGGTCGCGGTCTTCGGCATCGACGTGCAGGTCGCGTTCTGCACGCCGGGAGCGAGCCTCTTCGTCCCCGGCGCCGTGGAGGACAACACTCGCGCACTGGCCTTTTTGTATACCAATCTCGACCGCATCACCACGCTCGCGTTCTCGCTCGACACGCACCGCGTCTTCCAGATCTTCCACCCCTCGTGGTGGGTGGACGCGAACGGCGCGAACCCGGCGCCGCTCACGCCAGTCAGCTACGCGGACGTGAAGGCAGGCAAGTGGCGCGCGACGCGCTTTTCAAGCGAGAGCGAAGAGTACGTCCGTCTGCTCGAGCAAGGTGGCAAGTACACGCTCACGATTTGGCCGTACCACGGCATGCTCGGCGGCCTCTCTCACGCGCTAGTGCCCGCCATGATGGAGCTGTCGATGTTCCACGCGATCGCGCGTGACACGCAGACGGTGTTCGTACAGAAGGGAGAGGAGCCGCTGACGGAGAGCTACTCGGCGCTCTCCCCGGAGGTGTCCAAGATCGGAGATCGCTCGCTCGGCGGCTTCGACGAGCGCCTGTTCGAGCTGCTGATGACGCACGACGAGGTCTACGTCTTTGGTCAGGCCAAGTCCCACTGCGTGCTGTCCACGCTGCGAGATCTCATGACCAAGATCGAGAGCACCGATCGGTCCCTCGCCTCCAAGGTCGTCATCGTGGGCGACGCGATGAGTCCCGTGCCGGCGCTGAATTTTCCCGAGCTGGCGCAGCGAGGCATCCAAGATCTCGTCGAAAACGGGATGCGCCTCACTGACACGCACGCGCGCTTGGGCTAACGTCGCTCGTGCATGACCCAACAGGTCCAAGCTTACCCGCTGACGACTCGCCTCGCGCAGATCGCCCAGACGCTCGAGTCACGCTTTCTTGGCAAGGACGAGGTGATTCGCCTCCTCTTGATCGCGACGGTCGCCGGCGAGCACGCCGTCTTGATCGGACCGCCCGGCACCGCCAAGAGCGCGCTCATTCGCACGTTCGCCAAGCTCATTTCAGCGAAGTACTTCGAGTACTTGCTCACGCGCTTTACCGAGCCGAACGAGATCTTCGGGCCCGTCGACATCCAGCAGTTCCGCGAAGGCAAATACGTTCGCCGCACCGAAGGCATGCTGCCGGACAGCGAGATCATTTTCTTGGACGAGGTCTTCAAGAGCAACTCGGCGATCCTGAATTCGCTGCTCACCCTGCTCAACGAGCGCAGGTACACGAGCGGCGGACAAGTGCTGAAATGCCCTATTTTGTCGTGCTTCGGCGCTTCGAACGAGGTGCCCAGCGACGAGACGCTCACGGCGATCTTCGATCGCTTCTTGTTGCGCATTCGCAGCGAGAACCTGGACGCGTATCACTTCCAAGATCTCTTGCAGAAGGGTCTCGCGAACGAGGTGATGGGCCTCACCGACGCGCCCATCCAAGCGCTCGCGAGCGCAAAGGAGATCGCGCATCTCCATAAGCAGGCCGCGCAGACGATGAAGTTCTCCGAGGACTTCTTTTCGCAATACAAAGGCCTCGTCTTCCAGATCCGCGCAGAGGGCGTGACGCTCAGCGACCGTCGCGTCGTGAAGCTCCTGAAGCTGTTCAGCGCGAGCGCATTCCTCGACGGTCGCGCGCAGCCGGACGCGAGCGACTTCTTCGTCTTGAAGCACATCTGGAACAACGAGGATCAAGCCGCGATCCTGGAGGCGATCGTCGCGCCCGTACTCGAGGCGCACTACCGCGATCACCCGAACGCGCGCCGCGTCGGAGCAGCCGGCGTGGGCATCGAGGCGCTCGCGGCCGAGATCGATCGCGTACGCCAAGTGCTGACGGGCGCGAGCGGGCTCGGCGACGTGCAGCTGTTCAGCCAGCTCAAGGCGCTCAACGAGATCAAGAGCGCGCTCGGCGCCTCACCCGATCCGCGCGCGCCCGAGCTCGCGCGTCGCGTCGAACAGCTCCTCGAGGCAGCGTTCCGCAGCGGCCGCTTCGCGCAGCTGTGAGCGAGAGAGAGTCACAGGAAGGCAGGAAGACGGGAAGGGATTGTGTGAGGGTCGTTGCGCTCGATACGTCGACGGATCTCGCGAGCTTCGGTTTGTACGACGGCGAGGTCGTCGTGTCGGAGCACGAGCTTCAAGCGCGTCACGCGCACGGGGAGCTGTTGTTGCCAGCGATCGATCTCGCGTTGAAGGCGGCGGGGTGGAAGCCGAGCGACGTTGGGCGTTGGATCGTTGGTGTGGGTCCCGGGTCGTTCACTGGGACTCGCATCGGAGTTTCGCTCGTGAAGGGGATCGCGCTCGCGACGGGGACGGACGTGGTCGCAGTCACTTCTCTCGAGGCGATCGCGTACGGCGTGGACGGAAAGGGCGGCCGAGTCGTGGCGCTGCTTCCAGCGGGGAAGAACGAGCTCTTCGTGCAAATCGATGGCGGAGAGATCACTCACGCGCTCGAGAGCGTGGTGGAGAGCCAACTGCTTGCCACCGACGTCGTCGTTCGAGAGTCTCCGCGTGCGAGCAAGCTGTTCGCGATCGGGAAGACACGCGAACCCTCCGATCTCGGCACGCTCGAGCCTCTCTACGTTCGTGCACCCGACATCACCAAACCGGCTGTTAAATAGGAAGGCCCGCGTCGTCCTCTCGAACGACGCGGGCTGTTGTGACTCGCTGTCAGTGCTTCGCGGTGCCGACCTTCGCGGGAGCCGCTGCGGGCTTCGCGGAGGTTGCGGGGACGTTCGGCGTGACGATGGTCGCGTGCATCAACGTGATGGTCGGGTTGCTGTCGTCGATGTAGACGGTGCCGCGCACGGTGAGCCGTTGACCCTCCTTCACCGTGGTCTTCGCGGGTAGCCAAGCCGAGACGCTCTCGAGCTTGCCTTTGACGGCGGGGATCTCGAACTCCACCGTCGTGTTGTCCGCGTCGCTCTCGACGCTCTTGACGATGCCGTTGAGCTCGGCCGTCTTGTTGGCCATCGCCTCGCTCTTCGTGTCCTTGAGGAACTCGGCGGCGAACGCAGGTGCTGTCATCACGAGCGGCTTGTCATCGTCTGCGCTCTTCGCGGAAGACGCAGTCGTGATCGGAGCCTGCGTGGTCGTCGTCTCGCTGATGTCGGCCTTCGCCTCGGCCGGAGGAGCGATGATCGCGCCGACGATCGCCATGACGAGGCCCACCGCGAACGAAGCGCCGCCGCCGATGAGGAACGTCTTGGCGCTCTTGGTCGCGTGACTGAGGAGCTCGTCTCGCGTCTTCGTCGTCAAGATGAGCGAGCGCCAGCCGGGGGCCGATATCGAGCCGTTCGCGGTCTTGCCGCAGGCGTACAGGTTCGCGGCGATCGGGAGCACCTCTTCGCGGACCACGTACTTGGTGCCGAGCGACATCATGCCCGTGGACACGCGGTAATTGCCGAAGACGAGGTCTTGTCCGGTGATGCCACCGAGGAGGCCGGTGCTCTTCTCTTCGTTGTGATTCTTCGTGTCGAAGTCGCCACCCTCACGAGCGTCGACCCACACCGGGCCCGAGCCGTCGTCGAGCGCGAACTGAGCCGCGACCTTCTGCTCGTCGATCGTCTTGGACTTGTTCTCGTTGCCGCTCTTCCAATGCGCTTCAGTCTTGAGCTTGTAATAGAGGCACGGGGTGCCGGTGACGGGAGAGACGAGCGGCTGTTGGCAGACGACGCGTCCTTGGGCGGAGATCTGCCCCTTCGGGCCCGCGCCCTGTCCCTGCGCGGCCTGGGCCGTGCCGACCAACGGGGCGTCCGCGACGCGGCCGGCCTTCACCTTTTGAAACACGCCCCAGATGAGCGCGATGAAACCCACGGCGACGATCAGCATTCCGATACCCAACATGACTGTTCTCCTTCAAGGCGCGTTCAATGACGCGTCGGTTGTGTGAAAGGGGATACGGGTCGGGTCCCGACAACTTTCGATCAAAGCCGATCAAACCTGCGTCAACGCGTAGTCCTCCGGTAGTCGTGCCCGTGCCCGTGCCCGAAGTCGCCAAAAGGGATGAAACTCGCAGTTCGGGCGTGCTCCCTGTTGACGCAAGAGACCGGGTCTGTCCCAGGCGGGCCTCCAAAGCCCTGGATTGTCAGCATGCATACATTCCGGCCCGATCGGTGCGGGCAAACTCGCGAGGGCCCACCCGAGACGAGGAGACCGTCGCGTCCTGATCGCGCTGACGCGGTAGGTCTTCCCTTGACGTCTCGGCCGAGCGCCTCCATAAGTTTCAATAGATTTTGAAAGAATCGACGACTCGTTTTACCCCGAGAAAGATGCCGCTTTGAAAGCCTCGCTAGCCGCCGACATGCTCCACGCGACAGCCACGCCCGAGAGGACGGGGGCGCAGGCCGCGGCGCGTTTGGGAGAGGTAGTCGCGTTGTTTGGCGCCGACATGACCTTCGTCGAGGCCGAGCTGGGCAAGCACGTGCGCGACGGCCTCGAGCCCGCGAGTCACGCAGCAGCGCACTTGCTCGGCGCGGGCGGCAAGCGCGTCCGGCCGCTGCTCGTGTTGCTGTCGTCAGCGTGCTTCACCGGGCGAGTGCCGCAGGTCGCTCGCGATCTCGCCGTCAGCGCGGAGCTGGTGCACCTCGCGACGCTCCTGCACGATGACGTGGTCGATGACGGCATGGAGCGTCGCGGTCAGACGACGTCGCGCAGGCTCTGGGGTAACGCCGTGAGCGTGCTCGCGGGAGACCTCCTGCTCACCCACGCGCTCGAGCGCACGGCGCAGGTCGCGCCGGGCGAGACGCTGGCAGATCTCTTCAAGACGCTGCGAGCACTCGTCGACGGTGAGGTCGTACAGCTACGCGGGCGCACCAAACTCGATGTCACGGAGGCGACGTATTTTCAGATCGTGAACGACAAGACGGCGTCGCTCTTTGCGTGGGCCGCTCGCGCCGGCGCGAGAGCCGCAGGCGCCCCGTCGGACTCCATCGCCGCTCTCGGGGAGTTTGGCGCGCGCTTGGGCATTTCATTTCAGCTCATCGACGACGCGCTGGATTATGCAGGCGACACCGCGCACACGGGCAAGAGCCTCTATGGCGATCTGCGCGAGGGCAAGCTGACGCTCCCGCTGTTGTGTGCGATCGAGCGAGATCCCAGCCTCCGTTCGCTCCTCGAAGCGGCGCGTGAGGGCGACGAGGTCTCGGCCGCACGACTCGTTGTCAGCGTGCGTGAGAGCGGCGGCGCCGGTGTGGCGAGAGCTCGCGCACAAGAAGAGACGCGCCTCGCCATGGCCGCGCTCGACCGCCTCCCCGAGTCTCCCGCGCAGAAGTTGCTCGCGTCGGTCGCCGAGGAATTGACCGGACGCGCGAGCTGACTCGGCGCTGCACGCCTTCGCTACGCGAGAGTACGGACCGAAGCCATAAAGAGGCATGCTAGTGTCACAATCATCCGTCGTTCAAAAGCAAGCGTTGTGGCCGAGCGAGGCCGCGGTGAGCGACGTCGTCGGGCGCCTCATCGAGTTTTGGGGCTTCAAGCGCAACATGGGGCGCATTTGGGCCGTTTTGTACTTGTCGTCAGAGCCACTCTCCGCAGAAGATCTGCGCAGGCTATTGTCGCTCTCGAGCGGCGCCGTCAGCATGACGCTCGGAGAGCTCTCGCGTTGGGGAGTCGTTCGGCGTGTTTGGGTGCAAGGTGAGCGCAAGGACTTCTTCGCGGCCGAGGTGCAGCTGTGGCGCATGATCTCGCGCGTCTTCAACGAGCGCGAGAAGACCGAGATCGACGCCGCGATCGAGGCGTTCGAGGAGGCCCTTGTGTCGCTGGATCGCGTCAAGACGGAGGCCGCAGACGCCCCCCCGAAGGAGCGGCAGGAGATCCTGGCGCGCGTCGAGCTTCAGAAGGAGCGCATCGAGCAGCTGCTCGAGCTGAGCAAGCTAGGCAAGAAGCTGCTGGGCGCGCTGCTGTCCACCGCGAAGGTCGACGCAGAGCCGCTCGTGCGCTTCTTGTTGGGGCGACAGCACTCGCATCCTTCCTGAACCAAGCGCGCGCGGACGGTCCGCTCAAGGACAACCACTACGCAGTTCAAGTCGTCTCCGGTCCCGTGATCGCCGGTAACCGCACCGTCGGCCTCGCGGGGGCGACGATCGGGCTCGGCGAAGGCGTCGAAGGGTCGACGACGAACACGGCGGCGCCAAGCGTGCGCGAGCCCTTCAGCGTCACGCACGTCGACTACGACGGCACGGCGAGCGTGTACCTCCCGGGGTTCTTTGCGGGCACGGACTTCGAGAATCGCGGCGCCGGAAAGCGCGCGGCGGTGTACGACGACTTCTTGATCATGGGCGCGGGCGGGCTGCTGCAAGTCGGCTCGTGGGGCGTCTCTGCGTCGGTCGACTTGCAGAGCTTCACCGTGCGCGCGACGACGGCAGATCGCCCGGACCTCAACATGAACATCGTTCGCTACAACGCGAGTCTGTCGCACGCGTTCTTCGGCGACCAACTCTCGGTGGGCATAGGCCTGCGCGCCGTGACGATGTTCCTCGGCGAGGCCAACACGCCGGCCGGCTCGCTAATGACGATGGCGGGGATCTCCCCTCAGATCGGCGTTCTGGCGCGTCCCGACGAAGGGCGCTTTCGCTTCGGGGCTACGTTTCGCGCGCCCGTTTATGGCTCGGGCTTCGCCGGAGGTCGTTCCAGCTTTGACGGTCGTGGCGTTCTCGTCGCGGACGGGTTCGTGCTCCCGCAACAGATCGTGTTGCCCGCAGAGTTCGAGGCAGGCGTCGCCGTACAAGTGGGACCGCGCGACCTCAACTTGTCATGGCAGAACCCCACCGACCAAGAAGAGCCGCTGCGCGAGCGCGTCAGAGCTTCGCGAGAGGAGCGCCGCAAGGCAAGGGACGCAGAGCTCGACAAGCTCCACGGAGACGGCAAAGACTTCCGAAACAAGCAGCTCGAGCGAGAAGAACAGGCGATCATCGCGATCGAAGACGCGCGCTTGGACGCCGAGGCGGGTGAACTGAAGAAGGCCCGCCAGGCGCGATACGAGAACCTCCCTCGCGCACGCATCATGGTCGTCGCGTCGGTGCTCGCACTCGCCTCGAGCTCGCACAGCATCGCCGTGAGCAGCTTCTTGTCGCAGCGCGACGAGCCTTACGGCCAGTCGTGGACGCTCACGCCACGCTTCGGCCTGGAGGCGGAGCCCGTCGTCAACCGACTCATGCTCAGGCTGGGCGGCTACGTGGAGCCCGCGCGTTTCCTTGATGCGACCCCGCGCCAGCACCTCACGTTCGGCGGCGACGTGAAGCTCTTCGCCTGGGACGTGTTCGGTCTCGTGCGCAAGATGACATGGAAGATCGGGCTCGGCTTCGACGTCGCGCCTCGATACACGAACTGGGGCATCGGCTTGGGCGTCTGGCACTGATGAGCGCCTGGTTCGGCAAGCGCCGCGATGCACTCTTGATGCTCGCGGAACTTCGTCGCGCTCTCGTCGATGGTCGTGGCGAACCAGACGTTCGGTAACGTCCGCCGGTACTTCGCTGTGGTCACCGGAGATGAAGACCCACGGCGGCCCGATCGGCGTTTGGACGCCCTATCCGCCATTGTTCGGGGTGGCGCTCTACGCGATCGGGAGCATCGCACGCAGCTTCCCGCCGATCTTGTCGCCGTTGATCTTGTCCGCGCCGTTCGAGTCCCAAGGAGGATCCTCGCACGCTCCTCGGCGCCTTCGGTGCGGTCGCTCTCTTGTTCTGCATGTACGGGCAGTGGCGGAGCAAGCTGGAGCCATCGTGCGCGCCGTTGTCGATGCTGCTCACGCTCTCGCTCTTCGCCAAAGGCCTCTCGTGCCCTTTCGTTTTGTGGCTATTTCCCGCCATATTCCCGACGCACAAGCCGCCGCGTGCTTTCGCGATCTGCGCCCTGTTCGTGGTCATCGCGAACGTAAAACTCATCGGCACGCCCGAGCTGTTCGCCTCGACGTATTGGATCGCGATCTCCGCGCGCCAGGCTCTCTTCGCGTGGCTCCTCGTGGACACGCTGCGAACTAATTCAGCGACCGCGGATCCTTCTTGAGCTCGGTGTCCTTCTCGAGGAACACCGCAGTGACCTCTCGCTCGAGGGCGTGCAGCAGCTCCTGCTCGAGGTTGTCCACGCTGCCGGCCGCGCGCTCTACGTTGCGCTGGTAGACGAAGATGCGGCAACGCGGAGGCGTGGTGGAGTCCTCGCCGGTCGATCCCCAGCCGCCTTTCTGGCGCTCGGCGCTCGGCGCGTCGAGGATCATGAGCGCGCGAGGATCGATACCGTCGACGACGAGCTCCGCGCCCGGCACGTCCACGACGTACACCTCCGCCTCGCGGATGTAGCGCGCGAGCAGCGTATCGAGCTTGCGAATCACTCCCTCGAGTGTCGCGCCGAACGTCTCCGGTGAGGGTGCCCACGGCGGCGCCTCGCGCCCAGTGTCGATCGCGCGCGCCCGCAAGAACGCCTCGGTCGCGCCACGTGCGTCGCCGCGCTCGTCTCGGATCAATCCCAAGTAGTACTGCGCGTCGGCGTGAGCGGGGTCCTTCTTGACGGCCTCTTCGATCAGCGGAGCGGCTCGCTCGATGTCGCCGAGCTCGTAGTACGCGCGGCCGATCAAGAACACGTAGTTCGAGCTCTCGAAGGGACCTTCCGGAATCAACTTCATCGCGCGTCCCGCCTCCTCCATGTCGCCCTTGCTCATGAGCGCGTCCACCTTCAAAAGGACGCAGTCTGCGACCTCTTCGTCGGTCTGCGCGAGGTGATACGCCTCGTCGCACATGCGCACCGCTTCGTCCCACTCGCCCATCGGGTGCATGAGCACCTCGGCCGCGTTGAGCATCGCCTCGAGGTAGGTCTCGTCCAGCGCGATCGCTTGCTTGTAGTGCTCGAGGGCCTCTTCGGGCTCACCTCCGAGCGCCGCAGAGAAGCCGAGGAGGTTGTGCACCTCCGGCGACTGCGGATCGAGCTCGTGCGCACGCTGCGCGCAGGCAAGCGCGCCGGCAGAGTCCCCGCGCTGCGCGAGGTCCCAACCCCTGTCGAGAGTGGCCGTGAGCTGATCCAACACGGCCTTCATTCCGCACCGGCCTCACGTAGTCAAGCGCGCAATATCTCCGGTAAACGCGGCCCGTCCTCCTTCACCGTCCATACGGTGAGGCACGCAGCTGAACCTGCAGCATCCCGATCCACTGATCGCGACCCTGCACGACGAACTTCTCTCGTCCGCCCGAGCGCGTCACCACCACGAGCTGATTCGGAATGATCCAGAGCGAAGCGCTCGCCTCTGCGCTGGCGATCGCGGCCATCGCGATCGACGAAGGGTGCGTCTGAAACCCCACGGCGTGCGGCGTGAACAGCAACCGTTGATTGGTCAAGTACAACCACCCGCCGACGCTCTCTACGCCGCGCCAATGATTCGCGGGTCCTCCGTGAACGGGAAGCTCGCCGATCCCCAGAGGCGGCGCTTGACCGCCCATCGCTCGAAAGAACCCCTGCATCTGCATCGCGGACCTCCGACCCTGTGACTCAGTTCGGCGACTCAGTTCGGCGCGATCGTCGGCGCACACGTCGAGACGCCGGCGCCCACGATGGTCATGCCAGTGTCGGCCTTCACGACCGAGAACGACTTGTTCGTGGAGTAACGGTAGCGCGTGATCTTGCTATTTCCACCCTGCGCCGCCGTGTAGAACCAAAAGTCGCCGCCCCAGAACGTGAACGCGTACGCGCTCGAGGTGCTGACTCCGCCAAGGGGCACGGGGCTCGTCGTCGCCGCGGACGTCTTGTCGATCTGCGAGAGCTTTGGCGGCGTGAGCAGCGCGAAGAACCCGAAGAGGCGCGCGTCTCCGGTGCCGGTGAGCTCGCACTCTGCGCCGGCGATCCCGTTCGTGTAATCACCGAGCGGGGTCAACGCATAGCTGTTCACGTCGACCTTCGCCAAGCCGAGGCCGGAGCCCGTCATGACCGCGGCGGAGTCCGATGTGCAGGTGAAGAGGGTCTCGGCGGTGCCCCCAGCCGTGTCGCTCGAGAACCCCATGCCTCGCACGCGTCTCCCTGTCTGCCCGTCCTGGTAGCTCGTCGCGCTGCAGTGGGCGTTGGTGGTGTTGGCCGTGAAGATCGAGCCGTCACTCATGTTCACGTACGCCTTCGCGTCTCGATCGACCGCCATCGAGTTCGGCGTGACGAGCGCGCCCGTCGGGCAGTCGAGCTTGCCGATCTTCGCGAGAGCGATCGTGCCGGGGTCGAAGCTCCAGAGGTCTCCCTGCTCGGTCACCAGGTACACGAGCTTCGCCGCTTCGGTGCACCCCGGCGGACCACCGTTCCCGTCCGTGCCGCCTTCACCGAATTTCGGATCGCCACCGTCATTTTTGAACTGCGGTCCGCCGCTGTCCGTGTCGATGTTGAAGACGTCGGGCGTCGACGAGCCGCAACCAAGAACGCAGCAGGCCAGCAAGCGGGATAGACGCATCGCCAAAGATTAGCAGAGTCACTTCGGGAGCGAGTCACCGTGAACGATCACGCGAGTTCCGGGGCGCTCGTCCGTTGCCCACACGCCGTGCCACCCCTCGGGGAGCCTCGGCTCTGTCCACCCGAAGAGCGCGTGCGCGTCGTTCGGCGCGAGGTTCACGCAGCCGTGGCTCTGTTGGTGACCGAAGTTGTTGTGCCAGAACGCTCCGTGCAGCGCGTAGCTCATGTTGAAGTACATGATCCACGGCACGTCTTCGATCGAGTAGGGACCGTCCGTTGCGACGTCGCCGTCCATCGTGGACGCGATGTGCTTCTCGCGGATGCGGAAGCTGCCGGGCGGCGTCTCGTGGTTCTTCTCCTTGTCGATCTTGTTCTTACGACCCGTGGACACGAGCGTCGCATAGACGGCTTTGTCGCCCTCGAACGCGACCAACGATTGATTCGTCAAGTTCACGTCGATCCACTTCTCGTTCGGCGCCAAGTCCGTCGGCGCGGGACCCGGCTCGAGCACCGTGATGTCCGACATGCGCATCCAGCTATTGGACGCGCCGGCGCCCGCGTCTACTTCCCAATACGTGACCCAGCCGATGAGCTCTTTGGTTCCCGTGAGCTGCAGGGGCGTGTAGCGGGACACCGTCACGTCCGCGATGGCCGTCGCTTTCTCGTGGTCCTCGCTCAGCGTGAATTTCTTCGCGCGCGTGAGCACGAACGCCATCGGCAAATGAGTCGGCGGGTGATCGACCCAATACGGAGGCATCACGCCGCCGTCTTGCGCGACCGGCCCAGGGAAGGGCAGTGCGGTGGCGGTCGTGGTGTCGAGCCAGATTCCGTGAAAATCCGTCAGCGGGTGCGCGACGTACATTCGGTCGTAGGGGGCGATGAAGCTGCCGGTGGTCTTCCACCATTTGATCTTCTTCTCGTCCTCGATCTCTTTGTCGAGCCCGACATAAAAGCCCTTCACCATGCGGCGCACGATGGGTCCCTCGCCGCGTAGATCATCCAGCGTGACCTGCGGCTTGCCGCCGTCCCAATCACGCAAATACCAGGGAGTTCCCGCGTCCAATTCTTCCACGCCGAGCCCCATCGGATCTGCAGCAGAAGCGACGACCGTGCTCGCCGGCGCAGTGTCGGTCGTGGTGTTGCTGAACGCCGGATCGTAAGGGTTGTCCTCCTCGATCTTCGGCTTGGTCTTCTTCTGGTACCAGGGCTCGTACTTGAGGCGGTCGTCCTTGCTGGGCACCGTGCGATAGAGCGGCGTGCCGTTGGCGAGGTTGCTCGCGTACTCGTAAGGGAGAGCGCGATCGGTGTAGGGCGCGTGCGGCGCGTTCTTGATGCGCGGGTGGTTCATGTCCAGCGTGGCATACTTGCCACACACGAAACCCCCAGCGACGAGCTCGTACCAACCCTCTTCGCAGTTCTTCGTTTTGTGAGGCTCCGGGAACGCTGCCGCCAAACCACCCTGCCGCAAATAACCGATGCGCTTCACAGTCCGCTTCTCGTCGTCGCCCTTCTTGTGCTTGCGCTTCTGGGTGTCGTCATCCGCTTTGGTCGGCCAATCCATCTCGGACATGATCGGCGTCTGCATGAAGAGCGCGCCGATCGTCACCGTCGGGAAGCCCGCGTCCGCGGCGACGGTGACGCCTGCTTCATTGACCACCGTGAGCTGCGGCTGCGCATCGCCCGAGGCGGCCGGCGAGCCCGTCGCCTCCGTCTTCGGCTCGCTGCACGCGGCGAAGCCGGCGGCGCCGATCATGCAAAGGGTGAGAGCGAGTGCGCGGGTTTTCATGGTGAAGCGACGACGATCGGGGACGCACAGAACAGCAGGCGCGACCCGGGCCGGAGTTTGTAGTACCGCCGAGACGTCGTGTCGATCCAGTTTCCGGCGGTTTGCGTCCATGGTTGGGGTGTCCTCTTGGGTGCTCGTAGGCACTGTCGTGAGGGCCTCTTCAGCGAGGTTCATGCCGCGCGTCGAAATCCGCCAAACACGGGAAGATCACGCATGCGCTCGGCGGTCGTGCGTGGGTGAACGGCGAGGCGCGTGTGGTTGACGAGACACGTAGCAAGCTCGGGGAAGGCGCGGCCGAGAGCGCGCCTACCGCCCCGCATGCGACCTTCCCAGACGAGCCCAGCAAGACGACGACGGGCCCGCAGCGGTTCTGGTCGCTTCGTCGCGTACGCGTCGCGCTGACGATCACCTCGGTCATGTCGCTGGTCGCGCATTACGCGGTCGGCCCGTGGTCGTTCCTCCCTCAAGGCCCCGCGGTCGACATCCACGATCAGGAGGGAGACCTCGTGGTCCCGATCGAGGCGTTCGAGGCGCCGAAGGACGATCCGAAGCCGACGCCTGCGAACCCCACGGGAGGCGTCACAGGCAACGACGCGATCGACAAAGGTCTCGGGATCCTTGATGCATCAATCGATCACCACGCGCCCAAGAAAGACGCCTCCGCCGGCGATCTGGACGCAGGGGAAGGTGACGGCTCCACCGAAGACGGCGGAGAGCAAGACGCGAGCGCGCAAAACGACGGGAGCGGCGTCGCGATGGCGGGAGGAGGAGATGGCGGCGATGGCGGCTTCTCGGGTCCAGGGTCTCCCTTCGCGGGAGTGAGCGCAGGGCCGAACAACATCACGCTCATCGTGAACATGACGGTCATCCGCGCGCACCCGGAGGGAGCGAAGCTCGGGCTGATCCTCGCGGCGATCCCCCAATGGCGCCCGTTCCTCGCGAGCTCCACGGCAGCGGGAGTCGCGCTCGATCCGCTGCGCGACATCGACTGGTTGATGGTGATGGGTCCCGCGCTCGATCACACCGAGAAGGACGCCGTGTACGTGCACTACTCGCAGAGCGACGCGGTGGTCGACAAAGTGATCGACTCGATCTCCAAGGGCTACGTCGGCGGCGGTCCGATCGACGTGCACGTGAAGGGCGTCAAGGCGTGGAAGGGCTACGCCGATCGCGCCGAGCGCGTGTTCTTGCGGCCCGCGCCGCACATCGCGGTGATCGTGCCCGCGTCGCACGCGACACAGTTCGCGCAGGTGGTGTCGCAGAGTCCGTTCACGCCGCACATGCGTCCTGGAGAGGCCGCGAGCTTCCGCGCGATCAACCCGGGCGGGTCGGTGAGCATCATCCCGCAGTCGATCACCGAGCTGCGACTCTGGGTCATTCCGCGCAACGCGGACGGAGGCGCGGACGTCTACGGCGAGGGCGACTGCCCAGACGCGCAGAGCGCCGCAGACGCCGCGACCCAACTCACCGCGGAGATCTCGCGCCGCAACTCGATCGGCGTACGCATCGTGACCTCGGGCCTCTTGAACGCGCTCACGATCACGAGCGACGGCCCGACCGTGAAGCTCCACATGCCCGCCAGCAAAGACCAGATCGACTCCATCATGGGCCTCGCAGCGCAGCAGGTCGGCGTCACCCTGCCGAGCGACGCACCCGCACCGAGCTCCACGCTGCGCTGACTTGCGAAGGCGATCGCCTCGGCGTTGTCGTTACGCACGAACTTCGGCTAAGTAGCCACCATGCGCATCGCCATCCTCGTCTCCGCTCTCTTGCTCGTGTCCGCGTGCAGCAAAGTCAGCGAGCCAGACAACAGCTTCAAGCCCTCGACAGGCGAGGCACTCCTGCCCGGCCCCACCAAGCTCGAGATCATCGACGATGCCGTCGGCTCCGGTGATCGAGTGGTCAAGACGGGCGACAAAATCAAAGTGCACTACACGGGCACCTTGATGAACGGAAAGAAGTTCGACTCGTCGCGCGATCGCAACGAGCCGTTCGAGTTCACGGTCGGCAGCGGCGTCATCACCGGCTGGAGCCAGGGCGTCGTCGGGATGAAGAAGGGCGGCAAGCGCCGACTCGTGATCCCGAGCGACCTCGGCTATGGCAAGAGCGGCAGCGGCACGATCCCCGGAGATGCGGGGCTCAAGTTCGACATCGAGCTCCTCGACTTTTCGAGCTGAGCGACCACCTCACGCGGATGTCCACGGACGAAAAATGGCTCGGCACGTCGACTCTCGGGACTAGTCCGACGCTGAGCCATGGGTCGCTCGTCCGCCTACGGGCGCTGGATCAGCGCGCATCGCCTCCGTCCACTGCCCCGGCGGACCCTCAACAACGGCGCTACGTCGTGCGAGAGGAGCTCGGTCGCGGAGGCATGGGTCTCGTCGCGGCCGCCGAAGATGTCGACACGGGCCGCTCGGTCGCGATGAAGACGCTCACCGCGGGACTCGACGCGAGCGCCGTTGACGTGCGGCGCTTCCTGGACGAGGCGCGCATCACGAGTCAGCTCGAGCACCCCGGCGTCGTGCCGGTCTACGACCTCGGAGCGCTGGCGGAGGGCACGCTCGGGTACATGTCGCCCGAGCAGGTCAAAGGCGAAGCGCTCGATCATCAGCGCGACGTCTTCTCGCTCGGCGTCATCCTCTACGAGCTGCTGACTGGGAGCGCACCGTTCGAGTCGGAGGCACTCGGCGTCGCGCATTCGCGTGTTCGCGACCAAGCGTGGAACGGGCCTCGGCTTTCGGATCGCGAAGACGCTGCCTAGTTCAACAGCACGCACACACCGTTGACGCACGTGTCGAACTGGTTCGGATCGCACACGTTGCCACAAGCGCCGCAGTTGTTGAGGTCCTTCGAGACGTCCATGCAGCCGACGTTGTCGCAATAGTCGATGAGCGGACCCGAGCACGCGCACTTGCCCGCGAGGCACGCCGAGTCATTGCCGATGCATTTGTTCGTGCACGCTCCGCAGTGATCGCGATCGGCGTTGACCGCGAGGCACGCGCCGCCGCACACGAGGTTCGGTAGCACGCAGCCGGCCTCGGGCTTCTTCGGGTCGCGGTAGCCGGGATCGGCGTCCTTGCCCGCGTCTGCCGTCACGCTGCTGCCGGTGGGGGCGGTCGACGTGGAGTCGTGCGCGCCTGGAGGGCCGCCGATCCAGCCTGGATCCGTGCCTCCGCACGCGAGGGTCGTGAAGGCCGCGGTGAGTACGGCAAATGCGAGGGGGAGTCGGTTGCAGCGCATGTTGATTTCTGAACCATCGCAACTGCCGTGCCGCTAAGGTCCGCCGCCATGTCGGCAGATCCGAGGGCGCTCTATTACGTGACCGCGATCGTCATGACCTTGCTACTCGCCTGGGTGGCGTGGGCATTCGCGAAGCTTCCGACGCGCAAAGACCTCACGCCCGCGCCTGTCGCGCCGCCGCCCGTGAAGCGCAACATCATCAAGGCACCGGCGAAGAAGGTCGCGGCGTTGGTCGCCGAAAAGAAGCCCGAGCCGACCGAGACGAAAGCGGAGACCGAAGCGAAAGCGGAGACCGAGACCGAGACGAAAGCGGAGACCGAGACGGAGACGAAAGCGGAGACCGAGACGAAATCGGAAAAGGACTCCGATCAGGATTCGGACTCCGCACCGGACTCGGACTAGCGGATCTTCGCCGCCTTCAGCACGCCGCGGAGCACGTAGTCGACGTACGTCGGTTCGCCTTGCAGGTACACGACGAACGGATGCAACAGCACACCGTCACGTGCTCCGTGAATCAGCTCGCGCGGGCCGAACGCAGGGAGCTCGTAGAGGTGCACCTGTTTGGGCATCGACTCTTGCTCAAGGAAGCGCGCGGTCTCGAACAAGATGGGCTCGCCGTAGGCTGCCATCGCGCCTTTGTGTCGCTCTGCATCGAGCTCGGCGAGCGCGAGCAGCTCCCAGCCCGCGTCGATCATCAGCGGGTGCAGCTCGTCCTCGCGTGACTCGTCGAACGGCTCCGGCTCGGGCATCGGAAGTAGAAGTCGATCGAGCGTGACCTCGAGCCGAAATCGCGCGGCGTCGTCGGCGCCCCAGAAACGCGCCAGTACCTCGGCGACTTCGGTCTCCGAGCACGCTCGCCAGAGACGTGGGTCGCGCGACGCGTGATCGAGGTCCTCGTTCGCGAGCGCCTGCTGGGCCCACATGCCCGCGTCACCTTCTGCGCCCTCGAGCGCGAGCGCGTGTACGAGGTGCTGACGCCCGACGACGTAGCGATGTCCCCCGAGCGCACGAACGACACGGCACGCCTCGTCGACCGTCGTAATGCCGAGGTCGCTTCCGATCATCCCGCGAGCCCGAAGAATGCCTCGATTCGACCGAGGATGCGCTTCTCTTCTTCCTTCGCGAACTGCGCCTTCTGCTCGTCCGCGAGTCCGTCCTTGGCGGCGACGAGCTCGGCGCGCCGAGTCGCCATGGTCTTGCTCATCTCCTTGGCGATCTCTGGTCGCGCGCGCATGATCTCCGCGAAGCCATCCTTGTCGAGGCGGTAGCACTCGACGTCGGTCTTGGCGACTACGTCGGCGGCGCGCGGCTCACCCGTCATCATCCCCATCTCGCCGAAGAAGCCGGGCGCTTCAATGCTGGTGAGCACGCGCGTCTCCCCGCCGTCGGTGATCTGGATGTTCACGGTTCCGCTGAGGAGGATGTAGAGCCAGTGCGCGACGTTGCCCTTGCGAGTGACGATCTCGCCTCGCACGAAAGGCGCAAAAACAAGGTGATCTGCGAGGTGTTCACGCTCCGAGTCCGTGAGCATCTTGACGAGCTCCATCTGCTCGACCGCGCGCAGCCGTTCCCCGCGATGGCGCACACGCCGGGTCGCGTTGTCTTCTTCGCCGACCAAGAACGTCGTGTTGGCGGCACGCGCGAAGGGGATCGACGCGCGCTTGAGCGCCATGTAGATGCGCTGCCGGACGAGCGAGCTCGTCGGGTCATCGACGGCCAAGTCCGTGAGCCAGTAGCGAACGGCGTAGTACGCGAAGCTGTCGCGGTTGTCCTTCGCGAAGTCCATCACGATGCAGTGCGCCTTCGGATCCTGCGCGACGTTCAGGATGGAGCCCTGCTGCAGCGCCTCGTTGACGACGTCGATCACGCGCGACGGCGGGTAACGAAAGTCCACGTTGAAGTAGATCCAGTATCGGTACTGTTTTGGCTGCCCATCGCGCTTGCCGAGCACGATGATCTGGCCGGAGAGCAGCGTGGAGTTCGGGACGATGAGCGTGCCCCAATCGCGCGTCTCCAGCACGGTGTGCCGCCAGTGGATCTCCTTGACCTTGCCTTGCCTGCCGTTCTCGAGGGCGATCCAGTCGCCGACATGGATGGATCCGTCGAGCTGCAGTGCGACGCCGCCGATCACGTTGCCGAGCGTCGTCTGGAGGGAGAGGGCGAGCACCGCCGAGACCACCGCCGAAGCGCCGACGACGCTAGACGCGTTGACTCCCGCCGCGTGCAGCGCGCCGATCATCGCGACGATGTACGCGGCCGCGATGACGAGATCGCTCACGATGACCGGGACGGAGACGCCGAGCCTCGGCACCATCACGTCGAACACCGTGGTCACGATGAGGTTGATGACGATGAACGCCTCGAGCAGGCCGGACGCGAACTCCATCCGCTCGTGCCAAGCAACCGCGCCCGTGGCGTGCAGGATGGACGAAGCGATCTCGGCTGCAAGACCGAGCCCGAAGAGGATGAGCATTCGCCGCAGCTTGTGGCGCCGCGAAGGCTGGAAGCGGTTGACGAGCAACGCGACGAGCACGATGCACGCGAGCAAAATCCAAAGCGTGTACCGCGAGAACGCCTGTTCGAACCACGTCTCCACAGCGCCCCCTTTTGTAAGTTACGTGATCACGCGAACGCCGCGTCGAGCAACATCCGCTGCTCGAGCGCGTGGCTCGATCGGCTGCCGGTCGCCGGGCTCGCACTATCCGCACGTGCGACGACGGTGAGCGGCAGGCGCACGCCGATGACGGCCGGGAGGTTGGCGTTCATGAAGTACCAAGCGCCCATGTTGCGCGGCTCCTCTTGGACCCACACGAGTTGGGTGCCGTCTTTGTAAGCGGCGAGCAGCTTTGGGAGCGACGCATCGAGCGGGTAGAGCTGCTCGATGCGCACGATGGCCACGTCGAGGCGACCCGACTTCTTTCGCGCCTCCAGCAGATCGTAGAAGACTTTGCCCGAGCACAAGAGGACGCGCGTGCTCTTGGCAGGGTCCATGACCGTATCGCCGATCACGCGCCGGAATTCGCCCGCCGCGAGGTCGTCGAGCGTGCTGACGGCGTCCTTGTGACGCAAGAGGCTCTTCGGCGTCATCACCACGAGCGGCTTGCGCCACGGACGGAGGACTTGGCGGCGCAGCACGTGGAAGAACTGCGCGGGCGTCGTCAGGTTGCAGACCTGGATGTTGTCTTCTGCGGCGAGCTGCAGGAAGCGCTCGATTCGCGCGCTCGAGTGCTCCGGGCCTTGCCCCTCGAAGCCGTGCGGCAGCAGCAGCACGAGGCCCGAGAGGCGAAGCCACTTGTCCTCCGCTGAGGTGATGAACTGATCGACGATCACCTGCGCTGTATTGAGGAAGTCTCCGAACTGCGCCTCCCAGAGCACGAGCCCGTCGGGACGGTCCAGGCTGTAGCCCCACTCGAAGCCGAGCACGCCTGCCTCGGAGAGCGGGCTGTCGATGACGTCGAAGCGACCTTGCGTGGGAGAGAGGTTCGCGAGCGGGCAATAGGGCTCGCCCGTGTTCATGTCGAAGAGCGTGGCGTGGCGGTGCGTGAACGTGCCGCGCTGAGAATCTTGACCCGTCAAGCGTACGGGCACGCCTAGGCTGAGCAGCGACGCATAGGCGAGGTGCTCGGCCGCGCCCCAGTTGAGCGGCTTGTTCGCGTGTGCGTTGCCCTTGCGGTCGTTGACGAAGACCGAATGAACCTTCGGGTTCGGAACAAAGCCGCTCGGCAGCTCTGCCATCTTGTCCACGAGCGCGAGCAGCGTCTCCCTCGGCACCGAAGTGGCGACGTCAGGGACGGCGCTGTCGGGGCCTCCTTTGTAGTGAGACCACAGTCCCTCCATCGCGCTCGGCGGCTTGAGGTAGTCGCCCGTCCGGGCCTCCGCGAGCTGCGCGTCGAGCACGGCCTTGCGCGCGTCGGCGATCTGCTGCGCTTGCTCGCGCGTCAGCTGCCCGGTCTCGACGAGTCGCTCCACGTACATCTTTCGGACGCCGGGCTTGTTGTCGATGAGCGCGTACATCTGCGGCTGCGTGAAGCGCGGCTCGTCGCCTTCGTTGTGGCCGTACTTGCGGTAGCAATACATGTCGATCACGACGTCCTTGCCGAAGCGCTGGCGGAGCTCGACGGCGAGCTTGCTGACCACGATCACGGCCTCGGGGTCCTCGCCGTTCACGTGGAACACGGGGACCTTCATCATGCGTGTGATGTCGGTGCAGTAGCGCGTCGAGCGAGAGTCGCCGGGGAGTGTGGTGAAGCCGATCTGGTTGTTGACGACGACGTGGATCGTGCCGCCCGTGGTGTAGCCGTCCAACCCGGCCAAATTCAGGGTCTCCGGCACGATGCCTTGTCCCATGAAGGACGCATCGCCGTGGACGAGCAGCGGCATCACGTCGCGCTTGTGACCCTCTTGCACCGAGCGTTCTTGCTTGGCGCGCACGCGACCCTCGACGACAGGGTTCACCCACTCGAGGTGAGAAGGGTTGAAGCACAGCGTGAGGTGCACGCGGTTGCCGGCCTCCGTCGTGACGTTGCTCGAGTAGCCGTGGTGGTACTTCACGTCGCCGCCGCCGAGGAAGCGATCGGGGTGCTTGTCGTCGAAGCCGGCGAAGATCTCGCGCGCCTTCTTGCCCATCGTGTTCACGAGCACGTTGAGGCGTCCGCGGTGCGCCATGCCGAACACGATCTCGGACACGCCGCGATCACCGGCCTCTTCGATGAGCACGTCGAGCATCGCGATGAGACTCTCGGCGCCCTCCGCGCTGAAGCGCTTCTCGCCGACGTAGTTCTTCGCGAGGAACTGCTCGAACGCCTCTGCGTCGGTGAGCTTCGTGAGGATGCGGATCGCGTGGTCACGGCTCATCGTCACGCGGTTGCGGGTGCTCTCCATCGCGTCGCGCAGCCACACGCGCATCTCGGGAGACTCGAGGTGCGTGAACTCCACGCCGATGGAGCCGCAGTACGTCTCGTTCAAGTGCGCGACGATCTCGCGCAGCGTCGCCTTCTCGCCAAGTCCCTTGACGTTGATCGTGGGGAACGTGCGATCGAGATCGCTCTCGCCGAGTCCGAAAATGGCCAGCTGCAGCTCGTCTTTCGGGGGCTTTGCGTCCGTGAGCGGATCGAGGTTCGCGTAGAGATGACCGCGCACGCGATAGGCGTTGATCAGCTCGTAGACGCGCCCGCCCGCGGCCTTCTCGGCCAACATGGCCGGGGGCGGCAGCGACTCTCGGGGCATGTCGAGGTCGAGCGAGGCGATCGGCACGTGTCCGTTAGAGTGCTTGAGCGCGAGGGCCCCGTTCGTCGGCGGAGAAACTCTTGATGAGTCATCCGTAGTTGCCGCCGTCCCGCCCTCACCGAAGAACGCCCGCCACTTGTCGTCGACGCTTTGAGGACTCTGCTGCCAGCGAGCGTGGAGGTCTTCGACGTATCCCGCGTTGATTCCAAACTCTTCGAACATGGTCACTCGTACTTGGGGGACGCGGAGGTGAATGGGCAGATGATCCCCGCACCCTTTAGCGCAAATCGCGGCCGCAGACAGGTCCTACTTCTTGCTGAGCCAGGCAGAGAGATCGGCGGTGGTGTCCAACGCCACCAACATCGCGTCCACCGTGATCGCGGTCACGGTCGTGCCAGCAGGGGCGAGGTGCACGCCGTTGGCGTCGCGCCAGACGATCACGCGCACTGCCTGAGACGTGGGGATTCGAGTTAGCGGCGCGCCACTCGGCGTCGAAGCCGAGCTGTAGAACGGCTCACCGACTCGCGTGCGCTCCGCTTCGAGACCGGCAAACTCGTTGCCGCCCATCGACTCGGTGGGCCACGCGTCCGCCTCTGACGTCGGAGGCGTCGTTGGCATCTGGGAGCGGGGATCCTTCGCGGATGGCGGAGGCTGTGCGATCTCCGTGTCCGTGCGGTCCTCGTCCTTCGGCGGAATTGACTTCCTGCTCTGTCGCTTCGCCGGCGTCGGCGCCTTCGATGCCGGTCGCAGCGGCTGAGCGGGAGGGCGCGCCGTGGGCGCTCGCGGCGGCGTACCCGAAACAGGCCGCGGCGCTACGGAGAGAGGCCTCGGAGCTAGCGGCGCGCTTGGCGCAAGAGGCGGCTTCGGAAGAGACTGAGGCGGCAGCGGCGGAGTCACTCCGGCGACGTTGGGGATAGGCGGCGGCCTCGGCAGCTGCACCGAAGCGGGCGGCCTACTCGGCGGCGGCGGCGGCGACGATGCCGTGAGCTCCGCGATGGCCTTGGCGAGCTCCAGCGCGCGCGTGTCGTCCTCGACCTCGGATGCGGCTTCAGCGGCGCGGCGGAGCCACTTGATGGCCTCCGCCCGCTCGCCCTGAGTCCACTGTGCCTCGGCGGTCGAGAGGGCCCAGGCCACGTCCTCGTGGTCACTCTTCTTGGGAGCCGGGATCATCGCGGTCCCGAGTCTCCGTCATTGCGGTCATGCTGGGAAGGCAATTGAGGGTCGAGCTCGCCGGCGAACGCCGCGGGGAGCTTTCCTTCGGCCCGTTCCGGTCGACCGCCGCCGCGCCCGCCCAAGCGAGCCGCGGTCTCCTTCAGCCACGCGCCGCAGTCGAAGTTGGTGCCGCCCCCTCGCTGCACGATGACGAGGACCTCACCAGAGGCGTCTTTTGAGCCGCAGATCGCTACGACGTCTTCGCGGGCGCTGAGCCTCCCTGCGAGCGTACGAAGCGCCCCCACGTCGTCTCCATCGCGCAGCACACGCACCACGGTCGTGCCGCTCGGGTCGATGCGAGCCGCCGAGAGGAGCTCGCCGGCCACGTGGCGCACGAGCTCAGCCCGCGCCTTGGCCAATGCGTCGACGCGCTCGGCGAGCTCCGCCCGCAAGCGAGCCACGTTCGCCGGGATGTCACCGAGCCCGCACGTCATGTCGCGCGCGAGCTCACCGAGCAGCCTGTCCTTGGCGCGCGCGTCGACGAGCACGCGAGCCGCCGCCACGAACGTAGCGCGCATTTTGCCCTTGTAGCGCTCGGTCGCGATCACGCGGACTGCGCCGATCTGACCGGAGCGCGTGACGTGGCTACCGCCGCACGGCGTGAGATCGAACCCGCTGACTTCCACGATGCGTATCCCGCTCTGCACTTTGGGCGCACGGCGGAGGTCGAGGCTCTTCAGCTCTTCTTCGTTTGGAAAGAACGCACGCACCGTGACGTCGTCTCGCACGATGGCGTTCACGAGGTCCTCCGCCGAAGCCAGATCGGCGTCAGGCAGAGACGCCTTGTCGAAGTCGATCGTACAGGAGCCGAGGCTGAGGCGAGCCGAGACCGTAGCCGCGCGCGCGACGTCCAGGACGGCCCGGGACAGCATGTGCTGAGCCGTATGATGCGCCATCATGTCACGCCTTCGATCGACGTCGATCGAGCCAATAATAGCCGCATCGTGAGCCACCACGGCCGGAGCGTCGAGGACATGGAAGATGTCGCCCGCCTCGTCGATCTGAGTGTCCACCACGCGTAGCCTCTGCGACCCGACGCGCAACGTACCCGTGTCCCCGAGCTGTCCGCCGCCCTCGGCGTAAAACACCGTGCGTGGCAGGACGAGCGCAGGCTTGTCTTGCCAGCTCGCGACGCGCGCACCGGTCGTCTCAAAAGAAAAAGTCGTGGGCTCGTCCCAGTAGAGCTTTTCTGTCGGCATAGGGCGTTCCGAAGTTATCACGGCCTTCGAGGAAGAATCGTGGCGCGCCCGCGTTCAATCCATAGGAGGCAATCAATGCTCTTGGCCCTTGGTCTCGTAGTCGTCCTCGTCTTCATCGCGATTCCGGTCGGCGTTCACCACCTCGCGACGCGCAAGTCCTCGGGCGAATGGATCGTCTTCGACAAAGTGCCCACCCCGACCGGCGGCGCGTATCGTGGCGGTTGGACGTGGCTTCCTCGAAACCCCGGCGCGCCCGTGTTGGTGCAGGTCGCATCCGTGTGGTCGTTCGCGCTGCTCGGGCCGGCGGTGCTCTCGTTGCCCATCATGTTGATCGGCATGGCGAAAGAGGCGGACGGCCGAACCGGGGGCGTCGGAGCGGCGGCGATCTTCGGCCCGACGGGCTTGCTCCTCGCGTTCATGATCTTCGCTGCCGGTTGGCGCCTGTACAAGCGCCGCGATCGCTCCCGCCGATTCGCGCACGGCGTCGCGATCTGGTCGCTCGTCCACAACGTCGCGGTGATCTGCGCGGTCATCGCATCGAGCGTCGCGGTCGATCCCGGCTGTTGGAAGGACTTCGACATCCACACGCTCGGCTTGCCCGCGCTGGTCTACGCTACCGTGTCTTTCGCGCACGCGTTCACGCTGCTGGCGGCCACCCAAACCCACCAGGACGCCGACGACGCTTCGAACGCCGACGAGGTCCTTGTCGATCGGTCCACGGGAGTGTACGCGTCGACGTCATGAAGGTGACCGTCAACGGCGAAGGCAAAGAGCTCTCCGACGACTGCACCGTGCACGCTATGCTCCTGCAGCTCGAACTCACCGAAGGTCCGGTCGCGGTCGAGATCAATCGCGAGATCGTCCCGCGCGCCACACACGCGAGCCAGATCGTGCGCGAAGGCGACGTGATCGAGATCGTTCACCTCGTCGGCGGCGGGTGACGCGTTACTCGCGCGCTCGTCGCTTGCGCTTGTCGACGTGGGCTCGCGCGGCCCGCACTCCGAGCACGTAGCCGAGGATCGTTCCGATCAACAAGACGCCCGGAATGAAGATCACGTGCTCGACCGGCATCTCAGGTCTTTGCCGCTTTCTCAGCGCGCGCGAGCCCGCGCTCGACCTCGTCCAGGCGCTCGTGCAAGGTGCGCTGTTTGCGCCACAACATCAGCAGCCAAACCATCAGCACGAGCCAGATCGCCGCGTACGCCTCCACGAGGAGCACCGTGCCGCTGCGCATCTCGGGGCCGCCCTCGACGGGGCGGAAGCTCGTCGACCGGTCGTCCGGCGTCGCGCTCGCGGCTGGGGTCGGCTGTTGATACATCATGAATCGGCTCCGTCGGGGTCGAGATCCAAGAGATCCTCCTCTGCCATTGCGAGTCGACTCTTGGCGAGCTCGAACCGAACGCGCGTCCAGAGCATGGCGATCACGAAGAGCGTGAACGCGATGAACGAGAGCGTGAGCGCGAGCCTCATGTCGGGGTGCTGCAGCCCGCCGCCTTTGCTCGTGATCACGGTCGGGTGTTGCCCGCTCCACTTCTGAACGCTGAAGTGGATGATCGGGAGGTTGGCAGCGCCAAGCACGCCGAGCGCCGCGCTGAACCGCTTCTCGCCTTCGCCGTCCCCCGCGAACGCACGCAGCACGAGGTACGCGACGTAAATGAGAACACTGAGCAACGCCGTCGTCAGGCGTGGATCCCAAGTCCAGAAGTGTCCCCACGCCTTCGCCGCCCAGAGCGGCCCGGTGATCAGCATGATCGCGCCGAACACCACGGCAACCTCGGCACCGGCTCGCGCGAGCGCGTCCCACACGTCCGTGCGCCGCAACAGATAGCCCACCGAGCCGACGAAACACGCCGCCGCGCCGAGGTACATGCTGTACGCGCTCGGCACGTGAAAGTAGAAAATTTTCTGGACGACGCCCATCGTCTTTTCGACAGGGACGCGCAGGAAAACAAGCTCAATCGTGGCTAGAAACAGCCCTGTGACCACGATCACGAGCGCGAAGAAAACCGTATCGGACTTGGACCGCCGCGAGGTCATGTGGACGGACGGTAGTGTCCAACCCCGAGTGGCGCAAGAGCGGGACCGTCTCGTTTAAGCGGAGTCGGAGGCGTAGTTGATCAGCCGATGAACGTGCCGAGCGCGCGGAATCTCTTGTAGCGATCAAGGACGAGCTGCTCGGGGGTCATCTTCGTGAGCTCTCCGAGGGTCTCTGCGATCGCAGTCTCGACGAGCTTCGCCGCGGCGTAGGGGTCTTGATGGGCTCCGCCGGGGGGCTCGTCCACGATGCGATCGACGACCTTGAACCCGAACAAGTCGGGCGCGGTCATCTTCATGGCCTCCGCGGCGATGTCGCTCTTGGTGCCGTCCTTCCAGAGGATCGACGCGCAGCCCTCTGGCGAGATCACGCTGTAGGTGCCGTACTCTTGCACGAGCACGCGATTCGCGACGCCGAGCGCGAGCGCGCCGCCGGAGCCGCCTTCGCCGATGATGGTCGCGATGATCGGCACCCGCGCGCGGCTCATCGCGGCGAGGCACGCGCCGATGGCTTCGCTCTGGCCGCGCTCCTCGGCGCCGATCCCGGGGAACGCGCCCTGCGTGTCGATGAACGTGAGGATCGGGAAGCCGAAGCGATCTGCGAGCTCGTACAAGCGCATCGCCTTGCGGTTACCCTCGGGGTTGGCTTGTCCGAAGTTGCGCGACACCTTCTCTTTGGTGCTGCGCCCCTTCTGGTGACCGACTACCACCACGCTCCGGCCGCGAAAACGCGCAACGCCTGCGACGATCGCGGGGTCGTCACCGAAGCGACGATCGCCGTGCATCTCCACGAAGTCGGTCGTGATGTGCTCGAGGTAGTCGAGCGTATAGGGGCGGGCAGGGTGCCTGCAAAGCTGCACCTTCTGCCACGGCGAGAGGCTCGAGAAGAGCTCACGCGCGAGGCGGGCGGTCTTCTCCTCGAGCCTCTGGAGCTCCTCTTCGAGCGTGGCATCGGTGTCCGCGAGCTCGCGCAGCTCACGCACACGACCGATCAGATCGACAAGGGGTTTCTCGAACGGAAGAACGAACACCGCCATGGATGCTCGAGAACGCTAGCCGAAAACCGTCGCGGCTAGAGGGCGTATTTCGATTTGAAGTACGACTCGACCGTAGAGAGATCCCCGCTGGAGACGGCGCCCTTCACCGCGATCATCTCCGCGATGTCACCGTTTAGCGCGCCGACGTCCTGGTTCATGTTCGTGAACAAGCCGATGAACGCGTCGTTGTTGGCCGCGCTCACCGAGATGGGCGCGCTCTCGGTGAGCGTCCCGACCTGCGCGCCGTTGACTCGCGTGTACAGCACGTTCGCCGTCCGCTGCAGCAAGTAGAGTCGCGCCTTCTTGTCGTTGTACGCGTTGTTCACTCCGAGGAACGTGGTGCTGTTCTCAGCGGCGAACAGACCAGCCGTGACCATCGAACTCTTCGGGTCGATGTTGTTGCCGAAGAACAAGATGCCGCTGTTCATGTCCGCTTTGCCGAACCAGGTGCCGATGCTCGACGCCTGCGCGCTCTTCGGATCGTTGTCGAATTGGCTGACCACCGCGATGCAGTAATCGGCAGTCCCGAACTGCAGGCTCGGCGCATCGGTGACCACCATCCCGCTGGCGCTGCTCGCGGTGAACGTGACTGCAGGCAGCGAGTTGATAGCGCTTTTGGTCAGCGTAGGCG
>JAYVYD010000205.1:0-40088 GCA_043784605.1 Myxococcales bacterium | reverse complement strand
TAAGGCGAGCATGACGTTCGGAGATGGGCTCCGTCTCGCGGGCTGCGACATCGGCATCGTCGAGATCACCCAGAACGATCGCGGCGAGATGTGGGCCGCAGGGTTCGAGGAGGGCAACGCGGCGCTCTATCGCGTCGACCCGCGTACGGGCGAGTGCACGGTGCTCTCGAAGTTCGCGACGGATGCGCCGTGGGCGATCGGATTTTTGCCGCAATCAACAGGCTCCCAGCGCTTGCTCGGCGAGCTCTCGAGCGGCCTGTCACTCCTCGACGCGACGCGCGGCAGCAGCATTCAGCTCGTCCCCACGCCCCTCTCGCGACGCGCGGCGTGCGACATCGTGATGGGCACCGACGGATTTGCCTACGTGGCGAGCGTGTTGGATTGGACCGACCGGACGTCGCCCAACCTGCTCGAGCGCGTGGACCCCATCACCGGCAGCGTGAACAGGACGTTCGCGATCGATGCGGGCTCGATCATCGACGGCCTCGCGGTCTGGTCCGACGCGATGTACGGCTTCACGCGGGACGGCCATGTGGAGCGCCTCACGATCACCGATCACGTCACGCGAACCCCCGTCACGGTGTCGCGCGCGCCGAAGGGCTTCACGGGCGCGTCGTCGGGTTGGACCGACATCGTCCCGCGCTGACGCGATGGGCTTCTGGTCGAACCACGTACTCCCGATCCTGATCGAGAAGGCCTGTCGCAGCGGCGCGATCAAGGAAGAGCGCGAGCGTTGGGTGCCGCGTGCACATGGGAGAGTGCTCGAGATCGGCGTGGGCTCGGGGCTGAACTTGGCGTTCTACGATTCCGCGAAGGTCATCGAGGTCATTGGCATCGACCCTTCGCGGAGCCTCTTGTTGCGAGCACGCGAACGCGCGAGAGACGCGCGCGTGCCAGTCGCGTTCGAGGAATGCTCGGTAGCCCAGCTCCCGTTCGACGCGCGGTCGTTCGACAGTGCGGTCGTCACGTATACGCTGTGCAGCGTGGATGATCCGACGCCGGCGCTACGCGAGGTCGCACGCGTGCTCAAACCGAACGCCGAGTTGTTCTTCGTCGAGCACGGCCTCGCGCCAGACGAGCGAACGCGACGTTGGCAGCGCGGACTCACTCCCGCGTGGAAGGTCGTCGGCGGAGGCTGCCGGCTCGATCGCGATCCGTTCGCGCAGCTCGCCACGGCGGGCTTCACGCTGGAAGAGACGCGCGCCGCGTACGCCGAGGACGGCGCCTCGTGGCTCTCGTTCACCTACGAAGGCGTCGCGCGCACGACGCAGTGAGAGGGCAGATTCACAGGAAGACGGAAAGCCGGGAAGTGTTACCCAATCAACTCGCGAACCATGTTGATTGGGTTTGGTGACGTGAAATGTTGCTGGCGAAGCCAATCCGCTCAGTTGTTGTCGTTCGCCGAAGGCGGCGAAAAAATCCCCTCTAAACTGTGTTCACTGGGTTTGGGTGACGTGCACCTCCCGTCTTCCCGTGAATTCTCCTCACCGTTGCGACGCCTCGGTGGCGAGGTGCTGTAGCTCGTGGTTCATCAGGCTCACGGTCGCCTCGAGCTCGTCGAGCATGGCGGCGCGATCCTCGAGGCCGTCCGCGTCATAGCGGCCACCGTTGCCGAAGAGCAGCGTGCGCTGCGGATCGTTCGGCTTGTCGGTGAACCGCTCGGCGTCCTTCCACGCCGCGAGCAACCAGTCGCGACGCGCGCGCTCGCCGTCGCTGAACTCTTTGCGCGTGAGGTAGGTCCACACAGATTGTGGGAAATCCGGGTGCGACTGGCCCGCCCACAGCTCGCCCAGCACATTACGCTTGTGCGTGAACTCGAGCGTGCGATGCACCGCGAGCGTAGCCAGCCCGAGGCCGCCGCCCAGCCCGCCGCCGCCGATCCCTACGATCGCGCTGGGCGTGGGATCCTTGTCGGTGATGCTCAACAGCCCTGCGCCGATCGCCGCGGCTGCCGTGACGATCAGAGAGTCGGTCGTGATGTTGCGGGTCTGTTGCGCCTCCGCCGTGCGCAGCGCCGCCGCCACTTGGGTCGCGCGCTCCTGCTCACACTCGAGCTCGGCGCTCGTGCTCGCGAGATCGAGCTGCGCCATTTGGATCGCGTCGATGAGCTGCGCGCGCAAATCGATGATGTCCTCTTCGACGAGTTTGTCCGACTCGCCCTTCGCGAGCCGCTCGAGCAACTTCACCGCCCCGATCGCTCGCGCGGTGTCGATCGCCCGAGGAGAGAACCCACGCTTGTTCGCCTCCGGCGCAGGCGCCAACTCGGCGTCCGGAGGTGCATCGACGTCCGCGATCGGGTGCTGCGTGGCGCAGTAGTCTCCGTGCGTCGAGAGCGTCGCAACCTGCGGCGATGGACCGAGCACGCAACCCGAAGCGGACAGCAAGAGCGCCAGCCTTGCGAGCGTCATTCGACCCGTCATGGCGAGCGAGCGTACACCAAGCCTCTAGCCCAAGGACCGAGCGAGCGTTGCCAGCGATCGCGGCCTCGCAATGAGCCGCTCTTTCGCAAGGCGAGAGAGCCTCTTGATGGCGGCCTCCAACCTGAGCGCATCTCCTTTGCTGTTGCATCGACACTTCAAGCAAACCTCGAGCGGCCCTCTGCCGCGGGTGTAGCGCGCGCCCTTGCCTTCGTTGTGTGCAGCAATGCGCGCCGCAACGTCGATCGCTACGCCCGTGTAGAGCGAGTCATCGGCGCATCTCGCGACGTACACGAACCAGCGCTCGTCCGACTTTGGTGGCAACGCACGAGAGGATACGCTGGCCTCGTGCGCTTCGACACGATAGTCGGGATGACGAGCCTCTTCGTCGTGTTGGGTCTAGCGTTCTCGCTCGTCGAGCGCGTGTGGCCCGACCGCCGTCGCGCGAAGACCTTCTCTCGCGAGAGGCTCATCGATTGGGCGTATTGGCCGTTCTCCGCGTTCGTCACCGGCAACCTCACGCGCGTGCTCACGCTCGGGTTTGCGGGACTGTTCGCGCTGTTGCTCGGTCATCGCGCTCCGCTCACGCAGCTCTCTCTATCGACCGCGCGCTGGGGCGTCGGTGGGCTCCCCATCGCCCTGCAACTCGCGATCGCCATCGCGCTCGGCGATCTCGTGAACTACTGGAACCATCGCCTTCGCCACACCCGCATTTTGTGGCCGTTTCACGCGATCCATCACTCGCCGCGCGAGCTGGACTGGCTCAGCGCCGTCCGCATGCATCCGGTGGACGACGCGATCGACAACGTCACGGTCGGCCTCTTCGTGCTCGCGATTGGCACTCGCTTCGACGTGTGGCTTGCGACGGGTCCGTTCTTGTTCTTCTTCAACGTGTGGCTCCACGCGAACGTGCGATGGCGCTTCGGCTGGCTCGAGCGCGTGATCGCGACGCCCGCGTTTCATCGCGCCCATCACTCCGCAGGCAGGCACGGCACCAAGAACTTCGCGGGAGTGTTCCCCGTCTATGACGCGATCTTCAGGACGCTCTACCTCCAGAAAGGTCCGATCGAGTCGTTCGGTCCAGGCGACACGTCAGTCCCGAGCGGACTCTTCGGTCAGCTCACGACACCCTTCGCTCAGGCCGTGACCGCCGCACGCTGCGCTTTGTCGTCGGCGCACTGAGAGGTGTTCACGCAAAGACAAGGAGATCAAGACGTGGGGTGGGTGAGTTCCCAAAATCCACTTCTGATCTTCCTGATCTTTGCGTGAAATTGTTGCTGGCGAAGCCAAACCGCTTGGTTGTCCTCGTTCGCTAGTTCGCGTTCTCTTCGAACTCTGCGTCGATGACGTCGCCCTTCTTGCCGGGCTCCTTCTTGTCGCCGCCGGGTGCGTCGCCGCCGTCGGAGCCGCCGCCGCCGCCGGGTCCGCCTGTCGCGCCGTACATCACGCTTGCCATGCGGTGAGCCTCTTTCTCGAGGCTCGCCATCACGGTCGTGATCTTGTCGTCGTCCTGCTTCTCGACGGCCTCGCGACCCTCTTTGATCAGGCCCTCCAGCGTGGCCACGTCGGCCGCGGGGAGTTTGTCCTTGTTCTCGTTGAGCGTCTTGTCCAGCGTGTAGCAGAGGTTGTCGAGCTTGTTGCGACGCTCCACTTGCTCGCGGCGCGTCTTGTCTTCCGCCTCGTGCTCGGCCGCGTCACTGACGGCCTTCTTGATCTCCTCTTCGCTCAAACCGGAGTTCGAGGTGATGGTGATCTTCTGGTCCTTGCCGGTCGCGGTGTCCTTCGCGTGAACGCTCAGGATGCCGTTCGCGTCGATGTCGAACGTGACCTCGATCTTCGGCACGCCGCGCGGCGCCGGCATGATGCTGTCGAGGCTGAACTTGCCGAGCGAGCGATTGTACTTCGCTTCGGTGCGCTCGCCTTGGAGCACGTGGATCTCGACGGAAGGCTGAGAATCAGCCGCCGTGGAGAAGGTCTCCTTCTTCTGAGTCGGGATGGTCGTATTGCGCGGGATCATCGCGGTGAGCACGCCGCCGTACGTCTCGACGCCGAGCGTGAGCGGGGTCACGTCCAAGAGGACCATGTCCTTCACGTCGCCGCTGAGCACGCCGGCCTGGACCGCCGCGCCGATCGCGACGACTTCGTCCGGGTTCACGCCCTGGTGGGGATCCTTGCCGAAGAACTTCTTCACCGTCTCTTTGATGAGCGGAACGCGCGTCGAGCCGCCGACGAGGACGACCTCCGCGATCTCGCTCGCGCTCTTCTTCGCGTCCTGCATCGCCTTCTTCACCGGCTCCATCGAGCGCTCGACGAGCGGAGCTATCATCTGCTCGAACTTGCTGCGCGAGATCTTCAGATCCAAGTGAACGGGGCCACCCGCGCCTACGGTCACGTAGGGGAGGTTGATGTTCGTCTCTTGAACGCTTGACAGCTCAATCTTCGCCTTCTCCGCGGCTTCTTTCAGCCTCTGCAGAGCCATCTTGTCCTTCGTGAGGTCCACGCCGGAGCTCTTCTTGAACTCGGCGACCATCCAATCGATGATCAAGTTGTCGAAGTCGTCGCCGCCGAGGTGCGTGTCCCCGTTGGTGGCCATGACTTGAACGACGTTGTCGCCGACCTCGAGGATCGAGATGTCGAAAGTGCCGCCACCGAAGTCGTAGACCGCGATGATCTCGTCCTTCTTCTTGTCGAGACCATACGCGAGCGCCGCCGCGGTGGGCTCGTTCACGATGCGCTTCACGTCGAGGCCCGCGATGCGGCCCGCGTCTTTGGTGGCTTGGCGCTGGGCGTCGTTGAAGTACGCGGGGACGGTGATGACGGCCTCGGTGACCTTCTCGCCGAGATAGTCCTCTGCGGCCTTCTTGAGCTTTTGGAGCACCTTCGCGCTCACCTCTTGCGGAGACTGAATCTTGCCGCGCACGTCGAACGCGCTGTCGCCGTTGCTGGCGCGAGCGACGTGATACGGGACGCGCTTGGTCTCCTCGCTGACCTCGTCGAAGCGACGGCCGATGAAGCGCTTGGCGCTGAAGATGGTGTTCTCGGGGTTGGTGACGGCTTGGCGCTTCGCGATTTGACCGACGAAGACCTCGCCCTTCTCGTCCCACGCGACGACGCTCGGGGTCGTACGCGCGCCCTCCTCGTTGACGATGACCTTGGGCTCGCGGCCCTCCATGATCGCGACCACGCTGTTGGTCGTTCCGAGGTCGATGCCGATGATTCTACCCATGACTCTGCTCCCGCTTGTTGATCGCTGTGACTGAGGACGAAACCTTGGACCCCTGCGGACTCGCCGGAACTGGAGGCGCCGGCGGAGGACAACGGGGACGAGAGGTCCGGACGGGTTTTACCCGAGAAGACCGTCTCTGTTCGAGGGGGAAGCTAATCACCTCGGCTCCCTCGTCAACTAGGACGGCATGATTGTTGTCAGAAAGGCTGATTTACGCGCAAACCGCGCACAGAGCCCTCCCCGTTTGCGGGCGGTCGCCAAACTGGATGACAAATGCGTTGGCGAATGGTCCCCGCAAGAGTAAGACTAAGGCGTCGTGTCGGCCAGCGCGTGTGTTGGCGAGTACACGTTGACGAATGGCCCAAAACGACCCTCACGCGATGGCCGATCCGCGCCCACGCCGACCTGAAGCGCCTCGAGAGGCGGGAGCTGCACGGCCGAGGCGTCGTCGCGGTGGGGAGCGTGAGCTTCCGGCTTCGCCCGATCTCCCGTCGTTTCGAGTCGAGGCCGAGCCGCCGGCCGAGCCAGAGAACATCGAGAACCGCCACGCGGGGACCGGTCTCGTTCGACACGACGCGTTCGGTCTCGAGAAGGCGATCGATCCCGACGCGGCCAAGGTCGTGCGTCGCCTCGAGCGCGCCGGTTTTCAGGCCTATTTGGTGGGCGGGTGCGTGCGCGACCTCCTCCTTGGAAGCAAGCCGAAGGACTTCGACGTAGCCACCAGCGCTCGCCCCGAGGACATCCGCGCACTCTTCAGAAACTGTCGTATCATCGGTCGCCGTTTCCGCCTCGCACACGTGCTGTTCGGTCAGGGCAAGGTGATCGAGGTCGCGACCTTCCGTCGAAATCCGGAGGCGGATGACGAGGGCGGCGAGCTGCTCATCCGAAGCGACAACGTCTTCGGCGACGCTCCCGAAGACGCCATTCGCAGGGACTTCACCATCAACGCGCTCTTTTACGACCTCGACCGCGGGCAGGTCCTCGACTGGTGCGGCGGCATGGAAGACGTCGCGCGCCGCACACTCGCGACCATCGGCGAGCCGTCCGTGCGTTTCCGCGAAGACCCCGTCCGCATCCTCCGCGCGATCAAATTCGCCGCGCGCCTCGACCTCGGCATCCAGCCCAACGTCTACGACGCGATGGTCGCGCACCGCGAAGACCTCGCGAAGGCTGCCCGCCCGCGTGTCTTCGAAGAGATCCTCCGTTTGATGCGTGGCGCCGCTTCTCACCGCTCGATGTGGCTCCTTTGGGAGTCCGGCGGTCTGGCGGTGCTGATGCCCGAGCTCGCCGCCTTCCTCGACGACGCCGAGTCTACCGGCTCTGCGTTCTGGTCACGCCTGGGAGCCGTAGATCGCCTCACGCGCGAGCGCGGCAAGCCTCTCGACGACATCGTGTTGCTCAGCGCGCTCCTTCGGGAGCCGCTCCTCGAAGCCACCGCGGGCGCGCGAGACGTCAGTCGCGCATCGGGAGACTTTCTCCAAGGCATCATCGACGACATCGCCATGCCGCGTCGAATCGCGGACGGCGTCCAGAAAATCCACATGGTGATCGCGCGCTCCAAAGGACCCAAGCTCGAGCGCGCGCTTCAGTCGCCCATGGGCAAGCTCGTCCAAGACGTCATCGCACTGGGCTGACAAACCAAAAAGGACCAGAGCCGCGGCCCTGGTCCTTTCTGTTCGTTCGCTGTCCCGTTCGTTCGGGGCTCAGTGGAAGATGTCGGGCACTAGGCTCTTGTCTTCCAAGTAGGCCTTCGCCTTGTGGTTCTCGCCGTCCTTGAGCGCCTTGAATGCCGTCGTGTACTTCGCCTGCGGATCGTCGAGCAAGTAGGTGTGGATGAAATCCATGACCTGCAACAGCTTCGCATTGGTGGTAAAGTCGAGCTTCAGCCAGTTGAGCATCGCGCCACCCCATGCGGGGCTGTGCACGCGACGCAAACGTGAGCGCCACTTCATCGAGAAGGTCGCGTTGTTGAGGTTGTCCGCCGCGCTGCTGTTGCAATCGAAGTCGTCCCACGCGCAGTCTTTGTTCAAGTAGAACTCGGCCGCCGAGTAGTAGACGTTCTTGCCTTCGGTATAGAGATCCCGCGAGTTTTGGCTCTCCTTGTAGCTGACGGCCTTGCCGCCACCTTTGCCCTGAGTGAACCCGACACGATGCTCGGAGTCATTGAGCTCTTTGCGGTTGAACGGAAGCACGACGCCCCAAACCTGCATCCAATCGTTTCCGTTTTGGGCGTACTCCACCATGACCTTCGGGCCGCCGGTCTTCTCGCTGTTCCAGAACGGATTGCCCTTGTAATCGAAGGCATATGGCGGAACGCGTTCTTGGAGGTCGTACCAGAAGTTTCCGAATGGGAAGATGGGTATTGAGAGGTAGTAGAGCAAGTCGGAGGCCGTCTTGAAGAGAGGCACACCCTCCGAATCATTGGCGCAGTACCAACTCTCGATACTGTTCGCGAGCTTCTTGATCAGCCAATTGAAGACTTGTCCGATGATCGGCATGTTCGCCAAAAAGGTCATCTTCGACATCAGCCACTTCGGCGCGTATGCGGCGTCTCGGTAACAGAGGTAGCCCATTCGCATCGTGCCCACGGGCAGACCGAGACGCGGGTCCCCGCTGGGTTGGAGCCAGTCCATACTGCGCTGAGCCTCCGAGAGGCTGTAGCCATCCCCCGCGCTTGTGGGCATCATCGACGGGCTAATCGCGGTGCCATATTTGTGCTGCGCGTTGGCATCCGTGTGATCCGTGTAGCCGTCGTACGCCACGTACGTGCCCATGACGGCACCCACGACCGGAGCGAGCTTGGCGACCTGCACCTGCAGCTTGGCGCCCCAGTAGTTCACGGGCCCGAGGATATTCTGTTCGTATTTGTTGATGAGATGCCCCGGGCTCGCGCTCGGGCAGCTCCCAAGGTCGTCAGCGAGCGGATCATGGATCGCCTGCAATATGCCGGCAGCGTCGCAGAACTCGTTGTTCCCAATGTCTTCTGCCGTTGCCCCTCCGGTGAAGAATGCCAGCACGAGCTCTATCAATTTCTTGATGTCGTCTCGAACCTGGCAGCTGTTCTCCAAATTCGGCCAAGGGTCGAAGACGATTTGTGCGAAGAAGCACCAGTCGTCGGTTCGGCCGGTCAGCAGCAGCAAGAAGTCCGTCAGGTTGTAGACGATGGCAGCCAGCAGATAGATGGCCACGAGAATGCTCATCACGATGTTGATGAACGCGATGATGTTCATTCCGTGCGCGTGAATCGCGGCGGAAGAGAAGGCGATGCTATCGGCAGCCTCCTGCGAGCGATCGCGCCAAATCAGCGAGTCGCCGAGCCCGATCATGTACCACATGAGCGCGATCATGGCGCAGGCCATGAAAATCCCAATGACCATAATCGCGCCGCGATTGTCGTCTTTGTGCG
Source organism: Myxococcales bacterium (assembly GCA_043784605.1). GTDB lineage: Bacteria > Myxococcota_A > Polyangia > Polyangiales > Polyangiaceae > JANYHY01. The sequence goes on along the minus strand of JAYVYD010000205.1, from coordinate 31,039 downwards.
GCAGGATTGTGGGGTGGGTAAGCGTCATGGGTCGAGTCTCCTAATGAAGAACTACTTGTGCCGAATTACGCTGACAATATAGGTAAACTCAGTGGCGGTAACGATCCCGTCCTCGGTGGCTTGGCTCGCTCTAAAGCGCATTTGGTCTGCCCACCCAGAGGGCGGCGGCCTGGGCGTCTTGCCCTGAGCCTTGGCCGCGGCCGCCTCGAGGTTGGACATCAACTTCTCGAAGTATGGCCTGAACTCGGTCGACGACATCGGGAACTTCGGGTCCTTGCCCGCCGGCACGGGGTCCGCGGAAGACACTGACACTTGCGCCACGAGGCCAAGCCCGCACAAGAACATGGCGGCGCGTCGGACCGAGGTTGTGTGTCGTGAGCCCATCAATCGCGATCTCCGTTACTACCGAGGGGGCCGAAGCACTCGTTCGAACTCCGCTTGTGTGACGACGCCATCTTCCATGGCGACGCTCGCGTCGAAGCGCATCTTGTCTTCCCAGCCCGAAGGCACAGTCTTTCCCTGACGGGCCGCTTCCGCCGCGCCTCGTTGATAGTAGCTAATGCATCGGTCCAAGATCGGACGAAAGTCCTTCGACTGCATCGGAAAGTGAACCGTCTTGTCGACGAAGGGTGGACGCGGGTCCGCCTGAACGGTCCCGGCCACGAGGGCCACTGCAAGCGCAATCGCCTTAGTGCATCGCATCGGGCACCAACGAAGCAGGCTCGAGGTAGTTCTTGGCATTGTGCTTGTTGCCGTCTTGGAGTGCCTTGTACGCGGTCGTGTACTTGGCTTGCGGGTCGTCCAACAGGTAGTCGTGGATGAAGTCCATCGCCTTGAGGATCCTCGCGTTGTTGAGGATGCCTGTCGGGATGCCCGTCTTATTCCGAATCCACTTCAGCATCTCGTCACCCCATGCGGGGCTGTGCACCCGGCGAAGGCGCGAACGCCACTTCATCGAGAAGGTGGCGTTGTAGAGCTGCTCGCTGTCGTCGTTGCAGTCGAAGTCCGCCCACGCGCAGTCCTTGTTCAAATAGAACTCGGCCGTGGCGTAGTATGCATTCTTGCCCTCGGTATAGAGGTCTCGCGAGTTCTGGCTCTCAGTGTAGGAGACGGACTTGCCGCCGCCGGTGCCGCGCGTGAAGCCGACGCGATGCTCGGAGTTGTTGTCCTCGTTGCGATTGAGCGGAATGACGATGCCAAACGTCTGCATCCAGTCGTTGCCGTTCTGCGCGAACTCGACCATCACCTTGGGACCGCCGGTCTTGGGGTCATTCCAGAAGGGGTTACCCTTGTAGTCGAATGAATAGGGCGGGTCTCGTTGCTCCAGGTCCCATAGCCAGTTCGCCCAGTAGAGGGGGCTTGGGGAGTTCGTCGCACTCCTCAGGAACCCGTGCGAGTCATTGGTGCAATACCAACCCTCGACGGCGGACGCGACCTTCCCGCCGAGCCACTTGAGGATCTTGTCGACGAACGGAATTCCGTTCAACGAGTTACCGATCCAAGAGAACAGATACTTGCCGTTGCGATAGCAGAGCCACCCCATTCGCATTTCACCCACGGGTAGACCCATTCGAGGGTCGCCGCTCGAGGGCTTCAGCCAATCGATGCTGCGCTGCGCGTCGGAGATGTTGTAGCCGTCTACGTCCGAGGCCTTCATCATTCCAGGTGAGAGAGCCGTGCCAAAGCGGTGGAACTTGAAGATGTCGGAGTCCGTCCGATCCGTGTACTCATAGCCCACGTAAGAGGACATCGCCGCCCCCACCCAAGGAGTCAGGTTCGCGATCTTCGTCTGCAGCCAGGCGGCCCAATAGTTGACCGGCCCGAGGATTTTGTCCTCGTAATTTTTAATCATGTGCGATGGCTGGCCGCTAGCAGAAGGACCAAGGTCGTCCGCGAGCCAATCGTGGAAGGGTTGCAACGCCTTCGCGGCGTCGCAGAACTCGGAGTTCGAGATGTCCTCCGCGGTGGCACCGCCCGTGAAAATGGCGAGGACCGCCTCGATGATGTCCTTGATTTGGTCTCGGATATCGCAGCTGTTGTCCCCGAGCGTGTACCAGTGGCTGTCGTCGTTTCGCCCGGTGATGCAGAGCAGAAAATCCATGAGATTATAGATAATCGCCGCGAGCATGTAGAGCGCTACGAGGGCGCTCATCACGATGTTGAGGAACGCGATGATGTTCATGCCGTGCGCGTGAATCGCGGCAGACGAGAAGGCCATCGAGTCCGCGGCCTCCTGCGAGCGGTCGCGCCAAATCAGCGCGTCTCCGAGGCCGATCATGTACCACATGAGCGCGATCATCGCGCACGCCATGAAGATGCCGATGACCATGATTGCGCCGCGATTGTCGTCTTTCCGCGGCAGGATTGTCTTTGTGGTCATCGTCGTCTCTCCTAGGAACTACCAATTGTGGCTAATCACGCGGGCGCGCAGGTCATTCGGCGTCCAAGACGTAATCGCACTCTTCTTGAGTGACCCAACCGTCCTCTATTACAGAGCTGGCTCTGACGCGCATGCGCTGACCAATGCCAGGGGCCTCGCTCTCCGCAATGTGCCCAATCTCGTCGATCACCCTGTTGATGAAGGGGCGGAACTCCGCCGACGACATCGGGAATTTGTGGGGCTGATCCGGGTCGCTCTTCTTCTCCGACTTCGGGTCCACTTGCTTCGGCGCCGCGCTCGCGGCAGGAGCGAGCAGCGCGAGGCCGACGATGATCGCGAAGAGCTTAGTGGAACGCATCGGGCACCAGAGAGGAGGCCTCGATGTAGCTCTTGGCTTTGTGCTTGTTGCCGTCTTGGAGCGCTTTATAGGCCGTCGTGTACTTGGCTTGCGGATCATCCAAGAGAGAGTTGTGAATCCAGTCCCTCGCCTTGATGAGACGAGCGTTGTTGAAGATTCCGGTCGGGATGCCCGTCTTCTTCTGGATCCAGTTGAGCATCTCGTCGCCCCACGCGGGGCTGTGAACGCGGCGCAAGCGAGCTCGCCATTTCATGCTGAACGTGGCGTTGTTGAGGTGACAGTGGTCGTCGGTGCGTCCCGTGAATGTCAGGAGGAAGTCGAGGATGTTGTAGACGATCGCCGCGAGCAAGTAGATCGCGGCCAGGATCGACATGACGATGTTGATGAACGCGATGATGTTCATTCCGTGCGCGTGAATCGCCGCAGAAGAGAAGGCCATCGAGTCCGTCGCTTCCTGCGAACGGTCGCGCCAAATCAGCGCATCCCCCAGCCCGATCCTGTACCACATCAGCCCAATCATGGCGCACGCCATGATTGGGCTGATGACCATGATTGCACCGCGGTCATCATTCTTGACCGACGACATCGGAGTGAGGGTGGCGCTTGTCACAGCGCCGCGGCCTTCGCGACCGGAGCTTTCTCGAGCTTCCCGACAGTAGCGACGATCACCATGGTCTTGTTGGCATGATCGTCATGACCGGCTTGGAACACCATCTGCTCGCCGCTGTCGTGATTCATATACCAGTGGGTAGTGTCAGCGTCTGTGCCGACTTGGTCGACCGTGACCATCTCCCAGCCGAGCTTCTCCATTTTTGAGTCATAAGCTGCGAGCTGATCCTTCGGCGCGTCGTCGGTCTGATAGAACCGCGCCGCATATTGATTGTTCGCCGCTTCCGCGGTGAACATACGCATGGTGTGGTCCGGACGCGGGACGTTGTTTGCGTCACTGCCGGGGGCGTCGACCTTGAGCTCGCCGTCCTTCGGCATTACCGCATAGAAGTTGAATTTCCCCTCAGTCCAGACGGTGCGAATGCTCGTCGTGCCGCTCTTCGGGTTCTTCTGCGCATAGACGTAGCGGAGATTGCCTATGTTGGAGAGGTCGCCGGTGTTGGTGAACGCCGTGATTGCGTCTTTCCAACCGAGCTTGCCCTCTTGGCCAGCCATGCAGATGACCGTACCTTGATCGTGCGCTTCCTCGCGCTGCGTCGTCAGGGTCTTGGTGTCCTTCTTCTCAAGTCCCTTGGTCGGCGTCCGCTTCTCGACGACGTCCTTAAGGAGGTCCTTCATCGCACCTGGGTGCGAGTCACAGTTCGCTTGAAACCGGTCCAACACCTGACTGACCGTCTCGTCCGACGTGGCCGTCGACATGTAGATCGACTGATTGTTGATCCGAATCTCCTCGGTCTCACCCATCAGGTCAGTGAGTTCTTGGAGGTCCGCGCCGACCTTCAAGCCTTGCTCCCTGAAGTCTGCGGCCGCGTTGTGCGCGGTGTAGAGGCCCACACCTCCGCAAACGACCATCCCATAGGCCATCACTCGCGCAGTCCCATAGATCTTGCGAAGGATGGGACCTTGATACTTGGTCCGGCTCAGAACAAAAAGTGCGACGAGCATGTTCGATTCTCCAAAGTCTATTGCGGACTAGAGGCTGGGAGGTGCGGAGTGAGACTCCTCGCCGTTGGGCGGGGAGCCCGGTGCGCACACGACCTTGGACTTCGAGGTGACGTGGGTGGGGAGGAGCTTGAACACGCCGCCGTTGGCTCCGCTGGTGGCGTTGTTGATCTCTTCCTTGTCGCCCTTGGTGTGATCCGGCGGCCGATAGTCGTAGTCGGCTTCGCACCACGTGTTCGCGATGAAGGAGAGATTGGGCCAGCCTGGCGGCTTCGCGGGTAGCGTTGCCTTTCCCGTGTTGCCTGGCTCACCGTCCGTCGGCATGTCCGTGGTCATCGGCATCTGCCCGACGCCCGAAGTTATGGTGTTGGCGTTTCCAGATTGCGTCGGATCGGGTTGTAATCCCATCGCCTGGCAATCGTTTACTGCCATATAAAACGCTTGGTAGCGCGTCTCCTGATTGCACAGGATCTTGTATTGATACATTCCGGAGAGCTGCATCATGAGCAGCCAGAACATCGTGAAGATAGGTGCGAGGACTCCGGCCTCCACCATCGCAGCTCCACGCTCTCGAAGTCTGACCCCAATTCCACGAGCCATCGGTTCCTCCGGCTATTGCAGCTTGTAGATCGCGCCCTGATGCCCCATACGGGCCATAGTTTTTATTGTCCTCTTCTTGGAGAAGCCGCACACCAGACTACCCGCAAGCGGGACACGGCAGTGGTAGTCAGCCTCCACCTTCGCCTCATCGGTGCCACTGACCAACGATTGGGGGGCGCAGGTTACTTTCACGTTGCTCAACAAGACTGCGTTCTTCGAGCCAATCTTGTTGTTGCCCGTCCAAACGTTCAATGCGGTCTCGCCGGCTTTTTGAATGTCAGTCGCCGGGTCTCCGTCGACCTTGTCGATGCCTTGATTCTGTGGCGTCTGGATGACCGAACAGGCCCGCGCTGAGACGCTAGCTGCGTGTTGCATCGCCATCTTGGCCATGCCGTATCGAGACATCTCTATCAGGACGAGGAAGATCGTGATGATGGGCATGAACGCGATGATGAACTCCACCATCACCGCTCCCTTTTTGTTGCGCCACAAGCTCATCAAGGCCTCCAATAGGTGTATGCCACGAGCGCGGTACCAATAAATATTGCCGGTCCGAACCGGAACCACGTCAACAGCGTGGGCTCGACCTTGCGCCGCCGCTTCTTCGGTAAAAGCGGGTTGATTGCGAGCAGCGCAGTGTTCTTCAGAGTGCGAAACAGCTTGCCTTCGTAGGCTAGTCTTGCGGGTGCGAGCAGCCCTGCTGCGAAAAACGAATATACCTCTGCTTCGAAACCCAGAGTCCGCATCCCCGGCCAGTGCAAAATGGCTCCAAGGGCGGCGAGCAACTTCACGTCACCCCCGCCAATCGCGTCTTGCCGATAGAGGATTAGCGGAACGACTGCACATCCAAGTGCACTGAGGAAGGAAAAGCCGAACTCGCCGAGCGGGGAGGGTTGATCTCTCACAATCGCGTAGACCAAGTGAGCCGTAGCTCCGGCACCGATTCCACCCAGCGTAAGCCACTGAGGTATTTCCCCAGTGCGAATATCCACGACAGCGGCAATCAGAGCGATGGCAACTGCAGCGACGAGAAACCCCAACATGCGATGACTATATCACGCTCGGATGAGATGAGGTTTCTCGTCGCTCTCCTGGCTCTTTTTGCTCAGAACGCCGAGGTTGCGCTGCCGGCCGCTGTGCTGACCGCCTTGCCGAGGTTCCTGAAGCCGACGTAGGCGAGGACGAGGATTAGGGCGAGCATGAGGGCGTACTCGACCATGGTCGCGCCCTTGTTGTCGTTGACGAGCTTGCTGAACTTGTTTTGCTTGACGATCTTCATGATGAGGCTCCTTGGATTGACGTGAGTCTGTTGTGTAACGAACGGCCCTGAACGGCTCAGGGCGCGGGAGCTAATACTTCTGCGCGAGTGCTGATGTACGACTGATGGAGGTTCATACCGCCGTAGATGATGGCGACTGCGCCTGGCATCGCAACGAATGCGAGGAGGAAGGCGTACTCGACCATCACTGCACCGCGGTTGCGGGATCTTCGTTTAGCGAGCGCCCTCATTCACCGCCTCCTTGAGATCTCTCTATCCACGAGACATGCCATGTCTTGGGCGGTGCTCACTTTCGCCGGGCGCGACGGAAATTCAATGACTTAGACGCGAGGATTGCATGAACCTCTGGGCTCGCGGGATGTCGCGAGGTGGATCATTGCTACTCCATGCGTGGATCCAACTGGATCCTGAGGGAAGGTGCGAGGAGCACGGCGCGCGCGTCATTCCCACGACTTGCCGGCGCGTCTGCAGTGAGCGACGAGGCCGCTTGGCGTCGTGAACGGAGGTGAGCAAGCCTTCGCTTGGCAAACCCAAGCCGCAACTCCACCACGAGAGGTCTTCCCGTCGATTAATCGAGTGACAACGGCAATCGAGGTGGCGCGCGAGCGATCCACCTGGGCAATGAGTGAGTGAACCAGGGGCTCGGCTCCCAGGAGACGACGCCACGGACGAAGCTCCTCCAACGAATCGCCGAGGATGACCACCTCGGTGAAGCCGCGAGCGAGCGTGTCGACCGCGAGCACCGAGCTCGCGTGCCCAAAAGGGTCCTCGGCGGACTTGCCCCAGCGGCTGATCTCCTGCTCGGCGATCGCGAGCGAGGCGTCGTCTGCCATGGTGCCGAGCCTCAGGAAGAGGAGAGAGGCGCTGGCGGCCCCTGAGGGCATCGAGTGATCGAAGGAGTCTTTGGATCGGACGATGAGCGGCTCGCCATCGATGTGCGCGAGGAAGAAGCCTCCTGCGGCGTGATCGCGAAACCGACGGTCGATGGCCGCCGCGAGGGCCCGCGCTTTGGCGACGAGCTCGGGCTCTCCGCACGCCTCGTACAGATCGAGCGCCGCATTGCCAAGGTAGGCGTAGTCTTCGAGGAAGCCCGCCCCCACGACGTCTGCGTCCTTGATGTAGCGCGCGAGTCGGGCCCCGTCGTTCGTAGTCGTCGCCAGCGACCACAGTCGTTCGAAGGCTCCGAGCGCGACCTCGAGCCATCCCGGCTCGTCTAGCGCTGACGACGCGTCTGCGAGCGCACAGATCATGAGTGCGTTCAGCGACACCATCACCTTTTCGTCGCGAAACGGCTTGGCGCGTTTTGATCGGAGAGCGAACAGCGTCGTCCGCGACCTCTCGATCGACGCGTGCGCATCGGGCGGACTGCAGCCGTGCTCGGCCGCGAGCTCCTCGATCGTCATCCCGCGAGACAGCACCGAAGCGCCCCTGCGCTCGTTCCCCGGCTCTGCGAAATTGCCGGCCTTGGTCACACCCCAGAACGCGCACGCGAGGGGGCCGTCGTCGCCGAGCGCGGACGCGAGTTCTTGCGCGGTCCAGGCGAAGAACTTCCCCTCCTCTCCTTCGCTGTCCGCGTCTTGCGCAGAGAAGAACAACCCATCGTCGCGCGTCATCTCGCGAGAGAGCCACGTGACGATGTCTCGTGCGGTCTGGGCGTACGCTTGGTCGGAAAAGACTCGAAAGCCGTTGGCGTAGAGCCGCAGCAAGAGTGCGTTGTCGTAGAGCATCTTCTCGAAGTGCGGAACGAGCCAACGCTCGTCGGTGGAGTATCGATGGAAGCCGCCACCGAGCTGATCGTGAATGCCTCCCGCTTGCATCGCATCGAGGGCGTGTTTCACGCGGTTCTTCGCGGCGAGATCGCCAGACGTGAGCGCGTGCGTGAGCAGCACGTCGAGCGCCATCGTGCTTGGGAACTTGGGGCGCGACCCAAAGCCCCCGTGCTGGTCGTCGAATCGCTTGCCGAGCTTCTCCGCCGCGCGCGCGAGGTGCGCTGTCGTGATGGCTTCACTAGCGACCGCGGCGTCGCTCCCGATTTGCTCGATCGCGCTCACGAGCTCACTCGCCTGATCTCGAACCTCGTCCCTACGGTCGCGGTACGCGTCTGCGATGGCGACGAGCACTTGCGAGAAGCTCGGCATGCCGTACTTCGGCGTCGGCGGGTAGTACGTGCCTCCGAAGAACGGGCGCTGGTCTGGCGTGAGGAACACCGTGAGCGGCCAGCCGCCGTTGCGTCCCATGAGCTGCACGACGAGCTGGTAGATGTGATCGAGATCGGGCCGCTCCTCGCGATCGACCTTGATGTTCACGAAGCGAGCGTTCATGAGCGCGGCCGTGGCTTCGTCCTCGAAGCTCTCGCGCTCCATCACGTGACACCAGTGGCACGCCGAGTAGCCGATGGAGAGCAGGATCGGCTTGTCCTCCGACTTCGCGCGCGCGAGCGCCTCGGGGCCCCACGCGAACCAGTCGACGGGGTTGTTTGCATGTTGCAACAAATACGGAGACGTCTCTTCGGCTAGGCGATTGCGTTGCATCGCCCGTGAGCTTACGCCATGCTTGCTCGTGCGATGAGCGACGCGGTAGCCAAGGCGAAGGCGACGCTTTTGGAAGGAGTGGGCGCCGAGGTCGCGGCGAGCTTCCCCGGCATCACGCGCCTCGGCGGGCAGATCGTCGCGGCGCTGTATTTGGCCGACGAGCCGCGCTCGATGGACGAGCTCTCGGCCGAGCTCGGGCGATCGAAGAGCAACGTGTTCTCCAACCTGCGCGCGCTCGACGCGGCGGGAATCGTGGAGAGACAGCGCGTCGCCGGGGCGAGGCACGATGTCTTTGCGCTCCGCGGAAAGTACCCCGACGTGATCATCGGCGCCTACATCGCTCGGCTGCGAAGGGTGATCGCGGACAAGCGCTCGCTCTCGCGTCGTGCGCTCGAGATGCTCGGCGGTGCGCGCGGCAAGGACGCTGACGTCTTGCGCGAGAGGCTCCACACGCTCTCGCGCAAGTACGATCTGTTCGGCGCCGTGTTCGATCAGCTCGTGCCCGCGAGCGATGGACCCGTGGATCTCGAGGCGCTGCTTTCCAAGGTGCCGCGCAAGCTGATCGGCGCGATCGGCGCGCTCACCAAGCGCGCCTTGACTACGCTGCGGTGATCTCGACGCGCAGCAGCTTGCGGCCGATGAAGATGTAGTCGCCGTGCGCGAGTTCGCGCTCGTTCTTAAGGCGAACGTACGTGCCGTTGCGGCTTCCGAGATCCGTGAGCATCAGCTTGCCGCCGCTCTCCTCGATCTTGCAGTGCGACGCGCTCATGTAGAGGTCACTCGGGAAGTTGAGATCGCCGCCCTCGCGACCGATCTGCAGACCGACGCTGCGTGCGACGACGATCATCCCCTCGGCGCCGCCTTGCAACAGCTGGATGATTCGGAATGTCGAGTGGTGCTTCGGCGACGAGTAGAAGTACGTGCCGTCTGGCGCCGGTGCGTCGTTGATCTTCGGCGCAAGCTCTACGCGGAACAGCTGCTCGCCCGAGAGGAACGCCTCTCCCGGATCGACCTCGACGGTGCCGCGAACCCGCAAGAACACGCCGTTCAGCGAGCCCTCGTCTCGAACGACGAGCTTGCCGTTCCGGTAGAAGAGGTTGGCGTGCTTGGGTGAGACGAACGCGTCATCGAGCGCGAGCTGCCCATTGCGACCGACGATGTGCTGCTCGGCGTTGAGCTGATAGCTGAGCCCCTCGATGCCTTCACCGCGAATGAGGATCAGCTTCGCCTTGCCTGGCACTTGGAGCTGCCCGAAGAACTGAGTACGCGCGTTCAAGATTTCGGGGGGGACCGCGGCGCCGCAGCGACCGCAGAACTTGTGTCCCATGGGCACGGCGGTCGAGCACGAGCGGCATACGTAGTTCTTCGCTTGATCCATAAGCTCCTCCAAAGTGAGCGCTTCGGCCGGGCCCGACGATACATTAGCCCCCGGAGATTGCGCGCTTTCCGCGCCTGAGGGCTTTCCCTGCGATTGCATCCCCGCGCCTGGGGTCATCCGCCGCGGCTGCAGCTTCTGATCGAAGATGGCCGCTCCGGTGCGCGGCGGCGGCGTGCGGTCTACCTTCTGCGGCGTGAGCGTCATCGAGAGGTCGTGCCCGCAAGTGACACAGGCCGCGTCGAGCGGCTGGCCAGCGCGCATGGGGCTGAACGTGTCGCAGCCCCCACACACGATGCCGACCTCGACGTCCATTTCGCGAACAGACTCTATCACCAGATGAGCGAAAATCTGTGGTTCTCCTGGGAGCTCCACAAGCGAAACAAGACGTGCTGGCAGGTGTTCACCGAGAGTTGCCCAAAATCGCGCGAATCCAGGTGCATCGGGCGGTTGTCGCTGATCAGGAAAACCTTGTTGGCATCCACGACCGTGTGCGTGTCTTTCTCGGCGGTCTCTCCGCGCAAGACTTGGTGAGTGGTCGCGCCGAGCTCCTCGTTCGAGCAATCGAGTTCGACGTCTTGTTGTGAGACTGGGCTTCGCACGGTCATCTTCGGTGGGTCGCAGCGGGTGGGCGCCAACGGGTTGCGATTGTCCACGCGCACTTGCCCCTTCTGAATGTCCACGGTCTCCCCCATGCGCGCGACGACTCGCGCGAGCACGAAGAGGCCGGGCGCGTCGGGGTCGGCGCATCGGACGACCCACCCGACCTGAGCGTCGTTGTGTCGAGAGAGGATCAAGTAGTCGTCCGCGAAGATGTTCGGCTGCACCGACGTCAGGAGCTGGGGGTCCGTGGAGGGCACCGCCCACGGCTCCATGATCGTCAGGTAGAGGAGTCCCCACACGCCGCCGCCGATGAGCAGCACCCAGAACAGGATTCGCGTGAGGACTTTCATCGAGCGCGCTGTGTCCACTCTACGCGAGCCACACCACACACGCGAGCAGAAGCTCGATCGGATGGCACTCGATCGCTGTTGTTGTGTACTGTTCCGAAGATCAAGAGGGCGCGGATGAAGAGATCTGTAAACGACGAGGGACTGAGGGCAAAGTGGCTCGCGGCTGCGTCGATTCCGCTCTGCGCTTATGGCGCTGCCGTCGGATGCTCAGCGACGGGCACGAGCGGTCTCGTGGTCGCGCCAATGACTTTGGCCTCCGTCGCGGAAGTGAAGCCAGACGCAGGCCCCGACGCGACGTCCTTGGCACTTCGTCAACTCCCCGAGGAGCCACACCAACCACCGAACAACACCGGATGCACGCGCGACGTGAGCTGCACGGACCCGGAGGGCGCGGCGCTCGCTTGGCCTTTCCCGTCGCCGTTCGAGCGATGCAAGCCCGTACTCGAGAAGGGCGAGCAGAAGTTCAGTGTCGCGGAGACCAAGTCCCAGCGCGAGCAACAAGGCAGCGAAGACACGTGCTGCTACGTCACCTTCAACGGCTGCTCGCGCCGCGCTCACGGCTACACTGACCGCGGGCACGGCGTTCTGGGCCGCCCACTGATCGATGAGTCTGGCGCGATGAAGCTCGCGGACGCCATCGCGGGTCACGGTTGGACCCGCCAACCCACGTCGATCACACCCGAGCTCGAGCGCGCCAAGCGTTGGGTGCGCGCGGGCTTGATGGAGCACGCCTCGGTCGCTTCGTTCGCTCGCTTCGGTTTGTCGTTGATGGCCGCGGGCGCTCCATCGGGGCTCATCGTAGGCGCGCATCGGGCAGCGCTCGAGGAGATCACGCACGCGGAGCTGTCGTTTGATCTCGCCGTTCGATTCGGTCACGCGGCCGTCGCGCCGGGTCCGCTCGACGTCATGGGCGCGCCAACCTCGTCTTTGCGAGAGCTCGTTCGAGAGACGCTCGCGCTCGGATGCGTGAACGAGGCGATCGCCGCGGCCATCGCGTCAGAGGCAACCACCGTCACCACCGACGACGAAGAGCGCCACGCTTTGGCGATCATCGCGCGGGACGAAGCCTCACACGCCGCGCTCGCGTACCGCACGATCGCGTGGGCGCGCTCGATCGACGACGCACTCGTTCGAGACGAAGTGCGCGCATCACTCGACGCGCTCGACGCGATGGCCCCAAGCACCGAGGACGTCGTCCTCGATCGAGAGACGCTCGCGCGAGTGACCGAGAGCGTGCTGACACACGCCGTTCGACCCTGCCTGCTCGCTCTGCTGGCCTAAAGCGCTTCTGCCATCGCGAGTGCCGCGCGGTGATAGTTCCGCGCGCGGAGCGTGTAGGGACCGTCCGGGTGGGCCTCGAGCCACTGATCGAACGCTTGCGCAGACACGCGATAGTGACCCGCACGATACTCGCCGATGCCCTTTGCGTACGCGGCTGGATATGCCGAATCGATCTTCGCGAGCTTGTCGATCTTGTCCGCGCGCCACTGCTCGGTCGCCATGCGCTGACCTTCGGCGAGTGCGTCGCAGTCGGCCTGCGAGCGCGCGGTCCGTCGCGCGGACTCGATGGTGAAGCGCTGCGTCTCCGGCGCGTGCGGGTGCGAAAGATAAAACGTGTAGAGCTCACGCAGCTCGTCGATCGTGGGTGCGAGCTCGGGCAGTTTTTCGAGTCCGGCGGTCCCGTTCCACTTGAGCTTGTACGCGACGCGGAGCACGTGCTCGTCCATCGCGAGCTGATGACCGTCGAGCCAGCCCACCACGCGCATGCGCGTCAAGAACGACCCCGCGAGCGCGTCGAGCTCGGCCGTGACCTCACCGGTTCGATCGAACCGCCCGACCTCGTCCAGAAAACGCGAGAGCTGCACTGCGCGCAAAGCCACCATCGCCGGAGCGCCGTCCCTCCGCATCGCATCGGCGACACGCGCGTCGATGGCCGCTCGCGCATCCGTGAAGGGAGCGTCTGGGTCGTCCTTGGCTTCGTAGGTGTTGAACGCACGCATGGCCTCTCCCGCCGCGCGCGAATCGGGCGAGAGGTGCGCCGTCGCTGAACGCTCCGAGAGAGACTGGTCGGCCGCTTCGGTACGCGCCAGCGCCGCGGCATCGACCGTAGGGAGCGGCACGTCGCCAGGCGGTGTCGCTCGAGGCAACATCAAGCCACCGAGCAAGAGGCCGACCGCAACAGGAATCAACGCCAGAGCGGACGGCACGGACCTCTGCTTGTCATGATCTCCTGACGACATTTATTTCTCCAGCGTATCATCAGGTGGCGCCCGCGGATGGTAGCTGATAGGTTTGCGCGCTCATCTGTTGGAGGAATTCCAAGTTGGTCGACCAGCGACGATACGGACGCGCCCCATTCCGCGAAACAGTGGTCTTCGTCGTCAAAGGGCGTGAAGACCGCTCTACCGGCACGACACGAGATTTGGGAATCGGCGGGGTTTACGTAGAGACCGCGACACCGGCCGCGTTCGGCGCGGAGCTCCTCGTGCACATTCACCTCCCGGGCGAGGCGTCGTCGTACGCATTGCCGGGTGTCGTTCGCTGGGTTCGCGCGGACGGCATGGGCGTGCAATTTGGCATGCTTGGCGCGAAAGAGACCTACGCGATCACCGAGATCGTCAAGGTAGCCCGGGACTGAACCGCGCGCGCATGCGACGCATCGTGCGAGGCGATTGTCTGCGTGTGCTCCCCAAGCTGCCGCGCGAGTTCGCGCGTCTGATGGTGATCGACCCTCCGTTCAACTCGGGTCACGTGCAGAAGCGCGCGCGCATCAAGGTCATGCGCGATGAGCAGGGTGCCCGAAAGGGATTCGGCGGACACGCCTATCGGACGACGCGCGTGCGCAGCGCGGGCTACGACGACGTCTACGAAGACTACTTGGGATTCTTGATGCCTCGTATAGAGGCCGCGCTCGGTTGCCTCACCTCCGACGCGTCGATCTTCGTGCACCTCGACGCCCGTGAGGTCCACTACGTGAAGGTCGCGCTCGACGGGCTCTTGGGTCGCAATTCATTCAAGAACGAGATCATCTGGTCGTACGATTATGGCGGGAGGCCCAAGAACGCATGGCCGCGAAAGCACGACACCATCCTTTGGTATGCACGCGATCCCGATCGCTATCACTTCGACTATGACGCCATTGATCGCATTGCGTACATGGCGCCCGGCCTCGTCGGCCCAGAGAAAGCCGCACGCGGCAAGACCCCGACGGACGTTTGGTGGCACACCATCGTCCCGACGAACGGTCGCGAGAAGACCGGATACCCAACGCAGAAGCCCCTCGGGATCGTGCGCCGTATCGTGCGAGTGCACAGCGCGCCCGGCGACGTCGTGCTCGACTGCTTCGCGGGGAGCGGCACGACAGGAGTCGCCGCCGCCGAGCTAGGTCGAGGCTTCTGTTTGATCGACAAGAGCACTGCCGCGATTCGCGTGATGAACAAGCGTCTAGCGCAGTTCGATCCAGCGTCGGCTGCTAAGACGCCGTGGACCGATCCACTGTCATCTTCATGAATGGGATCGACGAACTTGGCGATGGTCTCGGTCGTTGGGCCGAACGGGTTCACGATCGTGTGGCAACCGACGACCTCCTGCACGGGCGCCGACTCGGTCGTCACCCGGCGGACATCGGGGCCGAAGCCCGACGACCGGTACCCACGACGTCATTTCGCGCGGCATCCTGGTTCCCAACACGGGTTGGTGGGGCGTCGACAAGAAGGCGCCGAACATGCGTGACTCGGTCCACCTCGGGTTCTGCGAACCGAAATGATCGTCAGTCCATAAAAGCGTCAGCAGAGTCTGCGAGCGGCCAGATCTTGCCCGGGTTGCGCGTCACTCACTTCTGAGTTACCAAGCGCACGTCCACGACGTACGTGGGCCCTTCTCGGTCCTCTCGAGGTCTCATGCCGTCGCTTGCCAATCTCGCTGCCGCGCTATTTTTCGCCACTGCCTCGTGCTCGTCGCCCACGCCCGGCTTCGATTCGGAGGGCCAAGACCGACTCACGGGCGTCACCGGCAGCGAGCGCCCGATCACGTTCGCCTCGTACGTCTACGCGGCGCCGTCTGCGAGCGACCAAGACATCGCGGCCGCGATCGCTCGGCAGGTCAAGACGGCGTTGGGCGCGCTTCGCACTCCCAAGGTCTCGCTCGACGATCGCAACGCACTTCACAACGTCGACGCGAGCCAGTGGAAGCGTACGACGCTCTCGGTCGTCGACCCGTCGAATGTGAACGCGACGGCCACCAAGATCGTCCGCGTCGACTTCACGTACGTCGACCGCGCCGTCGTCACCAACAACCTCAAGAACGCGAGCACTGTCTCCTTCACGATGCTCGGCGGCGACTACACGCTACACGCCGACGCACTGAAGCAGAATTGCTCGGACGACACGACCACCGCCGCAGACTCGCTCTGGTATCACTTCGATCCCTCGAGCGCTAATTGCCAATCGCTGATTGGCAACGAGCTGAACGCCATCACCACCGAGCGGGCCCAACAGAAGCAAGACCCGGCGAAAGTAGGCCCCAAAGAGGTCGCGCGCTGGTTCGTCCCGACTACGGCGAAGCTCGGGCCCATCAAAGCCCTACTGACCGACTATTCACCCGAGTACGATCGCCTCTATGGCATTGGCACGGACAAGTCGCAGCTCGTCGTCTACGCGTTCTTCGGGGTGGACGCGGACGAGACCAACCCGGACGACCCGCTCGCGCAAGAGTACATTCGCTTCCTGCGAACGCTGCTGATCGACCAGCCCAACTTCAAAGTCACCAACACCAACCCCTTCGCGATGTTGATGGACGTCTGGGTGGACGGACAGAAGCTCACCGCGCCGGACTACGCCACGATGTTCGGCTGGTTGCTCGACAAAACGGGTTATCCGCAGTCGGTGGGTCACGACGCCGGCAAGATCGCTCAGCTCCGCAGAGGCGCACTGGCAAACCTCGCCGAGCGCTGGATTTATTGGGACATGCCGCTCACTGTGAGCGACGCGAACCACGCGGCCAAGGCGATGACCGTGCAAGTGCGCTCGTACTTCGGATACGAGGACGGCTCACAGGACGCGCGCCAACACGCCCAATGGCGCTATTTGGAGGCCTTCTGGCACGGCGACGTGTTCCTCTACAACGGACACTCGCACTTCGGTCATGGTCCGCTCGAGCCGACGCTCTATGGCCCGCAGAACTTCAATGACCGGTATCAAATCATGATGGTCAATAGCTGTATCTCCTTCAACTACTATCATGAGGATTTCTTCGGCTACAAACCGGGCGGGACCAAGAACCTGGACATGATCGTCAATGGGCTACCGTCCTATGTTTGGGGCGGTGGCATCGTGACTGCCAAGTTGGTAACGGGCTTGGTGAGCGGCAAACAGCCCACGTACAAAGAGATCCTCGGCGGGATGGTGCTCGACACTCCTTGGGGCGAGCACGGCTACGATCCGATGCGCGTCGTCGACGGTGAGCTCGACAACGTATACAGCCGCACGAAAAGCCCGCTGACTCTCCGCTAAACCGGCGAAACATTCGTGAGACAGGCCTGACGACAATCGTTCGAAGCTGATAGCGTGCAGGGGTGCCTGTTCTCGTCGCACTCACGCCCGGAGCGCTCTTCGCGAAGGACTATCGCGTAGTCGGCAAGCTCTCCGAAGGCGGCATGGGCGCCGTCTACACGGTGGACCAAATCTCGACGGGCCGACAGCGCGCCCTCAAGCTGATGCACCCGGAGCTCGTCAGCGATCCCGGCCTGCGCGCGAAGTTCGAACAAGAGGCGCGCATCGGCGGCCGCATCGAGAGCGAGCACGTGGTCGAGGTCGTCGCCGCGGGAGTGGACGCGGAGACCCAGCTGCCGTTCTTGGTGATGGAGCTGCTGGCAGGTGAGGATCTCGCGCAGAGTCTCAAGCGGCGCGGCGCGATGAGCCCCGGTGAGGTCGCGCTCGTCTTTGATCCGCTCTGTCACGCCGTGGGCGCGGCGCACGCGGCCAACATCGTGCACCGAGACCTCAAGCCCGAGAATATCTTCCTCGCGCAGTCAAAGCGCAGCGGCGGAGCGTTCACGCTGAAGGTGCTCGACTTCGGGATCGCGAAGGTGCTGGAGGAGGCGCGCACGAGCGCGAACACTGGCGCCGTCGGCTCTCCGTATTGGATGGCGCCCGAGCAGACGGAGCGCAAGTCTGCAGTCACCGCGAGCGTCGACGTGTGGGCCTTGGGGCTCATCGCCTTTGCGTTGCTGACCGGCAAACCGTTTTGGAGATGTGCCAATGACGCGGACGGCACGATGACCAACTTTCTCCGCGAACTCGTCCTCGAGCCGATCCCAGTGGCGAGTGCGCGTGCAAAGGATCTCGGCGCGACCCACGAGCTCCCGGACGGATTCGACGCTTGGTTCGCGCGCTGCGTGAACCGCGAGGTGCCCGAGCGCTTCTCGAACGCGACGGTCGCTTGGGCGGCGCTCGCACCGATCCTGGGCGCGCCCGTGTCCGAGCGATCAGTTCCCGAGAACTTCAACGCGCCGTCGCCACGAAACGCGACGGGACCGTCCCACGTCGTATCGGTCTCGCAGCGCGAGGACGCGACCGGCGATCTCGGTGCCGCGCACACGATGCATCACTCCGCGCAGGAGGACGAAGAAGAGCCGCCCGTCATCGTTCATCGCTCCAACGCGGGAATCATCGCGGGAGGGGCGCTCGCCCTCGCGGCGCTCATCGGCGGCGCGATCTTTGTATTGCGCGCGTCGCCCGACAAACCCCTTCCCGTCCCCAATCCATCGGCCACTGTGACCCTGGTGACCAAGCGCTGCCCGGACGGAATGGCGAGCATTCCCGAAGCGGAGGTCACCATCGGCGCCGATGACGGTGAGTCCGACGAGCGCCCCACACACAAGATCACCCTCAATGCGTACTGTGTCGATCTCGGCGAGGTCACTGTCGCCAATTACGCTCAATGCTTCAAAGAGGGTGGCTGCACTGCGGGTGGCAAGACTGTCGAGTATCGCGGCATCGGTCCCGATGACCATGCGGTCTGGGATGGGTTCTGCAATACAGGCAAAGTCGAGCGCAATACTCACCCGCAGAACTGCGTCAATTGGGAGCAAGCCGCCTCGTTCTGCAAGTGGGCAGAGAAGCGCTTGCCGACTGAAGAAGAGTGGGAATACGCGGCACGCGGCAGCGACGGACGCAAATATCCCTGGGGCAATGACGCCCCCTCGCAGAGCCTCTTGAACGCGTGCGGTCCCGAGTGCGTCGCCAAGGGGTCCCTGTTCGGACAGCCGTGGCAAGCGCTCTACCCGTCGACGGACGGCTTCGAGTCCACGGCGCCATCGCGCTCGTTCGAGGCAGGAAAGAGCCCTTTCGGAGTGTACGATCTCGAGGGCAACGTCTCGGAGTGGACGGCAAGCGCGGGCTGCCCGTACCCCGGCACCAACTGCCAGAGCGAGAGCCGCACGACCCGCGGTGCCTCGTGGACCGCGGGCGACGCTCGCGACGTCCGCGCGTCGGCGCGCAAGAAGGTCTCCCCCGCGGGGCGCTCGGCCGAAATCGGATTTCGCTGCGCCAAGTGACTGACTGATGCTCTTTACTTCATACCAGTTCGTCGTCTTCATGATGTTTCTGGCGTTGCCGCTGCGCTACGCAGTGCCTACCAGGTTCGTGCCAGTGACGCTGCTCGTATTGAGCTATGCGTTTTATCTGTTTTGGAGCGTGCCCTATACGGTGTTGCTCGCGGCAATGACGCTGGCCTCTTATGGCATCGCGAAGCTGCTCGCTAGACCGGGCGCGAGCAAGAAGACGATCCTGGCGTTGGGCGTCACTGGGCTGCTCGTTCTGCTCTCCTATTTCAAGTATTCGAACTTCGTATTGGCGCAATTGCACGTCGACAAGAGGCTCGACGTCGTACTGCCGCTCGGCATCTCGTTCTTCGTCTTCGAGATGATCAGCTACCTGGTGGACGTCTATCGTGGCACTCCGCCCGCGAAGAGCCTGCTTCAGTACTTCGTCTATATCGCCTATTTTCCGCACCTCATCGCGGGCCCGATCGTTCGAGCGAACGAGCTATTGCCGCAGCTCGAGCGGCCTCGCAAGTTCGACGGCGCAATGGCGGCAGAGGGTGTCTTCATCGCGCTCGTGGGCTTCGTCAAGAAGATGGTCTTCGCAGACAACCTCGGGCTGTTCGCAGACGCGGTCTTCAAAGACCCCACGAATCAGCCGACGTTCGCCATCTGGCTAGGCGTACTCGCGTACACCGGACAAATATTCTGCGACTTCTCCGGATACACGGATATCGCGCGCGGCGCCTCGCTCGCGATGGGCATCGAGCTCCCCGACAACTTCGACTATCCGTACAACTCGACCTCAATCACCGAATTCTGGCGGCGGTGGCACATGACGCTCTCGCGCTGGTTGCGCGACTATTTGTACATCAGTCTAGGCGGCAATCGCCACGGCAAGATTGCCACTTATCGGAACCTCTTTTTGACGATGTTGCTCGGCGGTCTCTGGCACGGCGCGAGCTGGACGTTCGTGGCTTGGGGCGCGTGGCACGGTGTCTTGCTCGCGCTGCACAAGCTGCTCGTGGACGTCACCAAGAACAACAAGGCCTTCCTCTGGCTCCGCCTAAACCCGCTTTACCGTGCGGTGTCGTGGTTGACGACGTTCTTCGTCGTGGTGCTCGGCTGGGTCCTGTTCCGCGCGCAGAAGTTCGACGCGGCCGAGGTCGTGCTGAGGGGCATGTTCAAGTGGGTGCCCTTCGTGCCGACGCAAGCGAGCAACGAGCTCATCTTCACCGGCCGCGCGCTCATCGTGCTGGCGCTCGTCCACGTGCTCGGCGGCGCGCGTGTGGGCTTGCGTGCTCACCGCGCGATGCCTCCCGCCGCCCGCGGCATACTGTGGGCCTCCATGATCGCTATTTGCTATCTGTTCGCAGTCGGCTCCCCCGTGTTCATCTACTTCCAATTCTAGACCGGTGTCATCCTGAGTACTTATCGACACCCGTGTCATCCTGAGGGCCGAAGGACCGAAGAACTTCCCGAGAATCTTTAGTACCTAGAACGGTAGTTGCAGTCGGGGAATCCTTCGTCACTGAGTCGGGGGACGCTCCTCGGGATGACAAGAGTAAAACAATGACCGAAGACGAAGAACAGCAGACCAAGAAGGAGGGGTATCGGGAGTTCTTGACCTCGTGGCTGTGCTTGCTCGTGGTCTTGTCGATCGCAGACGGCATCTTCCGAGACTCACGATTTTCCAAGCGCATAGACGACGGTAACTGGATCCCCACCAAGCGCAGAGAGCTCTTCAAGTCGGCCGCGGACGTAGTGGTGGTCGGCAGCTCCGTCATCGCCGAGGGGATGACGCCTGGGGTAGTCTCCTTGCGCGTGAAGGAGAAGACCGGCAAGACGCTAAGGGTCTTCAACTTCGGTGTCTCTGCGGGCAGCTACGCGGGGGACTTCTTGATCGCGGACTCCGTGCTGCAAATACCGGCAGAGACGCGCCCTCGATATTTCATCATCTCCATGAGCCCGATGGAGTTCAGCTGCTGCCCGCAAGTGGAGGTGCCGTCGCACACCAAGTGGGCTGGCGCTATTCGCTTCCACGAGTTGCCTGGTCTGTTGTGGAACGCCCCTACGTTCGAGGAGTTCTCCAATACGGTATTGATGGGTAGCTTCAGAATGCTTGCCGTGCGACCCGCAGTCTTGGAGTCCGTGTTCGAGCTCAAACAGCCCTGGGACGGTGCGACTTGGCCTCTAGACGGCGGCGGAGGCACGATCCCTCAGGTGGATCCCGCGACGCAGAACGATCGCGCAACGCACCGCGCGGAGAGCTTCAAGCCGTACATGCTGAAGCCGAAGACGGTGGATCACTCGGTTGGGCCGAGCTACTTGCGCGCGCTCGTGAAGAGGCTCGCGGCGGGCGGAGTGCACACGGCTTTCATTGGCGCCCCTCAGGCCCCGCAGCTCGACGTCCTCGACGGCCCGGACTCCATCTTTCCCGAGTACGAGGAGCTCGTCATCGCGCTCGCCAAGGAGCTGGACGTGCCGTACGTCAGCTTCCGCCACATGCCAGACATCGGCGCCACGGACTTCGCAGACGGCGATCACCTCTGCAGCACGGGCTCGGTGAAATTCTCGAACCGCCTCGCCGACGAAGTGCTCGTTCCCATGATGAGCAGAGCGGGAGATCAATGAGCGTAGTCGCCGACAGAGCGATGACGATTGCTCTGTTGGGTTGACGCGCGCGGTCACGTCGGCGATATCGCTGCGATGCCGCTCACCGGACAAGCCACACGATCACTGCGCGCGATGGCGCATGCGCTCAAGCCCGTCGTGCAAGTCGGCAAACAAGGCGCCACCGAGACGGTAGGCGCGGCGGTCGCGCGCGCGCTGCTCGATCACGAGCTCATCAAGGTGAAGGTGCTCTCGGAGTCTCCCGCGTCTCCCGACGACGTCGGCGCCGCTCTCGCCGAGCTGACCTCGTCGGAGCTGGTGCAGCGAATCGGACGGATTGTCGTCTTGTACAAACCGCATCCGAACAAGCACAAGATCGCCATCCCGAAGGGCTACACCGCGCCTCCGAAGCGCAAGGCAGAGCCGAAACAAGAGCCGACAGACGAGGCGTCAGTCGAGAGCGAGTAGAACGTCCGCCTTGACGCGGGAGCACAGGCCCCGCATCTTGCGGTTACTTCAACCCATCTTTGGGCCCCATTTCGGGGGCGACCGGTTTCGACGGAGATTTTCGGTTCATTTGTTGCGTGCCGTGGCCCACAGGCCCACGTAAAAACCCGTGGAACCCATAATTGCGAACGATAACGCAATCGCTCTCGCGGCCTAAAAAGCCCTGAAGCCGTCCAACCCAGAGGCCTACCAGCACCTCGGGAAGGGCGTGACCAAGCTGGCAAGCTAACTGTCGGGTTACCGGGCAGAAGGCGAGATCAAACAGGTGACTAGCCTGAGGGAGAGCTTGCTGAATGGCGCGAGCTTGGGCGATATAAATATTCAGCTACGCACGTAGAGACGATGTTCAGTGATTTTCGGACTGGGGTTCGATTCCCCACGCCTCCACCACTTTCGCGGCTGCTTTCTCGATAGATCGGCGCTTCGCTGGGCCGAACGTTGGGCCAAACTGGGTCAGCCGGTAGCATTGGGAACGTTCGGCCGCGTAGTTTCGGCCGGTCTTCGGCTTCTTTCACGTAGCCGCTAGTGGTCTTGGGATCGTCGCGGCCCGCGCGGCGCTGCAAGGTCTGCAAACTCACGCCCTCGATCGCGGCCCAGGTGATGCCGGTGTCACGCCACGAACGGAAGCCGATCGGCATATGCGTCGAGGTGTTGTCCAAGAGTCGCGGGTGATTGACGCCCGCGAGCGCCAGGTGTGAGCGCAATAGCTCGGCTATGCGGTGGACGCTGACTTGCTCGAAGATTGGGACCACCTTCGCGTCGAGCGCCTTGCCGTCGATCATGCGGGTCAGCATCGGCAACAGTCCCGGATGAATCGGCACTTCGCGGATCCCGTTTTCGGTCTTTGGCGCTTTCGCGTTCTCGTCGTCCCAGTCCCAGGCACGCGACACCGCGACCACTTCGCCGTCTAGGTCGACGTCTCGCACGCGCAACTCGTAAAGCTCGCCAGGTCGCAAATATAGGTAACAGGCCAGGGCATAGAGCTCGCGCCATGCGGCCGGGATATCTACACACGAGACGAGCTGTAAAAACTCGTTCGGATAGATCCACGCCTTGCGCCTGGACGCTCCATTGGTTGGTGCGAGCACATTGAAACAGGGATTGTCTTCGCGCACGCGAAGGCCACTCGCGCGCTTCGCTTGGCATGCTGATTTGAAAGCCGTCGTCACTACCGCCCAAATGTTCTGAGCCGATTTCGGCATAAGGCGATCGGGGCCCCTGCCCTGCGCATGGAACGCAGCCACGGCAGCGTCGAGGCCATCGCGCACTACTTCGATATCGTCGCGCGTGATCGTGACCATTGGCTTCTTGCCAAGGTGCGGCGATATCCATTTGGCCCAATTGCTCTTGCTGTGAGTGTGCGCGCTCGTCGCGACTAGCCCAATGCGCGAGACCATGAACCGCGCGTGCCAGGTGTCGGCGGTCTCGCCCTCGAACGCTTCGCCAGCGTTCGCCGCTGCGCCCTTCGCGGCTTCTCGCTTCTTCGCCAGTAGTAGGCCGTGTGCGTCCTCCTGAGCTTGGATGCTGGCCACGAAGGCGCGTGACTGGCCTTCGTTCAAGCCGTGCGGCACGTCGAACCGCTCCGACTTCGCGCCGTCCGCCAAGCGCACGCGATAGCGGTACCGTGGCGAGCCATCGGCGTGTGCGCCGTGCGTCTCGAGTGTGCCTGTTCGCTTGCGGCCGGTCTTCTGACTTCCTACGCTTGCCATGTTCGATCTCCTCATCAGGTCGAGCCACACCGCGGGACGCGTCCAACGTCGCCGCGGTCTTTTCGTCTAGCCCCGCTTCTTTGGCTTTTCTCCGAGTAGCAAGGTCGGCTGCGCCTCGATGGCGTCGAGGCCGATCAAGAGCGCCGCACGAGCGATTGCGTTGCCCGAAAGGATCGGGAAGCGCGTGGCGAGTGTTTTGATCCGGTCGGAGTCTTTGGCCGTGACTCGCACGCCAAGCTGCACGCTAAGGTTCTCGTCGTCGTCTCGTTTGGGTCGTGCCATCGCTTCCACGCTCTCTCCTCTCTTCGTCTTCGTCTAGGGCCTTGCTCAATCGCTCGCGCGGTCCCGCTCGGGTGAGCGCAGGAAAGCGCGCCACGATGGCGTCGAGCGTCGCCAGCGCCCGCCGAACGCGCGACCGGTCGATCACGCGGCGACCTTCGCGAGCATCCTCGCGACTTGGGTTTGCGCGAAGGGTCGACCGACGCGAGACACGAGGCCACGCGCAGCGAGTTCGCCCACGATCGCGCGATGCGAGAGGCCAGCGGCGCAAAGCTCGCGTACGACGACGAGCACCGCTTGCTCGCTCTCGACGGCGACGAGCTTGTTACCCTCGCGCGTGAAACCATAAGGGACCTGGCCCACGACTTCGCCCCGCGCCGACTTTGCCGCGAGCGCCGCCTTCGTGCGATCTCGAATCAAGCCCCGCTCGTAGGCCGCTGCGCCGTCGATCACGGTGCGCATGAACGCGTTCGCGGCTCCGTCGCCGTTCGCGGTCCCGTCCGCGCTCACGAGGCGCGCGCCCGCTTTCGAGGCCGCACCTTCGACGCTAGCGGCGATCACGACGTCGCGCGCGATGCGGTCGCGCTTCGCGACGACGAGCACACCCGCGCCATGCTCGCGAAGGCTCGCCAGCGCCGCGCACAAGCCCGCACGCGCTTCGATGGCGCTACCGCCGCTAACGCCCGCGTCGACGTGCCACGCGGCGACCTGGACCCCAGCGTGTGCGGCCCACGCCTCGATCGCCGCGCGCTGCGCCTCGGGTCCTAGTTTCTGGTCTTCGGTCGAGACGCGAAGGTAGGCGACGGCGACGAGAGGGTTACCAGTGCGGGCTCGCTTGCTCATGAGGTGAATATGTTACCGTTGGTAACGCTTTGCAACCAAATATGAACACACACCGTCCGGTTTGTGTTCAGGCGGTCGGCAGGTTGCACGAAACTCCGCACACGTTCGGCCGCGCGATCCTCGATCTTGACGGGCGTTTTGCTGCGCTTCGTACTGGCGGGTGACGCCTAACGTCCGATTCGATAGCGTGGGGCGCATGCGTAGGTGGGGACACGTTGGGCGCGCCCTTGTATGCGTTGCCCTCTTCGCGAGCACTTCGGCCTTTGCGGACGAGACCAGCGGCGACAACCAATGCGAGCCCGCGTGCCACCCCGGGTCGGTCTGCAAAGAGGGGGAATGCGTCAAGGAGCAGTGCAAGCCGCGTTGCCGGAAAGACTTCCTCTGCGTCGACGGGGAGTGCAAGAGCCCATGCAACCCGCCGTGCGCATCGAACGAGCGCTGCACCGCAACGTTGGAGTGCGTCCGCATGTCGACGCTGCGCCCGGGTGACGATACGCGCGCGTCGAGCTCCGAGGCGCATGAGCCCTCCGACGTCAGCGCGTCGCCCTCCAAGGCATCGAAGTACAAACCGAGCGCCGCACGGCTTTACGTTGGACCGATGCTGTGGACGCCTCTGTTCGCTTCCGTGCCCACCGACTTCGGCGCCACGCTCGCGCTCGCTTTGCATGGTGGCGATTCGCGCGTCCTCTTCGGCGGGATTCGAGCTTCCTTTGCTGGCGACAGGTCGGGCGAGATCATCATGGTCGCCGCCGAGTTTGGACTGCGCCCACGCGCTTACGAGAGTGAAGACGTGGCCCTGAGCTTCCCGATCTCGGTGGGCATTGGTGGAGCGTTCATCTCGGCGGCGGGATTGTCGGTCGGGACGTTCTACGCTCCCGTCCGTTTCGGCCCCTGCTTCGACTTTGGCGCGTTCACCTTCGAAGTGCTCGTAGGTCCGGCGCTGTTGGCGCAGAAAGCGGCACTCGGCGTGTTCGAGTCGATTGTCGAGATAGGCGTTCGCCTTTGAGCGCACGTCAGGTTCCATTCGGCGGCGTCCAACCTTGTTCGAGCAAGAACTCGCGCATCTGTTCCGGCGACATCTGCGTCTGTGCAGGCTGCTCCGCGGCGCTAGGTTTCGCCGCGTAGTAATCTGGCGCGTGCCGTTCGAGTAACCACCTCTCACAGCCGGTGATTTTCTCGCCTAAGAGCAGACGCTCGACCAGGAAGAATTCGCGCTGTGCTTCGGCGAGGCCGACCGCGTGTTGCAGCTCGTCCGCCTCCGACATTCGACGTTCGAGGGTTTTGGTTGCAACACCGCGAGAGCCAAAAGCAGCACGCCGTGAGTGTCCGCGTGCGATGTCTGCGCATGCGGCGTCCGCTACGTCGAGCGGCTCAACCCGTGGAGCAAATCCCGGACGCATTGCGCCTGCCATGGCGTCACCTTTTGCGCTCACGGTATATCCCGCAAGCGTCCATTGATTGTCTTGGAATGAGGTCCTAACTGAACTCGGTGGACGTCCAATTCCTGGTCTTCGGCTTCGGCTTGACTGGCGCCGATGTTCCGCCGCAGTACTCGCGCGGCTGACTTCACCATAGCGCGCCTCATACGAGCTGGCTCGTCATTCGTTGCTCGCGCGCGCGAGCAATTGCGGTGATTCTTGGCCCATCGCACGGTCGGCCACGACTCCGAGCCCGCACACCGCACCGCGAGCGGTTCCTTGCGCCGCAATCGGTGCCAGGCCCGTTGCCGGATCACGATCCAACTCCATTGCGCGAGTGTGCGTCGGTCGTGGACACGATGGACATCGTGGACTGTCCATCGTTGTCCTTTGTCCTCGGTAGGGCCGCAGGCCCGTCCACCGTGGACGTGGACGGTGGGGGGGTATGGGGGGGAGCGTCCACGTCCATCGTTGGCGTCCATCCATCGGGTAGCCTTGCGACGTCGACCCGGCACCCCACCACTTTGCCGACCTTGGTTTGCACCAACGCAGGCCCAAGACGATCCACGCCCTTGGTCCAACGTACGGACGAGTCCGCTACTGCGTTGATGCGCGCTTGGGTAACCTTGCAATCGGGGTGCGCGAGCACGTACCTGACGATCGCCATCGCGTCGGCGTCGATCTTGGTGAGCTTGACTTGCTCCTTCGCGGTCTTCTTTTCTTCGCGCGCGGTCTCTCGTGCCGTCGTCGCGTTCTTCCAAGCGTCGACCATGCGGGCGCCGCCGTCTTCCGGCTCCTCGTAGCCAAACCCGGTGAAGTGCAGCGGCGACCACGTTGCACGCGTGGCGCGAGCTTTGGCGGTCGCGAACACAACGTCGACGCCGTGGCCGTCGTAGGTTTCGGGCACTCGCATCAGCATCGAAACAGAGTCGCCGCTGAATTCGATCTCGCCTGATTCCTTCCCGGTGCCGACGAGGAGATCGGGATTGCGCAAGCGCCGCTCCACCGGTCGGCCGTTGTCGTCGGTGTCGTAGTCAACGCCGCACTTGCTCGCTTCGAGCACGTACTTCTCGCGCGCAACGCTCGAGATCGCCAGAACTGGCATATTCAGACGCGAGGCCACGTCGCGGGCAAAATACGCCGCGCGCCCGATGCGCTCGCGAAGGTCGCGGCTCTCATACTGCTCGTCGCCGATGATCTGTAGAAAGTCGAGCACGACAAGGCACGGTCGCGAACCCGGTCCGTCTTTCTCGGGATAGAGCGCGCGCAGTTCTTCGGCGACACGGCCTAGCTCGGAAGCGGGGTAGCCCTGCGGCCGTGCGAATTGAAAATGCAGTGGTAGCCCTTCAAGGCTTGGCATCGCCTCGCGTACGCGGCGGAAGTGTTCGGGGCCTGACTTCCCGGTGTAGAGCTTGGACCACGGTACGCGCGAGACGTCTCCCAACACGCGGAGCGCGACCTGCATCGCTTCCAGCTCCAAACCGATATATGCGGCGGGGAAGCCCTGCCGTGCTGCGTGCGTCGCGATTTGCAAGGCTAGCGCGCTCTTACCAATGCCGGTTCCAGCGTTGAGAAAATGCACACCTGGCCACAAGCCCCCGCCGAAATGTTCCGCAAGGGTCGGCCACGGTAGGGGTATCGGTTTTTCTTTTTCGTGCGCGCGGCGCTCCGCACGGTCGACCGCCTCGACCATGATGGCTTCGAGGGTGACCAGTCGCGGCGCGTTTGTCGGCGCTGACGCGTCTGTGCGCGCCGCGGCGCCGTTCGTGAGGGTAACTTTCGGGGGTTCCACGGTCGTCATGCTGACGTCCCTCGCCGATGCCTAACGGCGTCTCGAAGTGCCTTCTCGCCTTCGGCTTCGCGGTCCTCACCGGCCGCGCTCACGAACGCGTCGAGCAATGCGTCTTTCACTTCGTGTTCACCCATTCCAAACCGCGTCAGGCTGAACGCTTCCGAGCACAACGTCTTGTGCCGCATGCCTGCGCTAGCCGTCGCCACGGCTCGAGATGCGCATAGGATCGCGCGGGCTCGCTTGTGTTCCGGCGATGCTTTGGACCTCGATGCCCGCGCCGCACGCTCGCGCCGTTGCGCTTCCTCGCGTTCGCGCTCGCGCCTGTCGAACACGCCAGCGTCCGCAAGCATTGCGTCGACGGGAACCGGATCGCCCGTGAGGTGAGCGGCGCGGAAGATGCCGCCAGACCTCCAAACCGGTGCGTAATACAGGCGATTTTGGTTCGAGCATGTGCCGTCGAGCTCGATGCCAGCGACCTTGAACTGGCGTTCCATGTGTCGCCAGGCGATCTCTCGCTCGTCGGGCGTCATTGGGCGATCGGTAACGAGCACGACGCGGTGTCGCGTGTCGTCGTCGGTAGCGTTGCAGCTGGTAACAACGAAACCCATGAAGTCAGCGCAGGCCGCGACCGAACGATCGAACCCATCCGCACCGCACCCGTCCACGTCCGCGACAAGCAATTGCGCTGGGCCCGTCGAGCCTTTCACGACGCCATCGGGCAGAGCGGCCGGGGCGAATGCGCCCGCGATGCGCTTCGCCTCTTTGTCGCTGCGCTCGGTACGCATTGGCCAAGTCGCCCAACGCGCGAACGAGTCATAGTCCTGAGTGATCACGAGCCCGACTTGCGGCGAACGCGCGAACCGTTCGGGCGTCAGATAGGTGATTGTGACTTCGCCCGTCATGCGTCACCCATCGGAAGGGCGAGTGAGATCGGATAGCCATGCGCCTCCACCCATTCGGCGCCTCGGTCCACCTGAATCGCAAGCCAGAAAGGGCAAGCGTCCTCGTGTTCGATGCCAGTGCGACCGACGTGCGGCGGGGGGCCAAACTCGATCGGCGTTCGATTGCCGCACGCCGCGCAGGTCGCCACCACGCGGCGTGTTTGGTCGGGCTCGGCAATCGTTGTCCCCTTTGGGTCGAGCGCGCGGCGTTGACGGCGAGTGAGGCGGGGCGGCGTTTTCACTTCGCACCAACGATCCGCAAGTACGTGGCCGCGGCATCGTCGGGCGCGCCCCGCTCCGCGGCTTGCTCGGCTGCGATGGCCTCGACCACGGCGAGAAGATCGGACCGCTTGACGTAGCGCCGTCGGCCTATGCGCGCGGGCTTCAATCGCCCATCGCGTTCAAGTGTCTTCGCGGCGCTCGTTTCGAGGCCGTAGGGAAAGGCGACGAGCACCTCATCGGGCACTACTGGCGCACGTGGCGCGAGCTCCGCGACGACAATGCGCAGGGCGTCGAATAGGCGCTGATTCATGACGTGGCCTTGTCGCGGTCGAGCGCGTCAAGGGCTTGTGCGGCGAGTAAGACCGTTCCGCGGTGTGCGGGTATCTCACCAACTAGCCTCGCGCATTGCTCACGGCCGACGCCGATAGCGCGAGCGGCGGCGGTGAGACCGATGCCCCGCACAATTGATCGGAGCTTGATAATTCTCGCGTGGTCCAGAACGGTGCGAACTGACGCTGTGTCTTGTGCCATGCCCCTTAGCGGGGTCAGGAATTAGCTAACCTATTTCTTTCTTCGGTCGGCCGCGGGGTCGAGGCGGCTTTCGCACCTTTTTGACGATGCGCCTGTTTCGCATCGCATCGCGCGCGCGATTTCCCTTTTCGAGTGCGTTCAATGCTGAAAGCGGGAAGCCGCTTACCAGAGTCACCGCATGTCGTGCGACGTCGTTGAGCCGGGTATGGAATTCCTCCCGCCACATGACCGCAGGGCGTGACGGATCGGGCTGTGGCTTTCCCCTGCGCGATGGTGCCGAGTATTCCGCTCCTTCGGACCACCCACCATTGCCAGTGTTCAGCGCCCTGATCGCGAACGCCTCGACCTTTGCCAGAAAGTCGGCGGGGATCTCATACCGAGGCGTTCGCAGCTTGTCGCGATCGACACCGCGATGGCGACCATCGAGTATCGCCCGATGAAGTGATTCGAGCGATTCGGCGATCTGTTTTGGCCCGTCGCCGCCCGGATAGAGCCCCTCTAGTTCTGCGATCCTCGAAGTGGTCGTGAGGTCGAGCCAGTCTAGGAGCCGCGCCTTGTCGGCAGGGGCGACCGCAGGACGTACCGCTTTGATCGCGAGGGATGCTCGGGGATCGTGATTCGGCTCGTGTGTAGTGACGCCGTGCTCCCGCTCGTAATTGCGGTGCCAGTCATTCGCGCGGAGCGGCGCCGTTCGACGAAGCCACGCCCGCGAGCTGCTCTTCGTCAACGCTTCCTCCGACAGCCTCGACGCAAGGTCGTGACGATCGCTGTTTGGAATTCGCGCAATCTTCAGAAGCGTGCACGCGAGCGAGTATAGACTGTCCCACGTGCTACCTTCACCTTCGGCCACGACGTCTCCTCGTTCGTGTGCTTCGAGCGCCAGCGGCTTGTACCCCGCTGGCGTTCTGCTTTTCGCATCCTAGCGGTTTGGCCGCGGTGCGAGGTACGTTGTCGGCATGGGTCGCGGGGAATGTCTAGGGTGGCTGTTGCTCATGCTCGGCTGCGAAGCCGAGCAAATGGTCTATGCGCGGAGTGAACCGATAACCGCGGCTGATGGTCGGCCCGCTATGCTGATCACGTGCGTTGAGTCGGTCGGCCGCTGCTACATTCGAGCGTCGCGCGTCTGCCCCCAGGGATACACCACGCTCGATTCGCAAGGTCTGGTCGGAAGCGAGAGCGAGAGCCGCGGCTACGCCACCGGGGGAAGCGGTTGGGGACGTTCGCACGGGACCACCACGACGTCTGCGACCTATCGCGGGACGATGCTCATCCAATGCGGCACCGCGGCTCCAGCTCCGTCGCCATCCGCGATCACGCCGCCTCGCCCCGTGGTCTCGGCTCCCGCCCCAACTCCGACGGGAAGCGCAACGATCGACCACGACACACCGTTCTAAATGACCGTTTGCCGCGCCTAGGAGGTCCATGGACGCGTCGACGGCGACGGGGTGACCATCGGGCTACCCTGCGAACGCCGCGCCGGGCTTGGCGCGTGCCACGTACTGCCTCTTACAACCGGTTGTCGCTCTTTGTCTTTGTCATGGTTGCTTCACGTTGCAG
>JAYVYD010000204.1:0-3476 GCA_043784605.1 Myxococcales bacterium | reverse complement strand
GGAACGAGCGGCATGCCGCATTCTGGGCAGGCGCCCGGCGCGTCGAACTCCTTGCCGTCCGCGGCGCAGCCACAGGGCGGGCAGACGAATTTTCCTGAGGGTGGCGCGTTGGCTGCAAAGGCGATGCGGGTTGTGGAGCACGCGCAGGCGACGCCCAAGAGGCCGCCTTGCAGGACAAATCGCCGCGATGTGTAGGGCATAGGCTTGCTCCAAATCGGAGGTGACATTCTGGACCCGGCCCCTAATCGTGAAAATGACTCATGTCCGACGAAAACAGACGCGCGCCGGCTCGCTAGTGTCCGGTGAGCGTGACGCCCGGGCCGCTGGGCGCTAGGGTGTCGCGGCGAGTTGGAAGGGTCATTCACGTTCGACGAACTGCGCAGACTCCCACAGCTCGAAGTACTTCATGCGAACAGAGGCGTCGATCCGCTCGCCCAGGTCTCGGGGCAGCCGCGCGTGCTTGACGAGTTCTTGAACGTCCGCGAGATCGCGCAATCGATGGGGGGCAGAGAGGCCAGACGCGAGCTTCAGCTCGATGAGCTTCTCGATAGGGAGGAGCGCGACGAGCTCGCCGCGCTTCGCGATCGCGGGATCCGGAAAGCTCACGGGCTTCGGCTTTCCGTCGCCGGGGTACTCACCGGCGATCACGACGTCGATCGTCACGTTGTGGATCGTGTCGCGCAAGCCGCGGCTGCCGGGGAACTTCTCGACGTAGCCGCGACCTAGGCAGTCTGCCTTGAGCGTGGCGAGACCAGCAGTCGTGAGCAGTACGTCGACGTCGGCGGTCGCGCGCCGATAGCCGGCTTCGTTGAGCGCCATCGCACCGACGATGGCATACGGCACATTGAGCCTGTCGAGTGTCTGCGCGAGCGCGAGCAACGCCTTTCTTACGTCGGAGCTGCCCATGAAGAATTCCCCGACTTGCGTGACTCCTGCCCAGAACTTCTCTTCGTTGGCCTTCGGGAGCTGCATCGCCACTTCATTGTAGCGCTACTTGTCGCCGAGGCCGAAGCCGTCGTGCAACGCACGCACTGCGAGCTCCGTGTACTTCGCCGGCACGAGGCAGCTCACCTTGATCTCGCTCGTCGAGATCGCCTGAATGGCGATCCCCTCGGAGGCGAGCAGTCGAAACATCTTCGCCGCGATGCCCGCGTGCGAGCGCATACCGAGGCCGACGATGGAAACTTTGACGACGTCATCGTCGTAGCGGACCTCCTTCGCGCCGAGGAGGCCCTTCGCGATCGCCTCGATTTCAGGCTTCGCTCGCGCCAAGTCGGTCTTGGGGACGGTGAACGTGATGTCCGTTCGGTCTTCTGCGCCGCGCGAGACGTTCTGGATGATCATGTCCACCGAGATGTTCTTCTCGGCGATCGAGCCGAACAGGTCGGCCACGGCAGTCACCTTGTCGCTCATGCCGATGATCGAGACGCGCGCCTCGCCCTTGTCGTACGCGACGCCGGCCACGACGACCTGCTCGAGCGCCTTGTCCTCGCCGGTGACCCACGTGCCCTCGATCTCCGAGAACGAGCTGCGGACGTGAATGGGGACGTTGTACTTCATCGCGATCTCCACGCTGCGGATCTGCAGCACCTTCGCGCCAAGAGACGCGAGCTCGAGCATCTCTTCGAACGAGATGCGCGCAATCTTCTTCGCTGATGGGCAGATGCCCGGGTCGGTCGTGTAGACGCCGTCCACGTCCGTGTAGATTTCGCACGCGTCTGCGCCGATGGCCGCGGCAATCGCCACCGCGCTCGTGTCCGAGCCTCCGCGACCGAGCGTCGTGATGTCTCCGCTCTCGTTCGCGCCCTGAAATCCGGCCACGACGGCGATCTCGCCGTCCTTCAAAGTCGAGAAAATCCTGCTGCCTTCGATCGTCTTGATGCGCGCCTTGGTGAACGCGCCGTCCGTGAGGATCTTCACTTGATGGCCGAGCAGAGAACGTGCCTTGCCGCCGAGCTCTTGGATCGCCATCGCGGTGAGCGCCGCGGAGACCTGCTCTCCCGTCGCCGCGATTGCGTCCATCTCGCGCGCGTCCGGAAGCGCCGTCACTTGATGAGCAAGCCCCAGCAAGCGATTGGTCTCGCCGCTCATCGCACTCACGATCACGACGACGTCATTGCCCCTCCTCTGCGACTCGAGGCATCGACGCGCGACGTTACGGATGCGGTCGATCGAGCCGACCGAAGTGCCACCATACTTTTGAACAACGAGCGCCAAGAGACGCCCGATCTAACACGGAGAGGCTCACAAAAACGTCGGCAAGATCAGGATTCAGCCCCCTAAAGACTTCCCGACTTCCCGACCTCCCGTGAACTCTCGAATTCTCACTGCCGCTGAAGCGCCGCGACCGCAGCGAGCATGAGCACGGCGGTCCGCCGTTGACGGCCGCCCTTGTCGATCTTGCCCACGGTCTCGACAGCGCCCTTGCCGACGATGACGATGGTGCCGTCGTCAGCGACGGTGACGTGCTTGTCTCCGCGTATGAGCTCGTCGCCGACGATCTTCATGTGGGAGTTGGGGAGATCGTCGCCCTGCAAGGTTCCGTCGGCGAGCACGGTGAACACGGTCTCGCCCTTCATGTCCTTGATGCTGGCGTTCGAGATGGTGCCTATGTTCTTGCCGTCCGCGCTGATCGTCCCGTCTCGCTTGAGCTCGATCCGCTTCACCTTGTCTTTGGCGAGCGTGAGCGAAATGGGGGCGATGACGATGTTCGCGCCGGGCGGCGCCACGAGTGGACCGGCCGCCAGAATTGGAGTCGCGGGTGCTGTCGGTCCGCCCATCGCGAGCTGATCGTTGTAGCGCGCGGCGTCCGCCTTCATGCGCTCGGGCTCGTCGAAGAGTCGCGCGTCCTCCGTGTGCGCCGCGTGCTTGCCGCTGAAGATCATGACGGCGCCGACCACCGCAGTGATGAGCCCGGCGGTCATGCCGAGATAACCGACTGTGGAGAGGGCAGTCCGATCTTCTGTCATCCCTGTTGCAGTGGTCTTCGGCGCGTCACCCATGTACATGCCGATTCCGCCGCCGAACACCGCGAGCCCGACGCCCATGACGACGAACCCCGCAGTATTCCGGCTCACCCCGGCTTGGTGGTAGCCCTCGTATTTGTCCGCGGCCTCTTTGTCGCCCGTGATTCGATAGAAGCTCTCGTCGTCGACGCGACCGCCGCCTTGAAGCGGGAACCACTCGCGCTCGGTCCAGCTGATCTGTTGGTTCTCGTAGTGCGTGTTGGTCGCGACGAGGTTGCCCTGTTGGTCGCGGACCTCGTCGTGTCCGGTGGCCACCTGCTGCGTGCCCGTCTTCAGCACGGTCTTGTCGTAGACGGCCATCTGCTGCCCCGACGCCGGCGCATAACTCGTACGAAGCTCCGCGCAACCCACGAGCGCGGGCAGCGCGATCAGCGCATAAACTCGCATGATCGACCTTTTCGACTTGATTGGCGCCCCCCAAGCGGGTCGAGCGACTATGGGATGGACGGG
>JAYVYD010000203.1:0-3904 GCA_043784605.1 Myxococcales bacterium | reverse complement strand
CCAGGATCGTCTTCGCTTTGGCGCGCTTGCGCTCCTCGGCGATGATGATGATGTCCTCTTTGACCTTCGCGTACGTGTTCGGCGCCTCTTGCACGGCGGTCTTCATCAACGTGACGACCATGTGCGGCGTCTTCGCAGCGACTGACTTGCTCGTCGAGAGGAGCTTGACGAGCTTGCCCTTCCATCGCTGACCGCGCGTCTGCGTGATGAACGGCGCGACCTCTGCGACCAAGTCCGCGGCGTATCCACAATAGAGGTGCGGCGGCTTGTGAAGCGGGCTGGAGTAGCGCGGGTTGGCCGCCAAGAACGCCTGGACCTGCTCCTTCGTGACGCCGTTCTCGATGAGCGCACGATCGTACTCGGCCACGGCCGCTTGCTTGGCCTTGAACATGTACATTTGAACGCGCGAATAGAAGTTCACCTTGCCGTCGCCGCTGGTCTCGACCGGGCAGAAAATCGTACCCGGGAATTTCTCGGTGATGGCGCTCTGCACGCCGTCCGACACGCCGGCCGAGGGCATGCAGCCGAAGGGCTTCACGCTCAAGGTCATGTGGGCCTTGTTCTGGATGACGTTCATCACCAGCTTGCCGACTTCCATGTGACCCTCGCCGCCGCGCAAGTTCACGTTGTAATACTCGTGAGAGAACTCGGCGACCTTGTTCATGTCGGGCAGGTGATAGCCATAGAGGCCGGCTGCGTGTGCGAACACTTGGAACGCGCCGCGAACTGCGACCTCGGCTCCCATGACGGAGAGCACGCGCTTGGCCGCGCCGAACGCGCCCAAATCGCCCAGACCGTATTTGGCATTGTCCGCGCCGCGGAGCGCCTCACGGTCCTGCGTGTCGTGCTTGGCTTCCCAGATGTTGTAGAGGAGCCACGCCGCCACGAGTTGGATGTCGCACTCGGCGCCCTCTTGTTCGAGGAAGCGCTGTAGGCCGTAGTTGCCGTCGCCCTCGGTGGTCATCGCCCAGAACTCACCGATGATCGCGACCTTCGGGACGGGCTTGGTCTTGTCGATCTTGATCGACTGAAAGAGAGGCTTGGAGTCCCACAAAGCTTTGAGGATGCTCGAGCGGTTCTCCATCGCGCGGTAACAGATCTTCTTCGCCTCGGCGGTCGCCTTGTCGGTGTCGCCCACGTTGAGCTCGTAAGGCCGAATGCGATAGGAGATCGCGTTGAGCACGTCGCCGGCCAAGATGCCTTTGACGATCGCGCTAAAGAAGGTGGGGTTCAGCTCGAGGCCCGAGGCCTCGCCTGTCGCCTGCTTGAGGCCGCCGGTCTGCTGGAACAGCATGACGCGGAAGCCGTCGAAACCGGCGTCGCGGAGCGCCTTGCGGTACTCGGTGACATACATGCCGAAGCGGCACGGGCCGCACGCGCCTGCGGTCAAGAACACATAGTGTTTGACGATGTCCTCGGCCGTCATGCCGTTCTTGTCGCGCAGTGCGATCAAGAACGCGATGAGGTTGCCGACCGTGAAGTACGTCGGGTTGCATTGGCCGCGATTGCCGTACTCTTTGCCAGTTTGGTAGGCATTGACGTTCGGCGCGTCGAGCATTTGAACGTTGTAGCCAATGCCGCGCAGGCCGCCTTCAATCAGGTAGTCGTGCGCGAGCGTGAGTCCGCCGATCAACAGTGTGATCTTCGCCTTCTCGCTCTTGGTGAAGGTCAGGTTCGCCATGTCCTCGACCCAGTGCTGAGTCTCCTTGTCGATGCCGAGGCGCTTCTTCTCTTCCTCTTCGAAGCGCTTCAGCTCCGCATCGATGTCCAGGATCGGTAGGCTCTTCTTGCCGTTGGAAATACTTTGCATGCTCATAGGTGGTTACTCCCCTTCCTGGGCGATCGACATCGGTTGCTCATTCTGTGGGGCGGGGCGTTGTGCAATGCGCACGACGTCTCCGTCCTTGTTCTTCTTGCCTAGCGTGACGATGCCCTTCGGCACCTCGGGCGGATTGACCGGCGCTTCGTACGCCGACACCTTCGCGCGCAGCTCCTCGAGCTGACGCACGACCTCGGGGTCGTGCTGCTGGCGCGCCGAGAGCTGCTTGTTGCGGAGCTCGAGCAGCTCGATTCTCTTGTTGTCGAGCGCGAGCGCCAACTGGCTCTTCTTGGCAGAGAAGTCCTGCAGTCGCTCCTCGTGCAGCTTGAGCGCGTGCGCGTAGGTCCTCACGCGGATCTTGATCGAGCCGCTGGGTTTGTTCGCGTCGATGTCGTGCAGCGCTGCGTACGGCGTCTTGCTCGTCTCGATGATCGAGTCGATCAAGGCATACGTGGGCGCGTCGTGTCCGCACTTGAAGCTCGAGAGGTCGAGCACGACGACGTTCGGGTGGTGCGCGGCGAACGCTGCGGCCCATACCTTTTGAGCGCTATTGACCGAATAGTTCTCCGGCCAAACATGGTTGAGCTCCAGAGGCGTCTTGATGATGCCCTTCTCGAGTTCTTCCTTGTAATAGCGATCGAGGTACTCGCGATCCTTGGGGATCGAGCGAATCGACAAGATGGGATAACCCAAGATCTGGAACTCTTCCGGGATGCCGTGATTGAGGCCCGGGTCCGAGTGATAGGGGCGGCCAATCATGAGAATGGCGACGCGGTCTTCGGACTCCACGGTCTCGAGGATCGCTCGGCCCTTCTCTTGGACGTCCTTGTCCCAAGCGTTTTGAGCCTTCCAGGCCTCGCGGCACGCGTGGTCGTTCTCGTCCTCGGTGACGCCCAATCGGGGACCCCAGGTGTCGAACAATCGGCGCGCCATGAGGATGGGCTCGACGAACGAGACGGCAGGATCGACGTACTCGATGCCGCGCTCGGCGAAGAAGTCGACCTCTTTGGTGAACGCCGCCTTCATCACGTCCGGCGCGCCTGCGACGATCGGACAGCACGCGTTGTCCATCGTGTCCGCGACGAAGTTGTCGACGTGCGTGAGGATGGGAAAGAAGATGTACTTGAGCGGGCGCTTGTCCGTGTGGTGCTCGAACAACAGATTATGGATATGGGCTTGAGCGACCTTGCTCGGGTAGCACGGGTCGATTGACCCATACTTGCCGCCCGCGACCCACATCTCTTCGGTGGTCTCGTCGCTGAACACGACGTTCTGCTTCTGAATGCCCAAGGACTCGAAATAGGTCCTGAAGAACGGGCCCGTCGAATACATGTTGAGCACGCGCGGCATGCCGATGCGGAGCTTCTTGCGTGCGTCCCAGCTCTCTTTGGTGGAGCGGACGAAGGGTCGCTTGATCGGCACGCGACGAACGCCAAGGAGGCCGCGGCGGACCTCGACATCATCGACCGACTCACCCGCCTCGGGCGGCGGGGCGGGCTTGTAGAAGTGCGAGAACGCACGGTGCGCTTCGTACGAGACCATGTTGGGGAATTGCTGCGCGATCTTCTTTCGATCAGCAACGAGCTCCAGCATCGCCTCTTTGCTCTCGACAGTGCCCTTCTCGCAGCTGAAGCCGGCGATGTAGCGGCTCTTGCTGCCGTCTGGGCGGAGCGTGTCGATGAACGTGCGTTTGCACTCGTTCGGACAAAAGTGACAGACGGTCTCTTCGTCGTTCTTGCTCGTGTATTCGAGGTCGATGGAGGCGTCGATGCCGATGAAGCTCGTGGTCTTCTTGCGACGCACCACGCGGCGTGTCTCCATCGCTGCGCCGATCGCGCCGGCCTCGCCAGTGTGCGGGTGTACGAACACCTCGGCGTTCGGCACGCGCTCTTTGATGTAGTCGACCTGGGCTTTGACGGCCGCCAAATTGTACTGAGTGCCGCCCTGCAACACGAACTTCGTGCCGAGCGCCGCCATGCGCGGGATCTGAACGACGTACTGCCAGACGTTCTTCGGCAACACCTGCGCGAGACCCGCGAGCATCTCCTCTTTGGAGAAGCCCTCTTTTTGGAAGTTGACGCGAT
Organism: Myxococcales bacterium; assembly: GCA_043784605.1. Lineage (GTDB taxonomy): Bacteria > Myxococcota_A > Polyangia > Polyangiales > Polyangiaceae > JANYHY01. The sequence continues at coordinate 1 of JAYVYD010000203.1, read as the reverse complement.
C
>JAYVYD010000202.1:0-15626 GCA_043784605.1 Myxococcales bacterium | reverse complement strand
CTCACCCGCATTCGCGCACCACCTCGATCAGTGCACGCGTGGCGACATCCACTACAAAGCCGCCGAGTGCTTGAACCTGAAGGACGCGTCGTTCCCGGTTCATCCCACGCAGATCTACGAGTCGCTCGTCGGTCTTGGGCTGCTCGTTTTGTTGCTCTGGCACCGCAAGCACCAGAAATTCCGCGGGCAGATCTTCTACACGTTCGTCATCGCTTACGGCTTTCTGCGGTTCATCCTCGAGCTCTGGCGCGACGACGATCAGCGCGGCAGTTTGCCGTTCCACACAGATCGTTACTTGTTGATCGGCGGCGGCCTGCTGTTGATGGCGATCGGCTTCACGCTGGGCGTCGCGAAGGCGATACCGAATCCGCGGCTGCGCTTGGGCGCGCAGATCGCGTCGTTCGTTCCCGGCGTGCTCGCGATCTTCACGATGAAGACGGCGCAGTACGTCGTCGACGACTACGCGTACTCGACGAGTCAGTTCATCGGGCTCGTGACCGCGCTCATCGCGTGCTTCTTTTACTCGATGGCCTGGGACGAAGCGAAGCTCGCGCCGAAGCTCGCGATGGCTCTCGGCCTCGAAGGCGCGCCTCTCGCCGACGACAAGGCGCTCAACGAGCCGCGCAAGAAGCGCAGTGACGACGAAGGCGAAGACGAAGAACAAGATCGTCCGAAGAAGAAGCTCGTCAAAAAGAAGAAGAAGAAGCCCGTCGAGACGACGCCGGGCGAGACGACGCCGGGCGAGACGACGCCGGGCGAAGCGGAAGAAGAGAAAGACGAGCCGGAGGCCGAGAAAGAGGCCCCGAAAAAGGACGTCGAGGAAGTGCACCAAGACAAGGACGAGGAGTCCAAGGACGACTGAGGCGTGGTCTCGCCGCTCCTTGTCGTCGCTCTGGTGCACGCGGGCGTCGCGACGGCGTTTACGATCGTTTGCCTCGTGGCCTCCGTGGTGCGCGCTACCCCGACGAGTCGACGCGGCGCCTCGCGAGTCTTTCTGCTGCGGCCGATGGAGATTGCCTCTCCGGCGATCGTGGCGCGCCTCCTCTTTGATGCACGCGCGTACTCGGGTGAGCTGGTGCGCGTCTGGTGTGCGCCCGTCGCGATCGCGGTGCCCGAAGGCGTGCGCGTCGCAGTGAGCGGGCTGGCCGACGACGCCGCGCAGAATCGCAAGTCGGCGCACCTTGCCGCGGGTCTCGCGCTCGTTGCGGCGGAGCTCGACGAGCGCAGCGTCGTCGTTCACGCGGACTCCGACGTGCGCCTCCTGCCTGGCGACTTGGACGCGCTCATCCTTGCGCTGGACGAGGGGCTCGCTCTGTCGTTCGCGCCGCCATCTCCAAGCGGACGCCTCGCGCAAGCGATCATCGCGCTGTCCCCGCAAGCCTTCGCGGTGATCGCGGGCCTCTCCCGAATCACGGGGTCTTCGCCGGCGATCGCCGGCAAGCTCGTCGCGATGCGCGCACCGCTCCTCGACGCGATCGGCGGCTATGCGTGCGTGATGCACACGATCGGTGACGACGTCGCGCTCGTGGAGGCAGCAAAAAACAAGGGCGCGCGTGTGCTCATGTCGGATCGTGCTGCGCTGGTGGAGAATCATCACGGCGTGCTGCAGGTCTTCGATCAGCTGACGCGATGGCTCCGCGTCGTACGCGCGCACCGCGCGGCGCTGCTGTTGACGTACCCGTTCTTGATGGCGCCGCTCCCGATCGCCGCGCTGCTCTGCGCGTTGGCAAACGCGTGGCCCGCGTTCTTCGCGCTCGTGGTGGCCCGCCTTCTGCTCGCCGTCGCTCTCACGCGCGGTCCGTATCGCGGTCGTGCAAGCATGCTCAACGCTTTGCTCGCGCCGGTCGCCGACACGCTCGTGCTCTTGGCCGCCGCGCGCGCGTCGCTCCGCGGCTCGATCGAGTGGGCGGGACGTCGATATCGCGTGGGCGCTGGGGGTCGTATCCTCGCCGTGGAGCGGATCGATCGATGAGGCGCGAAGTCGCGCGCGTGCTCGGGTCGTTGTTCGTCATGAGCGACAAGACCAAGACGATCTCGCTCGACGAGATCGGGGAGGCGCTCGGCGGAATAGCGATCACAACGGACGAGATCGACGCACTGATCGCGGCGCTCGAAGCGCGCGGTCGCCGCGTGATCGGACCCTCGGGCGGTGGCGGGGAGTCTCGCCTCAAGCTCGTGATCGCGACCGCCCGCGATTTGCGCATCGAGCTCTCGCGCCCGCCAAAAGTCGCCGAAATCGCCGAGCGAGCGTCGCTCACGGAGCAGGAGGTTCGGCACGCGCTGGCGCTTGCGAAGGTCATTGCGAAGGGCTGAAAACGCGACAAGGCGAGCGATGCGCGCTATGAGTCTCAGCGCCGGGCCCAACCATGGAACGAAACAGAAGATGCGCATTGTTAGGGGACCCTTCGCTCTCGCGCTCGCAGCGGCTCAGCTCCTCGCGCTGACCGCGCTGGCTGACAAAGTGGCCGTGCTGCCGTTCAACAGCGGCGCCGGAGCCACGCCCGCACAGATCGACGACGCCAAAAACGCGACGCGTGCCGCCGTGCTGCTGCGCGCGCACACGCTTCCGTCGGACTCGGAGATGACGACCGCGATCATGGCGGTGGCCGATGGCACGCCGGACACGAGCGTCGAGTACCGCGCGGCTGGACGCGCATCGTCGTCTCAGTGGACGCTCGTCGGCCGCGTCGATCCGCACGGGCCGACCTACAAGCTCGAGGTCGACGTCTGTCAGGTCGAGACCGGTCGCGTAGAGTCGCTCGCGCGCGAGATCGATCCCGCGCAAGCGCCGACACAGATCTCGGAGATGCTCGCGCTCCTTCTGCGGCCCGAGGGCATCGGCAACTCGGAGATCCCGTGGGAGAAGGGCAACGGCAAGCCGCCCGAGAAGCCGCCCGAGAAGCCACCGGAGAAGCTGCTGCTGCCGCCAGCACCACCGCTTCCTCCTCCCGTCCCGGCGGTGAGGCACACGTACGCCGAGGACCATCCGATCGCGGCGGGCCTTGGTGTTGGCGTGTTTGGCGCCGTGGTGCGACCCGACAACGCGGTGGGCTCGTCATTGTCCGGCGAGGGCTTCGTCTCCGGCGAGTACGCGATCGATGCGGTCCCCGGGCTCGCGCTGCGAGCTGACTTCGGCTTTCCGATCGTCGGGCCTCAGTCGATCTGGCTCGACGCGGGCGCGCGCTACGCGATCCCGATCGCGCCCACGCTCCGCATCTTCGCGGGACCGGAGCTCGACATCGGCGGGTTCTTCCCGCTCGGCGGCGACAAGCAACCGCGCTTTCTCTTGAGGGGTCAAGTGTTCGGCGCGATCGGGCTCGGCGACCGAGTCCAGCTCGAGGTCGCGTTCGACGTACCGACGAACCTCGGCGGCACCGGCGCACTCGTGCTGATGGGCGGCACGGCTCGCGCCTCTTTCAGGTTTTGATGCTCGCGCTCGCGACCGTCGCCGACACGCTACGGCTCGGGGCGACCCTTGGGGCAGCGCTACAGCCTGGCGATCTCGTGCTCTTGGACGGGCCGCTCGGCGCAGGCAAGACGCTGCTGGCTGGGGCGATCGCCCGCGCGCTCGGAGTACCGGACGACACGCGCGTCGCGAGCCCGACGTTCGCGCTCGTGCTCGAGTACGAGACGCCCCGCGCGCCATTGCTTCACGCAGATCTGTATCGTCTCCTCGACGAGCCCGATGCCCTGCCGATCGAGCTCGCGCGGTTGGGTCTGCGTGAGCGCCGTGGCGAGGGCGCCATCGTGCTGTGCGAGTGGGGCGCGTCTTGGGAGTCGTTGCTCGGAGGGCCAGCCGAGTTGCTGGTGTCGCTCGAGATCGACGGAGCCGGGCGCCGCGCTAAGCTCGATGGGCCACGCGCGGCCGTGCTCTAATCGGAAACCGTGGCGAGGTCCGAGCTCCGCACGTACGCGTTCGTCGCGGCGCTCGCGTGCGGCGCGTTCTTCGGCGCTCGCGCTCTCGACGGTCTCGCGCAGCACTACCAATCGGTGCACGGGCCCGGCGGAGGCCTACGACTCGATACGGCGGGCGCGGTGTTCGCGATACGACCGACTGACGGCGCGCTCTTCGTCGAGAGCAGAGACGGCAAGACTCGTTACGAGGGACAGCTCGTCCTCCGCTACCGCGATCTGCGTCTGCCGCTCCGGCTCGCATCCACGGACCAGAAGACGGCGGGCACGCTGCGTGGTGCGGTCTCTGCGTCGTTCGCCGACGTGCACGTGGACGCAGACGTCGAGGCGCGTGTGGATCCGGCCGCGAACACGCTCGACCTGAAGGTCACCATCAAGACGATCTCGCCGCCCGAAGAGGAGAGCCTCAAGGCATCCCTCGCTCTCGAGATGCGCTCGGGAGACGCGTTCGTGCCGGGCGTCGGAGTCATCGCGGACTCGGCGCTGGTGCCGGCGCCGTTCGTGATGTTCGGCGAAGACACGCCGCTCGCGATCACCGCAAAGTCACTCGTCGCGTTCGCCGAGCCCGAGGACGGCAAGCTGCGCGTGAGCACGAGCACGGACTCGCTCGCGTTGCGCGTGCAGCTCTCGAGCGACGGCGCCGCGCTGACCTCGTCGCTGAACGGCGTTCCGTCGGAGCTCGTGAAGGGCGTCGTGCACGGCGTGGGCGGCTCCGCGCGCGTGGTTGGCTTGGACGACGAGGGCTTGCCGCGCGTGCGCTTCGTCACGAAGACGGACGGTCGCTTCGAGGTTCGCGTCCCACGAGAGGTCACCAATTGGTACGCGAGCGTCCGCGGGACGACGAAGGTCGCGACGAGCTCACCGACGTACTTCATGCCGGGCACTGGGTACGAGCTCCAGCTCGACGTGAGCGAGGGCGGCGAGATCGAAGTGCACGTCACGGACGGCGACACACACGCGCCGCTCACCGCGCGTCTGCTCGTGCATGGCGTGGAGGGCACGCTCGATCCGAGCTTCGGCCCTGATTACAGGGCTTCTGGCGCGGGACCGCTGATCGACGCGCTGCGCGGGTCGGTCACGACGCCAGTGCCGAAAGGTCGTTATCGAGTGGCCGCGACCAAGGGCTTCGAGTGGAGCATCGACGCGGTCACGGTGGACGTCGGATCGGATCAGCGGGTCGTGATCGATCTGGCGCCACGGCACGTCGTTCCGACTCCGGGAGTCGTCGGATGCGATCTGCACGTGCACGCACGCCCGAGCTTCGACTCACCCGTGCTCGTCGAGGATCGCGTGCTCTCGCTCGTTGCCGCCGGTGTCGACTTCGCCGTTCCCACCGAGCACAATATCGTAGGCGACTACGGTCCTGCACTCGAGGTTCAAGGTTTGACGAGCGAGCTCGCGACCGTCCGCGGGGTCGAGGTGACGACGTTCTCCCCGAGGTTCGGCCACTTCGGCGTGTTTCCGTACCCGCTCACCGACAACGTCCCGCCCTTCCGCAACACCACGGCCGACAAACTCTTCGTCGCCGCGCGTGCCGGCGATCCGAAGCGCATTTTGCAAGTGAACCATCCGCGCCTGCCGAAGCAGATCGGTTACTTCGAGATGAACGGCTTTCGACCCGGCGGCGCGATCCCGAAGACGATGCGCACCGACTTCGACACGATCGAGGTCTACAACGGCTACGATCTCGCGGCCCCGTCGCGCGTGGACGCCGTGCTCGCCGATTGGTTCGCGCTCCTCAACGCGGGGCAGAAGCCGACCGCGACCGGCTCGAGCGACTCGCATCGCATCCAGTACCAGTGGGCCGGCTACCCGCGCACGCTGGTCGCGACGGGTGACGACGAGCACATCGATCCGGCGCGTGTCGTCGAAGAGCTGAAGAAAGGGCACGCGACCGTATCGAGCGGCCCCGTGATCGATTTGGAGCTCGAGGGCGCAAGACCCGGCGACGAGATCGCAGAGAGTCACACTCCGATCTCCGGGCACGTGGTCGTCCGCGCCGCGCCGTGGGTCGACGTCACTTCGCTCGAGGTCGTCGTCGGAGGCAAGTTGACGCAGACGATCCCGATCGCGACGCGTCCCACGTCGATCGGCAAGATCGACGGCTCGCTCGCCGATGCCCAAGCGCGCTGCGTCCGCCTCGACGCGGAGCTGCACCTCACGGTGACTGCGCCGACTTGGGTCGTCGTCATCGCACGAGGCACACGAATGCTGGACGACGTACTGCCGTTCATGCCCGTGCCGCCGATGGCGTTCACGAATCCGATCTGGGTCGCGCGATGAGTAGGACGAGGTAGGTCCACGCGGCACACGACGCGTTCGCTTTTTTCTTTCGTTGCACGCAGGACAGCGGTACGCCCTGGGCGCGGGTTCATTCCAAGCTTGGTGCTAAGCTCGATTGGTTTGGTCACAAGTGCGGCGGCGAATCCATGCATCAAGACTTGTCGATCGCCGAACGCGACAACAGGTGAAGAGCGGACCGAGAGCGAGTCGATGAGGGGGAAGTCGTGAGTGGGATCTCAGGGAGTGGTCAGGGCGCTTCGGTGACTCCGGTTGCCAAGGCCTTCGGTCGCTATCGACTCCTCGAGCGCCTGGGTCAAGGCGGTATGGCGGAGGTCTTCAAGGCGAAGAGCTTCGGCGTGGAGGGGTTCGAGAAGGTCCTCGTCATCAAGCGGATCTTGCCGGAGCTCGCGCGAAGTCAAGAGTTCGTCGACATGTTCATCCACGAGGCCAAGCTCGCGGTGCGACTCTCGCACGCGAACATCGTGCAGGTCTTCGACCTGGGCCGCGCGCCGCTCGGAGAGGACGCGAAGTCTCAAGACGCTTACTTCATGGCGATGGAGTACGTGCACGGCCTGGACCTCGCCACGCTGCTGGCACGCTGCCGTCGACAACAAGTGCCGATGCCGATCGAGATTGCGGTGTTCGCGTGCGCCGAGGTTGCGAAGGGTCTCGATCACGCGCACCGACGACGCGACGAGCAGCTCAGGCCGCTCGGCATCGTGCACCGAGATGTCTCTCCGCAGAACGTGCTCGTCTCGTTCGAGGGCGAGGTCAAGGTCACGGACTTCGGCATCGCGAAAGCGCGCGGCGCTCTCGAACAAAACGAGACCGAGGACACGCGCACGCGCCAGCTCCACGGCAAGTTCGGCTACATGAGCCCAGAGCAAGCGCGCGGTGAGCCGGTGGATGCGCGCAGCGATCTCTTCAGCCTCGGCATCGTGCTCTACGAGTGCATCGCGGGCGTGAACCCGTTCAGCGCACCGACGACCTTCGAGACACTGCGCCGCGTGCAAGCGTGCGAGTACCCCCCGGCGACTCTGTTGCGTCCGGAAGCACCGCCCGAGCTGCTCGCGATCCTCGCCACCGCCATGGCCAAGACTCCGAAGGAGCGCTACGCGGACGCGGGACGAATGTACGAGGCGATGCTCGCCTTCTTGTACTCGCAAGGCAGCCGCTATGGCTCGCACGAGCTCTCCGAGTTCGTCGTCACGATCCAAGGTGGAGACCAAGCGCCGAGCGGCTCGCAAATCGAAATCCTCGACGGCGACGCGGTCGCGCCGCAAGCAGAGCGAACACCGGTGGAGGTGCCGCCGTCGCGCAGCATCTCGAGCGTCTCTCGCGTGGAGACGGGCGTGCGCGCGGTCGGGATCGATCGCGCAGCTGGCCTTGGTGAGCGTCGAGAGGTGACCGCGCTGGTCGTCGAGTTCCCACGGGGAGACTCCACCGAGGCGTGCAGCAAGACGTGCGAGCTCGTGTTGCGCTACGGCGGACGCGTCTACAAGCGCGAGAGTGATCAGGTGGTCGCGCTCTTCGGACTCGGCGAGCCAGACGGCCGTGACACCGAGGTCGCGACGCGCTGCGCGCTCTTGACGATGCGCGCGCTCGGCGGTGATCGACCTCCGTCCGCGGGTCTGCACACCGCGCGCATTCACGTGAGTGACGAAGGCGAGCCCACGGAAGACGAGCGCCTCAGCGGCCTCTTCGCCTCGGCGCGCGAGCTCGCCCGCGCGAGAGACGGACGCTGCGTAATCTCTGGCGCGGCGATGCGACAGGTCAAGAGCCTGTTCGTCTTCGAACCGCTGAACGACGGCTCGCAGATCACCAACGTCTCGGGCGCGATCGTGAAGGACGTTCGCGGCCCCTCCGAGACCTTCGGCAGGTTCGTCGGGCGCAAAGAGGAGCTGCGTCGCATCGGCGAGCTGCTCGCGTCCGCGACGCGCCGCTCGGCCCGCGCGATCACGGTGCGGGGCGCGCATGGCGTTGGCAAGACACGGCTGCTCTACGAGGTGGAGCGCAGGCTCATCAAGGGTGGCTACAACGTGGGCTGGTACATCGCGACGTGCCCGCCGCGCGGCCGCGAGATCCCACTCTCGGGTCTCGTGTGCATGCTGCAGATCTTGTGCGGCACCGTAGATGGCGACACACACGAGCGCGTGATGACCGTGCTGCCGCGCCTTCGCGCGCTCGGTCTGCACGACGACGAGGTGAACGCGGTGCTCACGTCGCTCGGCGCGAACGTGCCGACTTCGTCCTCCATCACCGCGAAGACCGCGCTCCGTACTGCGTTCACCCGCATGGTCGCCAGCCTCTGCGAAGACAAGCCGCACACGTTCGCGTGGGACGCCGCGCACTGCATGGACGAGGACAGCTTCTCCATCCTCGAGCACGCTCTCGGCAAGCTGAAGAGCTCGCGCGTGGTCTTCGCGTTCACCACACGCGAGGGCTTCTCGCACACGCTCGAGAAGATCGAAGGACACCTCGGCCTCGATCTCGCGGACCTCAAGGGGGAGGATGTCGCGCGCCTCATCGCGTACCGCCTCGGCACGGATACCGTCCCCGACGAGCTCGTTCGGTTCGTTGGCGATCGCGCCGGCGGTCACCCGCTCTTCATCGAGGAGGTCATCAAAGGCCTCCAGGACGCGAGCGCGGTCACTGTCGGCGAGCGCAAGGTCGTCTCGATGCGGTTGGTCGGGCAGGAACTCGCGTTGCCGAAGACGCTCCGTGGTCTCGTGGCCTCGCGCGTTGCTCGCCTCTCAGCGGCCGATCGAGCTTCGCTGCAGGCGTCGGCCGTGTTGGGCGAGCCCATCGTCACCTCGGTGCTTGCGACGATGTTGAGCCAGCAAGTCGCGCCCCTGGAGAAGTCGATCGACGCGCTGATCAAAGCGGAGCTCCTCGTGCGTACGGGGCCCTCCGAGCTGCGCCTACCATCGCCGATCGTGCGCGAGGTGGTGATCGACGCGCTCCCGCACGAGGCCACGCGCGAGCTGCACGCGGCGGCAGGTACGGCGCTCGAGCAGTCGCTCGGCGATCGCGCCTGGGAGCAAGCGTCACGCATCGCCACGCACTTCTACGAGTCGGGCGATCGCGAGCGCGCCGCGACCTACTTCGGCAAGAGCGGCGAGCGGCGTCTCGAGGCCAGGCTGCTCGAGGCCGCCGTACGCGACATCTCGCGCGCGATCGAGCTGTGCGACACAAACCGCAGGACACCCGAGGAGCTCGGGTCGTGGCTCGACGATCTCGCGATCGCCGTACGCTTGGTGCGCGCCGCGCCGGAGGCCGGCCAGATGTGTGACCGCGTGATCGCGCGACTCGATCAGGCGAGCGACGTGCCCGCCCGTGTGCGCGCTCGCGTCAACGCGTGTCGCATCTTCGTCGCGATGCACAAGTTCGACGTCGCCACGACGTACCTCACCGACGCCGAGAAGATCGCCGCGGGCAACGACGACATGATGAAGCTCGTGCTCGTGTCGGCCGCCGAGATGGCCGGACGCCGCGGTGAGTTCGCGCAATCGCTCAAGCTGCTGTTGCGCATGCAAAAGCTCGCGACCCACGAGGGCGACAAGCAGGAAGAGCACAAGATCCTCATCAACCTCGCCCAAGCGCATGCGGCCGTGGGCGATCGCGCCTCGTCACTGGCCGCGCTCGAGAGCGCCGAGCGACTCTTGCCGGACGACACCGCAGCGCAGTGCGAACGCCAGAAGCTCCGCGGGCTCGTCTACTACTTCACGCGAGACTTCCAACGCGCCGCGATCGAGAGCGAGAAGGCCGTGGACATGGCACGCGCGCTCGGGTTGACCTACGAGGTCGGCGTCAACCTCCACAACGTCGGTGACGTGCTCATCCGCCTCGACGACCACGCGCGCGCGTACGGCGCATTGCAACAATCACTCGCGCTTTGCGACGAGTTCGGCTTCGAGCGTTTGGCGAGCCACAACCGAATGCTCCTCGCGTACCTCGCTGGACTCAAGGGCGACGCGGAAGCCGAGAAGCTCCTCAGCGCGGGCGTCCGATACGCCGAGGCCAACGAGTTCATGTGGGACGTCATCAGCGGCCGGTACTTCCTCGCGCAGCTCGCGATCAAGCGCGGCGGCGACCGAGACAAGGCGAAGAAAGAGATCGAGGCGCTGCGCGACATGGCGCGCTCAGCTGGTCATATGCTGGTCGCCGAGGACTGCGAAGAGGCGCTGCTCACATTGGGCTGAGTCGGCGGGGGAACATGGAGCGTGTTCTGCAACGTAGAATTCGTTTTGATGGGACCGTTTCGTCGAATCGCGTGTGCAATAGCGCCCCTGGCGTTGATTTGCGCTTGTGAGATGCCCTACTTCGGTCGCGACGGAACCGTCGTTTTTCCCGAGCAAGGCGCGCACGGCGCTACCATCGTCACGGAGAACGGGATCGAGTTTCGCGATCGCGACGACGTGCCGTCACGAATCGTCCGACATTCGACCAGCGAGCCTTGGCGCGCGCCAGTGGGGTTCATTCTGCCCCGCGGCGGGCGCTTCACCGAGACGAGTCGCCCTACTCTCGTCGCGACGAACGGTCTCGCGTTCGCGCTTCGCCCGAGCGACACGCGCGTGCCGGCGTGGGGCGGCGAAGTGCTCATGCGCGTGGACATCATCGCGCCCGCAGCGCAAGGCACCGCGCGGCTAGGCGAGCGCATCGTCGTAGTGTTGGACGGCGCCGGCAGAGACACACTCGTGCTGGGGGACGTCGCGCTCTCGCAGCTCGGCGCCTACGATCACTTCGGGGTCGTCGACGCGACCGAGGCCAAGCTCGTGGTTCCCATGCTCCCGGGAAATCACAAGTCGCTCGCGAGCGCCGCGATCGAGAAGCGCGAACGCGAGGGCTCACACGCCTCGCGTGACCTCACGGGAGCCCTGAAAATAGCGCAAGTGATGCTCGGTTCCCCCAGCGCGGGCGAAGATGCGCGCCGCTTGCTGATCCTCACGGACGGTCGCGTCCCGCTAGACGCGGCCGCGTTGCACGAGGTCGAAGCGCTCGGCGAGTCTGGAGTAATCGTGAGCGCGGTGCCGTCGGATGTCGGCGTAGACCCCATGGTCGTTGCGTCACTCGCGACCGCGGGTGGAGTGGCGCGCACTGCAGACGCGCTGCCTCCGCGCGTCGCGATGGTGCGCGACGCGGTTCCCGCGGCAGGTATCGTCACCTTCAACGACACGCGCGTCTCGTTCGCGGGCAATCCCGCGCCGTCTCACGTGCTCGAGTCCTCCGGCGGCGGCGTGCTCTGGCACCCGAACTCAGGGGACCTCTGGCTCGGAGACGTACGCGCGGGAGAGGCGCGCACCGAGGTGATCCGCATCACGGTGCCGCCGTACATCGCCGGTCACAAGTTCACGTTCGAGGTGACCGCGCACGCAACGGAACCATCTACTGGACAAGAGCGGACGTTCTACGCCGAGGTGCCGTGCACCTACGATGACGACATCGAGCGCATCGCGAACTCGCGCAATGGAGATGTCATCGCGTACGCGTCAGCGCTCGCCACGTTGAAGCGCCTCGACGCTGCGTTCGTCGGCGACGACGTGAAGCGCGCCGGCGGAATTCGCGTGGTCGCGCGTATGCACGCTCAGTCGATGACGTTGCTCGCGCGAGACACGGGAGATCACGCCATCGCGGAGCAAGCAGAGATCCTCAACGCGCTGTTGGCGACCCTCGGCCCCTGAGAGGAATCTGCGTTCGGGGAAGCTCTCGGGCGAAATTGCCGTAGGCTCGATTTCCCAATGTACGGACAACCTCCCCCTGGTTACGGCTATGGCGCGCCCCGACCTCAATGGGGCAACAACCCGTATGCGCCGCCGCAACCGGCGATGGGTTATCCCTCGGTCGTCGCGCCGCCCGGCACCGGCGGATGGCTGAAATGGGCCTACGCGGCGTGCCTTGGGCTCGGCGTGTTCATGGTGTTTGGAGGCATCGGCCTCGTCGCAGTCGACGACGAAGACGACGGCGCTCTCTCCGCGCTCGGCGGGGTTTTGGGGATGTTCGGGGTGAGCATGTGGTTCGTCCGACTCATCTTCGGGCTCATCTGGCTGTACAGCTCGTGGAGTTCGATCCCACCCGAGCTCCGCTTCACCAAGACACGCATGATGAGCCCAGGCGAGGCCGTCGGGTTCTGCTTCATCCCGTTCTACAACTTCTATTGGATCTTCGTCGCGAACGTGGGTCTGTGCGACGCTCTCGACTACGGACTGCAGTGCGTAGGCTCGTTTCGGCGCGCGCCTCGGGGCTCGGCCATCGTCGCGTGCATCTTTCAGCTCATTCCGTATTTGAATTTCCTGATCTCGCCGTTCACGTGGCTGATCTTCATGTTCCTCGCGGACGGCGCACGCTTCGAGCTTCTCAGCCGTCTCGCAGCACAAGGCGGACAGCGGGCGGGTCCTCCTCCGATGGGCGCGATGCCGCAAGCGCCGGGCGGAGGCTATGGTCCGCCGGGCTACAACGCGCCGCCGTACGGCTACTGACGTCGACCGCCTTTGGAGAACTAGCGCGCGCGCAAAGCCTCGATTAGCCGCCCGTGGAGCCCAGAAAACGCCCCGTTGCTGAGCAACGCGATGGTGTCGTTCGGCCTCGCCTCGGCGACGAGGAGCGCCAAAATCTCGTCCACGCTCGAGGCCGCGATGGCCTTGGGATCGCCCAGATCCCGCGCGAGCTTTCGCGTGTCGAGCCGCTCTCCCTCGGGCACGTTCGACCGGCCCAGCGGCGCGAGGATCACTCGCTCTGCGGCGCCGAACGCCTTCACGTAGGCGTCTTGGTGGATCGCGCGGCACGCGGTGGCGCTGCGAGGCTCGAAGACGGCGAAGAGCCTCCCGCTCGGGTGTTTGCTCTTCAGCGCGCGAAGCGTCTCGTCGACCGCGGTGGGGTGATGCGCGAAGTCGTCATAGACGCGCACGCCGCCGGGCTCGCCGATCAAATCCTGCCGGCGCCGCACGCCTTCGAACGTCGCCATCGCTGCGCGCGCCTTCGGCATGGAGACGCCGAAACACTCAGCGCCCATCGCGATCGCGGCGAGCGCGTTCTTCACGTTGTGCGCGCCGGGGCTCTTCATCGCGAAGCGTCCGCACGAGGCGCCGCCGACGAACACGTCGAACGTCTGTCGTTCTTGATCATCCATCGGGCCCACGGCGGCGAGCCACTCGGGCGTGACAGACGTCTTCTGGCCGTCCAACGCGTAGTGCGAAATGGGGCTGGAACAAGCCTCCGCTGCGATCGCGACGGCGCGCGCGTCGGTCGCGTCTACGAACAGATGCCCGCCCTTGGGGATCCGCGCGAGCGACTCGCGAAACGCGTCTTCGTAGGTTCTCTCGGTCGGGTAGATGTCGATGTGATCGTGCTCGACGCTCGTGAGGATCGCGACGTCGTCCGGCCCCACGCCGAGGTAGTCCAAGAGCTTCGGCTTTTTGTGCCAGTACACCGCGTCGTATTCGTCACCCTCGACCACGAACGGCGCGTTCGGTCGTGACAGTGACCGCGCCGCGCGGCCGATCGCGGCCCCACTCGGGAAGTTCTTCGGCAGCCCGCCGATGAAGTATCCGGGCTCGAGCTCCGCTGATGCGAGCAGCCACGCACTCATGGCGCTGGTCGTCGTCTTGCCATGTGTTCCCGCGACGACCACGGGGCGTCGGTTGATCAAGAACTGCTCGCGCAGCGCGCCAGACATCGACGTTCTCGCCAGATTTCGCTCCGCGGCCGCGACTGCCTCCGGGTTGTCTGCACGGATCGCGTTGCCCACGACGACCAGATCCGGTGCTGGCGACAGGTGCGCCGCGTCGTAGCCCTGCATGCACACGATACCCGCCGCAACGAGCGCAGGACCGATGGGAGGGTCGAACGCGACGTCGCTCCCGGTCACTTGCGCACCGCGCTCTCGAAACAACATCGCGAGCGCGCCCATGCCGGTGCCGCTCACGCCGATGAAGTGAACGTGCTTCATCCTTTGAGCTCTCTTCCGAGCGTATTCCCGAACACGCGTGCCTCGTGCTCGCTGGGCCAGCTCACGCGCTCGTCACGCGTGCGAGGATTGCTTCCGTCCGGGTTCGCGATGAATGCGCGAAGGCGCAGCGATCCGGCGTCTTTCTGGGCGAACGCGGCGATCGGAGTCTTGCAGTCGCCCTCCAATGCGAGCAGCACCGCGCGCTCAGCGGCGACGCACGTCGCGGCATCGGTGTCATGGAGCGGTGCGAGCAACATCAAGATACGCGCGGCGTCCAGCTTGGACTCGATCCCTAGCGCGCCTTGTCCCACCGCCGGCAGAGACACCTCGGGCGAGAGCACCTCTGTCGCGCGATCTTGCAACCCGAGTCGAACGAGGCCCGCGCGCGCCAACACGATCGCGTGGGCTTCGCCTTGCTCGACCTTACGCAGGCGCGTGTCGACGTTGCCGCGCAGCGCGACGAACGTCAGGTCTGGGCGCACGGCGCGCAGCATCAACTGTCGACGCAAGCTGCCGGTGCCCACCTTCGCGCCCCGCGGGAGATTCGCGATCGAGCCAAATTCAGGCGAAACCAGCACGTCGCGAGGATCCTCGCGCGTCGGGATGCAGACGATGCCGAGACCCTGAGGCAGCTCCGCCGGAACGTCTTTGATCGAGTGCACCGCGAAGTGCGCAGAGCCATCGAGGAGCGCCTCTTCGATCTCTTTTACGAAGAGTCCCTTGCCGCCGATCTCGGACAGCGGTCTGTCCTGCACGCGATCCCCGGTGGTCACGACTTGCTTCTCGTTCGTCTGAAGGTCTGGATGCGCGGACTTTAAACGGTCGACGAACGCGCGACACTGTGCGAGCGCGAGCGGAGACCGACGAGTGGCGTAGGTGACGAGCACGATGCGCAGAATAGCCCACACCGGCTTTCTTGCGCTCGCCCAATCATCAGCTATGTTGGGCTCGCTTTGCCGCTGTTTATGCTTCAGTCCGCGCGCTCGCGGGGGCACCGCGTCGCCGTCTTCCTGGTGACTGTTCTCGCCCTCGTCCTCGCCCCCGTCCTCGCCCCGATGCGCCAAGCGTGGGCGAAGGCCGCGACGCCGATCCCCGATCCGCAGCGCATCGAAGTGCCCGGATATCCCGACGCGTTCTACTATCGACCCCGCGTGAGGGGCATGCGCCCCGTGATCATGTATCTCCACGGTCGCGGCGGTAACCCGATGGAGGAGTGCCGCAAGTGGGCGAAGGTCGCGACTCAGTTCGGCTGGGTCGTCTGCCCGCAGGGCCCGGTCGACAAGGGCGGAGGCGCGCGCGCGTGGGACAACAACGCGATCGTCGGCGGACAGATCGCCGACGCGACCGTCAAGGCGTTGCGTGCAAAGTACAAGCGTCGGGTGCAGCTCCACGGCAACGTCCTCATCGGCTTCAGCGAGGGCGCGTTCGTCGCGATGCAGGTCGCCATTCACGACACACGCACGTGGAGCCGCTGGTTGATCCTCGC
>JAYVYD010000201.1:0-22943 GCA_043784605.1 Myxococcales bacterium | reverse complement strand
ATGCTGACGATCGGTCCCAGACGGTCAATCTGACAACCCGGCCGGGCAATCAGGACAACTTGCCACTCTTGTCATGCGCCTTGAGCTTCTTCTCGAGTTCGTCGATCCGCGCGTGCAGCTGTTTGACTTCGTTCTGGAGCTGTTGCCAAGGCAGCACGCTCGGCAGAATCGCACGCACGCGCTCGTCGATCTTGTGCTGCCACTCCTCGAAGGTGCCCTTGGCTTGCTCGACGATGCCCGGCTTGGGGGGCGTGGGCGGCGGAGCGCTCTTGTCTTTGCTCGAGTCTTTGCTCGGGATCAGTCGCCCGATGGGACCGTCACGGAGGTCCGACAGGACTTTCTCCGTGCGCTCTTGAATGAGGCTGCGCAGCGTCTGCAGCGGCACATTCTTGGTGTTGGACTTCTGCTCTTCGTAGATGATTTGCGCGAGCGTGACGTCGGTGAGATCGTCCTTCGAGTTGTTGTCGATGATCTGCACCTCTTCGCCGGTACGAACCAACTCGGCGATTTGCAGCAAGGTGACGTACCTGCTGTCCTTGGTGTCGTACAGCTTGCGATTGGAGTAGCGCTTGATGATGCGCTTCGGGCGGCCTTCTCCAGCGGCGGATGCTTCGGGTTTGCCTTCCACGCTTCGCTCCTTGCGCCAAAAGGCGCTCTCTCGGTGCATGATGCGGGGAGTCACCGGCGAAGGAAAGGGGCTTGTACAATGATCGCGTCCGACCCCGTCGTCGAGGTTCGCGGCGTCACCGCCAGGTACGAGCGTGCGGGGGAGCGTTACTCGCTGCTGGACGCCTCCGTAGACGCTCGGGCGGGCGAGATTCTCGTGGTCTTGGGTGCGAACGGTGCGGGCAAATCCACGCTGATGCGCGTGATGGCAGGGTCGCTCGCGGCCGAAAAAGGCGCGGTTCGGCTCTTCGGGGCGCCCATGAGCAGCCTGCAGCGGCGGGAGGTGGCGCGCAAAGTCGCTGTGGTCCCGCAGCTCGCGGACGTCGCGTTCGGCTTCTCCGTTCGCGAGGTCGTGCTCATGGGTCGCGCGCCTCACCAGGGTGCGTGGATGACGCCGTCGCCCTCCGACGTCGCGATCGTGAACGGCGCGATCGAGCGCTGCGACCTCGGAGGTCTCGAGGAGCGTGCCGTCTCCGAGCTCTCCGGCGGAGAGCAGAAGCGCGTCGCGATCGCGCGTGCGATCGCCCAACAGCCCAAGCTCATGTTGCTCGACGAGCCCGGCGCATTCTTGGACGTACGGCACCAGATCGCGCTCTGCGATCTGCTCGTAGAGCTCGCGCAGTCGTCTGGCGTCGCGATCGTCTGCGTGATGCACGACCTCAACGTCGCCGCGCAGTATGCTTCCCGCGTCGTGCTGATGAAGAGCGGCCGTGTCCTCGGCGTGGGCACCGTCGAAGAGGTCATGACGTACAAGCGCTTGCAGGAGACGTTCGACGCGGACCTCTATTGCGGAGTCAACGACCTCAGCGGCGCCCGCTTCTTCTTGCCGATGCGCAGCAAGAGCCCATGACCTCCCGCCCGCTTCCCGTCGCACGCCTCGTCGGCCCCCGCGTGCTGGTGCGCACGACCACCGAGACCGATCTGGAGGAGTACGTCCGCTACTTCACCGAGAACGACGCGCACTTCGGCAAGTGGGACACCCACGACCCCATCACGCTCACGGACGAGTGGCAGCGCGCGCGACTCGCCCACAAAGAGGACGAGCGACTCACGGGTCGCGGTGTCGATCTCGTGATGACGCCGAGAGCCGAGCCGCAGCGATTGATCGGCACGATTCAGATCCGCGCTGTCGTGCGTGCCCCGCTGTTCGGCTGCGCGATCGGCTACGGGATCGACGCACGCTACGAGGGCAAAGGGCTCATGCGCGAGGGCGTGGAGCTCGCGTGTCGTTGGTGCTTCGACGTGCTCGGCTTGCACCGCATCGAGGCGGGCTGCGCGACGAAGAACGAACGCAGCGCGCGCTTGCTCCTGCGCCTCGGGTTCGTCAAAGAGGGCGTGCAGCGCGCCTACCTCTTGATCAACGGCGAGTGGCACGACCACGTGAGCACGAGCCTCATCAACGACGCTTGGTCGCCAGAGACTTGATGCCCATCGAGCCGCAAACGACGACCGTCAATTTCCCGAATCCGCGAGAAGCGGGGCGTCGCGAGATCATCGCCGTCGGTGAGGACTTTCGTCCGGGCACGTTGTTGAAGGCCTATCGCGCCGGCATCTTCCCGTGGCCGCACCCCGTGGACGACGGCACCGTGGTCGCGTGGTTCTCTCCGCTGCGGCGCACCGTTTTGCCTCTCGACGCACTCCACTGGAGCCGGAGCCTCAAGCGCACGCTGCGCAAGCACCCGTTCCGCGTCACCGTCGATCGAGCGTTCCGCGACGTGATGATCGCTTGCGGGAGCGTGCGCGCGGAGGGCACGTGGATCCTGCCGAGCATGGTGGACGCGTACACGGAGCTTCACCGCTTGGGTTGGGCGCACAGCGTGGAGGTTTGGGAGGGCGAAGAGCTCGTTGGCGGGATCTACGGCATCGCCATCGGCCGCGCGCTAAGCGCCGAATCGATGTTCTACAAGCGCACGGACGCCTCGAAAATAGCCTTCGCGACGCTCGCCGAGAAGATGGCGGCGTCGGGCTTCATGGTGTTCGACGCGCAAGTGATGAACCCGCACCTCGCGAGCTTGGGGTGCGTGGAGATCCCTCGAAACGCGTACCTCGACATGCTCGCAAAGGCGACCGCCCGCGAGCCGACCGTCCCCATCAGTGCTTGGGCGTGAGGTCCGCGTACGTGACGACGGCGATCAGCATCAGCATCATCAACAAACCCACCGCGTGGATCTGGGCCTCGACCTTCGCGTCGGGCTTGCGACGGCTCGCCGCCTCGAAGCCGAGGAACAAGAGTCGACCGCCATCGAGCGCGGGGATGGGGAGCAGGTTGAACCCACCGAGGTAGGCGGAGAGCACGGCGAGGAACTTGAACAGATCTCCGGGGCCGCTCTTCGCCGCTGCCGCAGCCATCTTCGCCATGCCCACCGGGCCGCTCGCTTGGAGCTTTTCCTTGCCGCTGATCATGCGGACCAGGCCGACCACGAGCTCGCCGACGACTTTTGGTGGCTCGATGACTCCGAGTTTGGCCGCCTCGAGCACGCCGATCGGCGTCGTGTGGACCTCAGGGCCGATCATGATCTTGCCCTCGTTCTCCGCGCCTTTCGGCCGCGGCGAGACGCTCACGTGGAAGGTCTGCGGACGGCCTTCGCGTTGAACCTCGATGTCGATCGGCTCGCCCGCGTGCGAGCTCACTTGCTTGATCAGCGTCGCCCAATCGGGGATGGGCGTGCCCATCACGCTCACGACCTTGTCGCCGTCGCGCAGCTCGGCCATCGCCGCAGGCCCCTCGGGGTCCACCGAGATGCGCATGCTCACGCGATCCTCGACGGTGTGACCGCCCACGAGAAAGCCGATGAAGAACAGCACGGAGGCGAAGAAGTAGTTCGCGAGCGGGCCGGCCGCGATGGTGCAAACGCGGCCCCACAGCGACGCGTTCTGATAGCTGCCCTTGTCCTTCGGGTCGTTCTCTTCGTACGGGTTCATCCCCGCGATCTGCACGTAGGCGATGAACGGGATGAGCGCGATCTGGAAGGTAGTCGGGCTCCCTGCCGGTTGGTGCTTGTACAAACGCGGACCAAAGCCGATCGAAAAGCGCGTCACGCGCATGCCGAAACGCTTCGCCGAGAAGTAGTGACCGGACTCGTGGACCACCATCAGCACGGCCAAGCCGAGCGCGCCGACGAGGTAATAGGCAGGCGACATTGGGCTTAGCCTAACGCCAGAAAGCCCAATGCGCACATGCCGTGTTGCTTCTCACATGAACGAGACGCCGATGGAGATCGACGGAAGACCGAGGCGCATGGTCAACGCGACGTGCTCGTTGAAGTGGTACCGCCCACCGACGCTGCCCCACGGCTCGACGCGAAGGTGACTGGGGCGGCCGTTCTGGCAGGACGCCAAGTCTCGTGAGCCCGGCGGGTAGAAGCCGTCGCAATAGTCCGAGTACGCAGTGTAGTAGGGCGCGATACCGATCTCCGCGAACACGCTCCAGCTCTTGGCGACGTAGAAGTTCCACTGCAGGCCGACGGGGAAGTAGAACGAGTTCGCCGAGCAACCGCCGAAATACCCGTACCAACAGCCGCCGTCGAAGTGCATCCAGTCGACGCCGAACGTGATCGCGGGGACGTTGTTGATCTTGGGGATGAAGCCGTTGTCCATGATCGGGACGCTCGCGCGCAAGCCCGCGCCGAAGCCGAAGCCGCCCCAGCCGAAAGCGTCGAAGCCGATGAGGCCGTGTGGCTCGATCTCTATTTTGTAGTGGGGGTGGTCACCAGGCGTTTTGATCGTTTGATCCGCCAGCGCGACTGAAGATCCAACTGCGACTGCCAACCCGAGCGCGACTGCGCTGCATGTGCTCTTCATGATCCTCTTGGTACGATGAAAGGTGCGTGATGAGGCAACATTTGTCGCTGGCGAAGCCACTCTTAGGTGTTGTCGTCGCCGACGTCGCTACCCTCTCGCGCCCGCTGCGATGGGTTTGATTGCACTCGACGAGCTCGGTGTGCAAAGACCGTGCAATGCTTCGCGTCGGGGTCCTGGCTTGCGTCGCGACGGTGTGCGTCGGACGGCTCTCGCGCGCCGATGACGTCGAGGACGTGAGCGTTCGTGGCTCTCGCGCGAACGGCTTTACGGCCACCGCGAAGGAACGCGATGCGCCGCGCGAAATCACCGACGTTGCCAGCTTGATCGACGGACTGCCCGGCGTGCATGTGAGGCGTCTTGGTGCGGAGGACGGTTTCGCCACACTTTCCATCCGTGGAACGGCCTCGACCCAAGCGAATGTGATGCTGGCAGGGATCCCGCTCTCCGGCGGCGCCGACCCATCGGTTGACTTATCAAGCCTACCGCTCTGGCCCGGCGCTCGCGCTCGCGTCTTCCGATCGTTCGCGCCGGCGGCGCTCGGACAAGGCTCGCTCGGCGGAACGCTCTCGCTCGACCCGGCGCTCGCGAAGGACGCGACGGGCGCGGAGGTGTGGAGCGCGCTCGGGTCGTTCGGCGCGGCGCGACTTCGCGCGGGAGACGTGTTCGATGTCGGGCGAGCACGCGTAGCCTGCGGTCTCTCGGCCTCGCGCGCGGACGACGACTACAGCTACGCGAACCCGGATCACGCTCCGCCCAAGCTCGACCCGCGCGAGACCGTCGTGCGCCGAAACGCGGGCCATGCGGACGCGAACGGCCTGGTGAGCGTCTCGATCCCGATCGCGTTCGGAGGCCACAAGCAGGGCTATTGGCGAGCGCTCGGGCTGCTGCAGGCGCGCGAGCAGCACCTGCCGGGCACGTTGCGCGTCGGCACTCCGCTCCAACGTTTGGCCAGCGACCGTGAGGTCCTCGGCGCCGAACTCGGCGTTCCCATGGGACCCGGCGCGGGGTTCGCGCGTGCGTGGGGGCGCCGAGAGGGTCGCTCTCTCACGGACGACCCGATCGATAGACCTTATGACACGACGCGATCCGACAGCGCGATCGTCGCGACGGGTGCGAGCGTCGGTTGGCGCGGTCGTCCTGGGAAGACCATTCGGGTCCTTGCGGTCGTCGATGCTCGCGCGGAGCGCTTCGCGCCAGGGGTCTACGTCGGACCCTCGCCCGCTTCTGGCGCGACGCGCGTCGCGGTCGGCGCTGGAGCGGACGTCGACTTCTCGCCACACAAGACACTCACGCTCGCCGCGAGCGGCCGCGTCGACGTCTGGCACGACGCATCCGTTGACCCATCAATCATCGCGACGAGCGACGCGCGACCGTCTGCGCACGCGGGTATCGAGTGGACGTTGGGGCGGGTCCAGCTCGACGCGCATGGCGGCGCCACCGCCCGTCCGCCTAACTTCTCGGAGCGCTTCGGCTCCTCCGGCGGCTCGATCCCGACGCCCGACCTGCGCACCGAGTCCGCGTGGACGGTCGACGTCGGCGCGCACACGCTCGCGGTGAGCGGCCCGTTTCGCGGCTCGTTCGAGCTCGTCGGCTTCGGGATGTGGGCGCGCGATC
This sequence comes from Myxococcales bacterium, assembly GCA_043784605.1. GTDB lineage: Bacteria > Myxococcota_A > Polyangia > Polyangiales > Polyangiaceae > JANYHY01. Next base: position 16,862 of record JAYVYD010000201.1, on the reverse strand, counting down.
TCATCACGTTCGTTCCTGTCTCGGTGCGCAGCGTTCCGAAGGCGGAGAACATCGACGAGGCGCGCATCTTGGGCATCGAGGCCTCCGCAGACGCCAAGCTGTTCGGCGCGCGCTTGCGCGTGAGCTACACGGGTCTGTCGACGATCAACTTCGCGGCGTGTGCGCAGGGATCCTGCCCGCCTCTCCCCGGACGACCCGCGCACGATCTCGCGCTTGACGCGTCGTACACACGCGGTCCGGCGACGCTTCGCTACGGCCTGGACGCACTCGCCGGAATGCGCGCGGACGTCGTCGGCAACATCGAGATCCCCGCGCGCGTCCTTCAATCGGTCGGCGCGCGCCTCGAAGTGACCCGTGGCGTGACCGTGGCGATCGACCTTCGCAACCTGTTCGACGTCCGCACTGCGAGCTACGCGCAGGCCTTCAACGGCAGCGTCGTGCAGTACCCGATCGGAGACGCCTACGCGTATCCGCTACCTGGCCGGAGCTTCCTCGCGAGCCTGCGCGTGAGGAGCGACTGACCGTCGTCAACCTCATGGCAGTGGGTGAGCTTCGAAGAACTTCACCATGGTCTCGGTCGCGCTGATGTCGGTGCTCGTCTTGCCGACGAGTGGAACGGGCACGCCGCCGGGCCAGGTATGACCGCCGCCGTCGATCTTGCAGTGAACCACTTCGCTGCCCATTTTGCAGGTGTCGTAGCGCGTGCAGGTGGTGTCACCCTGCTGGTAGATGACCTTGCCCGCGCCGAGGCATCCGTCCTTGTCGCGCCAGACGGAGATCGTCTCTGCAGTGGATCGGAAGTTGATGAGCCCCATGCCGGTCTGCACGAGCGGCACGCCGCCGTTGTAGGGGACGATCGGATCGCTCGTGCCGTGAAAGTCGAGGACGGGCACCGGTCGGCTCGGCTTGCACTTCGTCGCGTCGATTCCCATCTCACCGGCCACGGGCGCGATCGCCGCGAACGCATCGGCCATCTCGCACGCGAGGCGATACGACAGGAAGCCGCCGTTCGAGTAGCCGGTGGCGAACATGCGCTTGGGATCGACGCACCAATCGGACTCGAGCCGCGTGAGCATGGTCTTGACGAAGGCGACGTCGTCGACCGCGTTGTTCCACGCCGTGCCGCAGCAGTCGCCTGCGTTCCAGCTCGTGGCGACGCCCTCGGGGTAGACGGCGATGTAGCCGTGCGCGTCCGCGGAGGCGTCCATGCGCGAGATCACTTTCTGGATCAGCGCGGCGTTGGTGAAGCCGTGGAAGTTGAGCACGAGCATCGCGCCGCGCGTGGGATCGTACGAGGGCGGCACGTGAACGTAGAACGTGCGCGCGAGCCCGCCCGATTGCAGCGTGATCGCGGAGTCTCCGGAGCTCGCTTTCTTGCCAATGCAGGTGAAGACTGCGCCGCCCTCTCCTGCGTCGAACGTCGGACCCGCCCTCGTGCCGCCCTCGGGATCGGGATCGGCGGTCGGATAGGCGCCGTCGAGATCGAGCTCGATCCTGCCGGCGTCGACGGGTCGTCCTTCCCAGCCGGTCTTGCCGGCGTCGCTCCCGCACGCGGCGAAGCCCGCGACCAACGCGGCCGCGATCGCAGCGCCGAAGAAGGTCGCCGACCGCATCGCCTGGCCGTAGCACGAAGGTCCGCGCGGAGCACCACCGTGTGCTAGGAAAGGCGCCCGCCATGACCCAGCCCCAGAATCCGGTAAATAAGCCGCTGCAAGCCCCCGAAGCGAACGCGGGCATCTCTCTCACCGGCGGCGCCGCCATTCTCGCGCCCATCACCGCGTTCCCGAATGGCGTGCCGTCCAACGCGCTGGTGCTCATCCCGCTCGGCCCCAACGGCGCACCTGTCGAGAAGCAGATCATCGAGGGCCCGGTCGCGCTCAAGATGGAAGAGGTCTGGAAGCTCCTCGGCTTCAACGGACCCGCGGTGCAGGTACAAGACGATCAAGGCCGCCCGATCGCGATCGGACGAGACGATCTCTTGGCGGGCCTCGAGAAGCACTACAACGAGGACCCGAGCGATCTCCAGCGAGCGCGGATCTTCGCCCAAGAGCTGATGAAGTACACGTTCTTCGATCGCGCCGAGAAGGTGCTCGCGAAGATCGTCGCGCTCGGCGGCGATGGTGACGACTGGCTCGCTCTTGGCGTCTCCCAACTGAACCAAGAGAAGTGGGACAAGGCCGAGGGCACGCTCAAGGGCGCCCAGAACCTGATGAAGGAGAACCCGTACCCGAGCCTGCATCTGGCGAAGGTCGGCGCGGGGAAGAAGGACAAGAAGGCCGAGCGTGACGCCGTCGAGCGAGCGATCTCGACCGCTCCGAACTCCGTGGACGCGTGGGCGTACCTCACCAACCTGTTGCGCGAGCAAGACGGCGAAGACAAGGCGATCGCTGGCATCGAAGAACTCGCGAAGATGCCCGTCAACGCCAAGACGGCCGCGCCGTACATCGCGCTCCAAGGCTTTTATGCGAGCGACGAGAAGACCCGCGACAAGGCCATCGGCTTCGCGCAGAAGGGCGTCGAGCGCTCGCCGGAGGACCCGCTCGCGCTCCTGTGCTTGTCCGCGTTGTACGGCCAAGCGGGCAAGTTGGACGAGGTCATCAAGGTGCTCGCGCCTCACGAGGCTGCGATGCAACGGGACGTTCGGCTCGCGCACAATTACTTCGAGGCGCTGTTCCAAGCCAAGGACATGCCCAAGATCACCGCGCTGCTCAACAAGCTCGCGACGAGCCCGAATCGCGAAGTAAAGCAGTTCGCGATCGATCGATCGCGCGCGCTGCAGCAGCACTTGGCCCAGCAACAAGCGGCGCTCGCGGCCTCGGCGAAGCCCGCCTGATCGTGGCACACGCGCCATGCTCTCGTGGCGCGCACATGGACGCGACCTTGTAGCCGTCCTCGGCGTGATCGCGATCGCCACCAAGGCGACCGTGGGGATCGGCGGCGCGCGTGAGCCTCGCTTCGACGACGAGAGCCTCTACCTGGCGAGCGGGATGCGCTTACTGGTGCCTGGCTACCCGAATGATGCGCACGGGCTGCCTTCGGCCTCTTGGGGGCCGCTCTACTCGTGTTGGTACTTCGTGTTGCATCTCTTCGAGCACGATCCCTCACGACTCTACTTCTTGAGTTGGTCGCTGCTCGTCTTGCTCGTGTGTCTTGCACAGTACGCGCTGCAGCGAACGCTTGGTGTAAGCGCGATGCTCGCGATGCTGACGACCTGCGGTCTCGCGACTTGTCACTTCTTCGATGTGTGGCCCTACCCTGCGCATTTCGCGGCGCTCTGCGTGTTGGTCGGAGCCACGTTCGCGGCGAGAGCGCGCGGAAGGCGAGCGGCCACGCTCCTCATCCTGTGGACGCTGCTCGCGTGCGTCTTCATTCGCCCGGAGCTGTCCCTCGCGTTCTCGTTGACTGCGCTCGTGGCGCTCGCCGTCGGTGCGCGGACCGCGTGGAGCGCGTCTCGGTGGCGACCGCTCATCGTCGACGTCGCGAGCGTCGCGATCCCCGCCGCGCTGCTCGTCGCCGTGTTCGGAAACCCGAACGCCGGGACGAGGGCGTTCTACGCGTGGGGACAGCACTACGCGCTCCAAGAGGTGACACGCCACGGGCTCGCGCAAGACCCGTGGGTGGAGTGGTACGCCATCGTCCAACGAGACTTCGGCCCCGTGGGCGACCTTACGAGCGCGTTGCGCGCGAACCCGGCCGCGTTCTTCGCGCACCTCGGGTTGAATGGCCTCGCCGCCCCGCACGCGATCTACGAGACGTTCGAGCCTTCGCGCGCAGTGCCAACTCGCGTAGCAGGCCTATTTTTTGGGCTCTTCGTCGGTTTCGGTGCGCTCGGCCTTTGGCTTCGACCGCGGCGCGCGCGCCTCTCACGCGTGCTGACGCTGTGGCTCGCGATCGCCACGCCCACCGTGGTCGGCGCGCTGCTCGTGTACCCGCGTGACCACTATTTCGTCGTGCTCGGTGCGCTCTCGGTGGCGCTCCTTGCGGCCGGGCTCTCACGCGGGGCCGGGCCCACTGCGCGCGTGTGCTTCGCGTTGGCGATCGCGCTCTTCGTCGTGACGCCGCGTCGCGCGGTAGAGCCGGCGAATCCACCGAGCGAGCAGGGTCGCATTATCGGCGCGTTGGCGTCACTTCGAATCACCCAACACGTCGTCGTCCTCGAGCAGGGCTACAGCTACGCGCTCTACGCTGGTCTCGATTTCAAGCGGATCGAGGAGTGGAACCGCCGCGTGCCCTTCTTGGACTTTCTCGGACAGCAAGACGCGAGCCTGGTCGTGCTCACGGACGCGATGTCCCGCAACCCCAACTTCAGCGGTGACCTCGGGTACCAAGCATTCCAAAGCGATCCCGCGCGATTCGGCTTCCAAGCGGTGCCAGTCCCATCCACGGGCGCGCGGATTGCGATACGAAACGACGTGCCCCGCGCTCCCGACTGATATTTTTCTTGTTCTGGACGCGCGGAGGTCCACGGTGAGGTAGCTTTACGCAATGGGGTCGCGAAACCGTCAGCTCCTGTCTGCCGCTCTATGGCTGGCGGCGCTGACGATCGCCCTCCCTTCGCTCGCCTACCCGCTCGGTCGGGATCAAGGCGTCTACTTCTACGTGGCGCGTGAGTGGCTCAACCACGGCTCGATTCCCTATCGCGATTTGTTCGACCACAAACCGCCCGGCATCTACGTCATCTACGCGCTCGCCATCACGCTCTTTCGCAGTCACGTGTGGGGCATTCGCGTGATGGAGATGGCCGCGCTTGGCGGCTCGGCGTGGCTCGCGACGCGCCTCACCAAGCCACGGGATGGCGTCGCGCCATCGGCCGCGTTCGTCGCGCTGTTCGGCAGCTGCCTCTACTTCGGCGTCTTGAATTTCTGGGATACGGCGCAGTGCGAACTCTGGTGCGTGACGACCGCCCTTGCTGCCGCGTATTGCGCGCAGCGATCGGGGTGGCGGTGGGTCGCAGCCTCGGGCGCGCTCTTCGCTTTCACCGTGCTCATCAAGCTCCCCGCGGTCTTCTTCGGATTGCCGATCTTTGCGCTCGTTTGGGCGGAGAACGCGGAGCGCCGAGCGCGCGTGCTCACGTGGCTCTTGGCGGGTGCGGCGGTCGTTGCCGCGTTCGCGGTCTACTTCGGCGCGCACGGCGCGCTCGGACAAGCCACCGACATCATCTTCAGCGCGAACGTCTACTACGCGAGTCACGAGCACGTGGACGGCTTCAGCGACGGCGTCACCCGCGTGCTCGATGTCTTTCGACTGTTCATGCCTCTCTCACTCGTCTTGGTCTACGCGCTCGTCGGGCTGCCCTTCTTCAACAAGCGCGCGGAGCTCCGTGCGGATCGCCGGAGGGTCCTTCTTTGGTCTGCCGCCGCGCTTGTAGGCGTCGTCGCGCAGCTGAAGCTCTACAATTTCCACTTCGTCTTGATGCTTGCGCCTGCGCTGTTGGCGGGCGCGCTCGTCAGTCGCGCGCTCGAGGTTTGGGCGGTGGAGCGCGGCTCGTCCCTTGGGCGCGTGCGCGCGATCCTCGGGGCGAACGTGCTCGTGCTCTTCGCGCTCTCGTGGCCCGGCGAGCACATGTGGTTCGCCACGGCGCGCGATGTCGCGCTCGTCGAGGTCGGCGCGCGCCCGCGGCAAGAGATGCTGGCGCACTTCACGCTGCCCTACGCCGACTTCGACGAGGGCGCGAACGAGCAGGTCGCGCTCTGGATCCAGGCGAACTCGTCCCCCCTGGACGTCGTCTGCGTGCGCCGCTTCGAGCCCGAGATTTACGCGCTCTCGGATCGGTCTTGCTCGAGCCCGTTCTTCTGGACCTACTGGCTGACGGAGCCGTCGCGTGCCTATCGCCGCGGAGAGTTCCTCGAAGAGGATCGCGAGGCGCTCGAGCGCAGACGACCGAAGATCATGGTGGCGCGTCGCGAGGCGCGCGCCGGAGAGATCGACGACGCCAGCTACGCGGAGGGACTCGGCTACGTGCGGCGCAAGGAGATCGGTCCCTACATCTTGATGGTTGACGGCTCAACGATCGCGGCGGCCCGCTAGCGTCGCGGCCGGCCGCCCCTGCGCATCAGCACGACGAAGAGCGGCCCGCCGACGAGCGCGGTGATCGCTCCCACGGGCGGCGCGGTATCGAGCAAGTGGTACAGGCCTCGGCTCGCGGCGTCGCAGACCACCAGCATGGATGCGCCCCCTAGGACGGAGGCGGGCAGGAGCCTGCGCGCGTCGGGGCCGACCACCCGACGAAGCGCGTGCGGGACGATGAGCCCGACGAAGCCGATGAGCCCGGTGGCGCTCACGATCGCCCCGGTGACGAGCGAGCACGCGACGAAGACCCGTAATTCCAGCCTCCGCACGTCGATCCCGAGGTGCGTGGCGGCGTCGTCGCCCAAGGCGAGCACGTTCAAGCGCGCGGCATCCGCCAACAGCAGTGCGAGACCGACGGCGACGTAGAGCGCCACGAACGCGATCACCATCGGGCTCTGCACGTCCAAAAAGCCCATCAACCAGAAGAGCAGCTCTTGGGCCTTGTTCGCCGACACGAGCGTCTTCATGAACGTGATCGCTGCGGCGGCGATCGCGTTGACCACGATCCCCGCGAGCAGCATCGACTCGCTGCTCGGCCGGTCCGAGCTGCGCGCGAGACCATAGACCAGCATGGTCGCTCCGAAGCCGCACGCGAGCGCCACGAGCGGTACGCACGAAGCACCCCAGAACGTCGTGCCCGCGAGGCCGAGCAGGATCGCGATCGTGGCGCCGAGCGCCGCGCCGCCGGAGACCCCGAGAACGTAGGGCTCTGCAAGCGGGTTGCGGAGCACCGCCTGAAACGCGACGCCCACGGCCGCCAAGCCGCCACCCGCGATCGCGCCGAGCACCACTCTCGGCAAGCGCATCGTGAAGACCACATCGCGATCGGATGAGCTCGCGTCGCGGAGGGCGGTCCACAACGAGGCGTGGCCGCTGCCGATCGCGAGACCGAGCGCGATCGAAGCGACGAGCCCGACCACGCCGATCGCGATCGTCGCCGAGCGGCTCATCATCCCGTGAGGTTTCGCTCGTAGATGATGCGCAGGCCGACCAGCGTGAGGTCGTCCACCACCTCGTCGATGCTCGGCGCGAGCGGGCTGATCAGGCTCGCTAGGCCGCCCGTGGCCAACACGCGCGTCTCGCCCAGCTCCTCGCGCAAGCGCGCGACCAAGCCCTCTACGAGCCCGACGTAGCCGAAGACGATGCCCGACTGCATCGCGGTGACGGTGCTCTTGCCGACGGCCTTGGCCGGCTTCTGGATCTCGACGCGTGGGAGCTTGGCGCCGCGCGCGAAGAGCGCATCTGCCGCGATTTGGAGGCCCGGACAGATCGCGCCGCCCAAGTACTCGCCCTTCTGCGACACGCAGTCGAACGTGGTGGCGGTGCCGAAGTCGACGACAATGACGCCGCCGCGCACGCGCTCGAACGCCGCGACCGCGTTGACGATGCGATCGGCGCCGGCCTCGCGCGGGTTGTCGATCAAGATGGGCAGGCCCGTGCGGACGCCGGGTCCGCCCACGACGAGCGCGTCGAGATCGAAGCTCTTCTTGACGAGGTCCACCATCGGCTTCGTCAGCGACGGCACGACCGAGGCGATGATCGCGGCCTTCACGGAGCTCGGCGCCACGCCGTTCATGTCGAGGAGCTGCCGTAGCGTGACGGCGAACTCGTCGGCGGTGCGGCCGCGCCCGGACTCGACGCGGAACTGGTGCGCGAGGCGGTCGCCGTCGAACACGCCGTAGACGATGTTGGTGTTACCGACGTCGATGACGAGGAGCATGATCAGGGACCCGCGGCGACGATACCATCGTCCACGCGCGCGTCGTGGATGACGTCCCCCTCGGCGACCGCGCCCCAGTCTCCCTCCGCGTGACCGACGCGCGCGTAGTCGCCCTCCAGGTGTGGGAAGCGCGCGAGCGTCACGAAGATCTGGCTGGAGCCCGTGTCGCGACCTGCGAGCGCAACGCCAACATCGAGCGGGCCGAACGGCACTGGCGAGGTCTCGCAACGCAGCGACTTCTCCGCGCCACTATAGCCGTCGCTCCCGGGATCCCCGAACTGGACGACGAAGCCGGGTACCACGCGGTGCACCACGATCCCCTTGAAAAAGCCTGCCCGCGCGAGATCGAGCAGGCGCGTCGACGCGACCGGAGCGAGCACGGGGTCGAACGTGATCGAGAGTGTCCCTGCGTCAGTCTCGAGCGTGAGCTTGCCCCCGTGCGGAGCGTTGGCCTCCGCGGCGAGCGGCATCGTCGCGGGCGGCGGGCACGCTGGCTTCGCATCGCCGAGCGCGCGACGCGCCTTCATCGCGTGGTCGCGCATCGTCGTATTCGGATCGATGCAAGCTGCATCGACCCACTTCTGTGCCTCCCCGAGCTTCAACGCCACCGCGGCTTCGAGCAGCGCGACGCGCGTCTCGATCAGGCTCTCGCTCCACGGCTTCGCGAGCGCGACCGCGAGCGCCTTGCTCACGAGCGGGTCGACCTCCTGCGCAGGGTGCGTGGTCGGCGGCGGCGCCTTGGGATCGAGCGCGGCCTTGCGCTCCTTCGCCGAGAGCACGAGCCATCGCTCCGGGTGCGCGTGGATACGCTCAGCTGCGGTCGCGACCACACCCGCGCGCGCGTCGCCGAGTGCCGTCGTAAGGGCGGAGCGCGCCGCGTCGCCGAGCTCCGGGTGCCCGTCGATGGCCTCGAGCGCAGCCTCGACGATCGTGACGTTGTTGCTTGCCGTAAGGGAAATCCAGGCCGTTTTGCGATCGCCCACCAGCGGTCGTCTCACGAGCGACGAGAGTCGGCCGCGCTCGAACGCGACCGTGGCTGGCGCATCGCACGTGCGCAAGACCTCGCTGTCGAAGGCCCCACTCGCGAGCGACGATGCGGCCGTGCACCGGAGTGTCGCGAGACGGCGAGCGAGCGACTCGGGGGCGCTCGGCGCGCGCAGCACGGACGCCGAACGCAGGATCGGTTGTAGGGCGGCGGTGGGGTGATCTCCGACGGACCCGACCAGCGCGAGCGCGATAGCGTAGTCGTCGCCCGCGAGTCGCAGCACCTCGAGTGGGTCGTCGGCGTGCGCGGGGAGCACCTGCGCCAGCGCCCCGGCAGCGCTCGCGTGCCCAGCGTCGCCAAGCTTGCCCAACGAGCGCGCGGCGTCGGCTCGCTCGGCAGGAAGCGCGGATCCGTCGGCGGCGATCCGCGCTAGCTCGGGGGCCGCATCCACTCCGACCTTGGCGAGCGCGCGCACGGCGAAGACACGCTCGTCCGAGGGCGCCAACTTGATCGCGGCGAGTGCCGCCTCGTGCAGGCGCGGCGCGAACGCAGGATCGAGCTTCTCCATGCGCGCGAACGGGTAAAACGCGCGCGCGTGTCCTTTCTCGGCGGCGTCGAGGAGCACCGTGACGGTGTCGTCGTCGAGCCGGCCGCGGCGAGCCGCGAGATCGCCGAGCGCGATCTCGCTGTCGTCGGCGAACGGGCCTTTCGCCTTGATCCATGCGGCGAGCGTCGTCTCCGCTGCGCCGCCCCCACAGCGACCGATCGCGCGCGCGATCGCGGCGTGCGGGTCTGGGAACGCCTTGTCGTCACGCAAGCCGAGCGCGCGAGCGGACAAAGCCCGGACGTGCGGTTCCTCGCGACCTTTGCACGCGAACCCGAGGCCGTAGGCGGACCACGCGACGGTCTCCGCGTCATCGTCCTTGAGCATCGCGAGGAGACCCTCCTGCGCTTGGGTATCGGCGATGCGCGCTAACGCTCGTGCCGCGGCCGCGCGTACGTGCGGGTTCGGATCGTGACGAAGGTCAAGGACGACTCCGGCGGTGTTGCGTTGGTCCTCGGCCATGGCGAGGACGTGCACGTCGGCAGGCTTGGTCGCGGCGTCGCCTGCGTCCGGCTCCGCGACGTCGGCATGCCCGCACGCGAGCGCGACGACGAACGCGCATCGCCTCACGACCGCGCTCCGTCGAGCACCAGCGCTACCCATTCGCGCGCGCGTCTGTAGGACCTGTGCAGCGTGCTCGACGGAGTCTCACCCGCCGTCCACTCTTCGACGCTCAGGCCTTCTCGCGCGAAGAGCGCCGTTGCCCGCGGCAAGTGCCACTCGCAGGTCACGACGGTCACGCGATCGATCGACCGACGCACGAGCAGCTCACGCGTGAAGCGCGCGTTCTCGCGTGTCGTGTGCGAACACCGCTCGCGCACCACACGATCGATCGGAACGCCGCGATCGACGAGCGCGCGCGCAAGCCAGTCGGCTTCCATCGTGAGCGCACCCTCGTGCAGCCAGCTTCGCCCACCGCTCGCGACGATCACGCAGGCGTCGAGACGACTCCACGCGTTCGCTGCCGCGCTCGCACGACGCGCGAGCGTGGGACCCACCTTGCAGCCAAGCACCACCAGCGCGACGGCCATCTCAGATGGCCATACCGTCTCTCGCGGGAAGTTGCCCGTTTTTCGCCGACACATGCGATGGCGTGGTTGACGTCGCCGATGGCCTCCGCGTACTACTGAGGGATTCGGGCTCGTTTCAGGGAGCGACACGACGATGCGCATTACGTTTTGGGGTGTTCGAGGGAGCATCCCGTCACCGGGCCCAACGACGGCGCACTTCGGCGGCAACACGAGCTGCGTGGAGGTCCGCGCGGGCAAGGCCATCATCATCTTCGACGGCGGAACGGGTCTCCGCCTGCTCGGCCAGAAGTTGCTCAAGGAGATGCCCATCGACGCGGACGTCTTTTTCAGCCACGTCCACTGGGATCACATCCAAGGGTTCCCGTTCTTCGCGCCCGCGTTCGTGCAGGGCAACGTGATCCGTTTGTGGGGCGGCAACAACGTCTCGCGCACGCTCGAAGAGGCGCTCGCGGGCCAGATGGACTACCCGAGCTTCCCCGTGCACCTTTCGCAGATGGGCGCGAAGATGACCTTCAACGATCTCTACGAGGGCCAGGTCCTAGAGATCGACGCGGGCGACGGCTCGAAGGTCACGATCAAAACCGCACGCGGCAACCACCCGAACGGCGTGTGGGCCTATCGCCTCGAGCACGGCGGCAAATCGGTCGTGTTTGCGACGGACACGGAGCACTACGCGATCGTCGATCCCAAGCTCCAAGCGCTCTGCAAGGACGCCGACGTACTCATCTACGACGCGCAGTACACGCCAGAGGAGTACGCCGGACAAGCCGGCACGGGCGGACCGAAGGCCGGCTGGGGGCACTCCACGTTCGAAGAGGGCGTCAAACTCTCGAAGGCCGCGGGAGTCCGCCAGCTCGTGCTCTTTCACCACGACCCCAATCAATCAGATGACGCCGTTCGCGAGAAAGAGCGGCGCGCGCGTGCGCTCATGTCGGACTGCATCGCCGCGTACGAAGGCCTTACGCTCGAGCCCTGATCTCGAACACCCTGTCGCAGATCCAACAGCGCGCTCACCTCACGCGCTAGGCCGATCGCGAAACGGTTGCGCACGTTCGAGTCCGAGGAGTCACGTTTGCGGGCTTCGGCTCGAATTGGACATGGATCGAGTGCATTCTCGTCTTGGTATCCCGCATGCAAACGACGGTGGTATGGGTGCACAATCTTCGTTCACGCGCAGCCGCTCGTTGGATGCCTACCGGGCGAGCCTGTCAGACACGACTCCACTCACACGCGAAGCGGAGCGCGAGCTCGCGCGACAGTGGCGCGAGGGGGATCGTCGAGCCGGTGAGAAGCTGATCGAGGCCTGCTTGCCGTTCGTCATCGCGGTGGCGCTAGACTACAGGCGCTGGGGCATCCCGTTGGAGGACATCATCCAGCAGGGCAACCTCGGCCTTCTGCGGGCCGCGTCCAAGTTCGATCTGGACAAGGAATGTCGGCTCGCGACCTACGCGGTCTACTGGATTCGCGCCGAGATCCGAGAGTACGTCGTGCGCGGATACCGCGTCGTGCGACTCGGCACGACCAAGGCAGAGCGCAGGGCGTTGAGGGCGTACCGCACCACGCGCGAGAGTGACCCCGAGAAGCTCGCCAAGGTCTCTGGACTCTCAGTCGAACGGGTCACGATGTTGCTGCCGCTCTTGGCCGCGCGCGAGACGAGCCTCGATGCACAGAATGGCGACATGCCTCCGACGATGGACCGCGTCGCGAGTCCCGCGCCTTCGCCGGAAGACGAAGCGAGCTCGCACGAGCGCCAGACGCAAGCGCATGACGCGGTGGAGGCGGCCATCGACACCTTGAACGAGCGCGAGCGACTCATCGTTCGGGAGCGCTTGATGAAGGACGATCCCGTCACGCTCCAGCAACTCGGCGAGCGACTTGGCGTGAGCAAGGAGCGCGTGCGTCAAATCGAAGAGCGCGTGTGCAGCAAGCTGCGCGAGCGCCTTGGCGAGCTTCGCCCCGTCGCATAAGCGACAAACTCGCTCGGGCCTTCGCGCCCTTGCTACCCTTCGTCGGATGGCGGCTCGTCGAAACGCTGGCTTCGCGGGCGCTGGCTTGGTGGTGGCCGGCGGTCTCGCGGCCGGGATGCTGTGGATGCATGGCGAGAGCGTGCACTTGCCCTTGCCTGCCGTCGCCTTGGAGAGCGATTCGGGGTCACACGCCAACGCCCTCGACGAGGACGAGTCTGACGTCTTGACCTTCCGTGCACCGAGCGGACGACCCGCGGAATTGTCGTGCGATCGTGCTCACGTCGTCATCCGCCAAGTCCGCACCGAAATGTTGGCGTACGAGGCTGAGCCGGTCACCCCGAGCGCTCTCGCGTCGGGCGTCGCCGACTGGATGGACCCCTACGGTCTTTGGACTGCGGCGCCGGACTCTCCGGTAAGCCGTACAATCGACGCCGTCGCGCTCGACCTGCTTACCGAGCTGGAGGGCTCCGGACCCTGCCCGAGCGCGCGCCTCATCGGTAGTGAGCAGGTCGCTTGGATCGGAGCACTTCAGCTCGAGCTCGCTCGAGGGCGCGCTTCGCAAAAGCCGCACGCGAGTGCATGGAACGAGCCTTTCACCGAGCTCGCTCGCGACGACGAGCCCGCGAGCGAGCTGGCCTTCGCGGTCGGTGAGCGCCTCGGGGCGATCGAGCGCGCGCTCGGGAGCGCTAGCAAGCCTTTCGTCGACGACGCGGCCGCGCGATTTTTGCCGGCTTTGAGCGAACAGAAATGGGGCGACGTGAGCTTGGCCGCGGCCGTGCGCGCGTATGTCCCGCTCGTCGACCCCCACGGGGCCTGGGCGCCAGATGGCGAGGAGTCGAGCGTCTACGATCTCGATCTGGAGTCGCGCCCACCCGAGCGCGCGTGGACCAAGGCGTCCCGTACGGTGCTCGGGATCCGTATCGACGAAGGCGCTCTCTTACCGCTCGTGGACGGCGATGTCGTGCTCGAGATCGACGGCCTACGCACGGCGGGTCTGCCGCCCGAGCAGATCGATCAAGCCGCGTTCGCCGCCGCGAACCCCGACGCCGCGATCGCGCGGGTGCCCAGGGATCAGGCGCGGATCGAGCGTCTGCAGATGACGACCGTGAATGGGCCGTCGGTGCCGACCGCCGCGAACGCCGAGCTCACGCTGACGCGCGTGGCGTACGGAAGCGCGGGCGACGTCGTGATCGTGAGCGTGACCGAAGTGCCAGACGATCTCGGGGCACGCTTCGCGCGCGCGGTCGCAAGGGCGTCCTCCGGGTCGCGACCGTTGATGGGGATCGTCATCGATCTTCGCGGCAACGGCGGCGGATCGACCGAGGGTGCGATCGACGTGCTCGGCACCGTGTTGCCTAACGCGCCGCTGTTCCCGATGAAGCGTCGAGACGGAACGATCGAGGCCGATCGCGCGCCCATGTCAGGCTTCGTGTACCGGGGTCCGCTCGCCACGCTCGTGGATCCCGCCACGGCGAGTGCGGCGGAGATGCTCGCCGGTGCGCTCGGTGCGTATCATCGCGCGCCCATCGTAGGCACGCCCACGTACGGAAAGGGCTGCGCGCAGGAGTACGCCGACGACGACGCGCACGCCGGCGTGCTGCGTTTGACGACGCTCTTGTACGCGCTCCCCGACGGCAGCCCGGTTCAACGAGTGGGTCTCGTGCCTTGGGCGCGCGTGCCGTTCTTGGCGTCGGACCTCGAGGCCTCGGACCGCGAAGCCACGCTCCCGCACGCTCCGCCCACGTGGTCGGGACCCGACGTGCGCGATCCCGAGCTGGTCAAGAAGAGCTTCGTCGCGTGGTCCAACGCAGTCGGCGCGATCGGCCCATGCAAGGAGGAGCGGGTGTGCGAGGCGCTCGGCATGCTCACGACTGCTTCCCCCCGCGAGCGACGCAGTCCTACCGCGCACCACTAGCGAAGCGCGTCGATTGTAAGCTTGCTGACGAGCGCGAACACCACGACGAAGAGCACCGCGCGCACGTAGCGATCGCCGTGTTTTAGCGCCATTCGCGCACCTAGCCACGCGCCGACGGCGTTCGCGCCGGCCATCGGAAGCGCGATCGACCACACGACGCGATCGCTCCACGCGAAGATCGCCAGCGACGCGAGGTTGGACGCGAGGTTGACGACCTTGGCGTTCGCGGACGCATGGGTGATGGACTCTCCGTAGACGATGGTGAACGCGACGATGAGCATCGTCCCCACGCCCGGTCCGAAGAACCCGTCGTAGAGCCCGAGCGAGAACGTGACCGCGGCGAGCGCATACGGTCGCACGTTGACCGAGAGGCCAGCGGAGCCCGAGCGTGGGCGGACGGCGACGAAGACGGCTGCGGCAACCAGCAGCGCAATGATGATCGGACGCAGCGGCTCCGGACGCATACGCAAGAGCAGACATGCCCCGGCGATGGCTCCGAGCGCCCCGCCCAGGAACGCGCGTGGTGCTCGCTTGCGATCGATGGCTCCTCGCCGCCAGAACGACACCGCGGAACTCACGGCGCCGAACGTCGATTGGCCCTTGTTCGTGCCGAGCGCCATCTGCGGCGGGAGCTGCGCCGCTAGCAACGCGGGAAGCGTGAGCAGTCCACCTCCGCCCGCGATCGCGTCGACGAAGCCCGCGCCGAACGCCGCCGTGACGAGCAGCGCGAGAGTCGTCGGCGCCAAGTTCACGCGCTGATCGTCGCCACGACGCCGAAATGGTCGCTCGCCCAGACACCGTCGATCGGCTGGTCGAAGCAAACCTTCGCAGAAAGCGGCTCGCCGCGATGCTTCTCGTCGGGCCCTCGAACGAAGACGTAGTCGATGCGGCGGTTCGGCTCGCGCACGAGGAGCGCGTTGGGATTCCTCCGCGCGAAGGTGGTGCCTTGCGCGCCGCCTCCCGCCACGCCGAAGCTGTCTGCGTAATACACGCATTGGCCTCCGAGCGAGGCGTGCCCGCGCATGAAGCGGATCTCGTCGCTGTCGGGCTCTGCGTTGAAGTCACCCATCACGATCGGCGGGAGCGCGTCGGCGTTGATCGGCGCTACCGACTGAACGAAGCTCGTGAGCGCTCGCGCTTGGAGCTGGCGAACGTGTCCTTCGTCGAGCTTCCAATTGAAGTGGGTGGAGAAAACCGGCAGCTTTCCCATGGGCGAATCGATCTCCGCGAACACCACGCAGCGCGCTTCGTCGTTTCCCGGCAGGCTGAACGTCAACGTCCGCTGGATGGGCCACTTGCTCAAGATCGCGTTTCCCAAGCCCCAAGGCTTCGCATCGACGCCACGACCGAACGCGATGTGATAGCCAAACCCGCGAGCGATGTCCTCGGCTTGGTTCACCTCGTGTTCGCCCTCGAGCCGGATGACCTCTTGGAGCGCGAGCACGTCTGGCGCGAGTGCCTCGAGCTGCTGGCGAATCACCTTCAAGCGCGCTTCCCACTCGCCCATTCGATTCCAAATGTTGAGCGTCGCCGCCTCGATGGTCGCCATCGGCAGATCCTACACTTTCGTAGGTTGAAAAATGATCGCCGACGAACAGGCAGGACCCCCTTTCAAACCGTGCATGCGGATTTCTCGCACACGGCTTACCGGTGGTTTTCTTGGCAGAGCTTGCGCGACAGCGCGTTCGCCGCAACCGTTCCCGCACCCACGAGCGTCACTTCGTGCGTGTTGATTCGGCCGTTGCCAGGGCGACCACAACCGCTCAGCTCGTGTCGAGGCTGTTGCACTTGAACGGCGCTCATACGTGCGTCGGGGTTGATAGGTCCGCTCCTGGCGGCCAATCCCTCGCGCTTACCCTCTCGTCGAGCGTGACCAAAGTAGGGCCCCGGCAGTCCGCCGAGTCTATCGAGGCATCGCCTGGTTCGAGCTCCTCGAGATCCTCTCGAGGAGTAAAGCTTGCGGCGACGTTCTCGTGAAACGAACGCCCAAACCTCCGCGGTGAACCTTCCGTAAACTTTTATTTGCGGGGTTTTGCGGTGTGGGAAAGCTGCGCGTCACGCTGTGGGTGGCTCGTTGAAGGATCGGGGAGTTCTCCACTTAACTCGCGATTGTCCCTGACCCTCCCGAGCCGACCGGTTCCATTCTCCCCACCGTGCTCTCGGCTTTGGGCTCGGTGATCTTGCCCGATTCGTCGTTCTCCCCCGTTTCCACAGGCTCTAACAACACTTCTACATTTAAATATTTAACAGTCTCTCCATAGTCCGGGCCTAAACGGAGTGGCTCCGGGCCTAAGGCGAGGTGCGGGTCACAATGCTCATCGCGCGGAGCCCGGATTCTGATAAACCGGGCAGTCCGATGGAACTTTTGGTTGGAAAAAAGGAGCTCTTGCGTCTCGCCAGCCGAATGCAGGGCGTGGCCGAGCGAAAGAGCACGATGCCGGTGCTGTCGAACGTGTTGCTCACGGTCGACGGTCCCAACGAGCTCAAGCTCTCCGCGACCGACCTGTATTTGTCGATGTCCGGCAAGGTGAACGCCGAGATCAAAAAAGGCGGCAGCGTGGCCGTGCCGGC
>JAYVYD010000200.1:0-10606 GCA_043784605.1 Myxococcales bacterium | reverse complement strand
AATCTCTCTCAGCACATGCATCTCTGTTTTCTCGGTAGGCATCCCCGCATGGTGCAGGGCCCGACAGAGACCGGAGAACTATGTCGCGCTGCGTTGCCTATTTCCTGCCCGAAAGCAGGTGATCACGAACTGGCGAAACAGGTGATCACGATGCCCCGTTTTGTGTGATCACGATGCCCCGTTTTGTGTGATCACGATGGTCCGTCGCACGCACCTCATCGACGAAGTGCGTGTGCGGTCGCAAAGCGCGAGTGAGGAGGAGGGCATGGGCATCGGACGAGGCCGCTCGCCGACCATAGCGATCTCCCACATACATCCCAACGCTCTCAAGCGCCCGCCTTCCGTTCAGTCGAGTCCCGGAGAAACCGCTTTGATTTTCCTACGCTCTGCCTGGCGACGCACACGTGCAACTTCGAGCAGTAGCCTCAATACGTCCAGCGCCTCGAGCGAGCGCACGTGTCGGTGGGGCACTCGGATGCGGATTGCCAGTCGAGCCATCGGGCCTGGCCGTCGGACTCGACGTTGACCGAGAAGAGTTGCTCGGCGAGTGGCACGTCGAACGAGCCGGACGCGACGAGGCGCACGCGAAACGGGAGCACGCCCGTGTTCTTGTCGACGATCGCGCGGTGCACCGTGCCCCAGGCGAAGCGGGTCGCGTCGTAGTCGACTGGAGTTTGATCGCGCGGCGCAAGCACGAGAGCGAGCGACACCGTCGAGCACTTGTGGTCGACGACGGTCTGAGACAAGAACAGCTGATCGGGGTAGACGCCGCGCGCGGACTTGCGGGTCTCAGGCCAGCCGTGTCCTCGCGAGCCGCCGTCGTCGAAGCCGTAGCGACTGACCATCACAAGGAAGCTCGGGCTGGTGCCGTCGTAGATCTTGGAGAGGGGCTGCGGCAAGACCACGGTCGCGTAGATCGACTCGCCCACCTCGAACGCGGTTTGGCTGGCCGTCGGCGGAACGGCGCAGCCGTCGACCACGCGCGGCGGGTCGTTGGAGAGGACGACATGACCGGGAACGTGGTCCCACTCGGACTCGCTCAAGGGATGCGCGGCGGGGAGGCCGCAACCGAGGAGCGCGACAGCGGCGATGGTGATTCGAGGCAGAGGGTCTCGGCGCGAGGCGGAAACGAGGAGCATGCACGAGGACACGCAGGGCGCGTGCCAAGCGGGAAGCTCCGTCGGCGTTTGACGTAGACTCGATCAGACCCACTCAGTCATGTCCAGCTAGACCTTCCCACGAAGTGGAAAACCGCGGTTGTCCCCAGACGCAATCATGCCCATGAGGATGCGTATCAACTCTGACGAAGCAAGAACTAGGGGCAGTCTTGCCGCAGTACTTCGCGACAAAGCCTGTTGGGATTCTGAGCAGTCGATCGCGACAAGCCTGATCTCGCGCAAGCTCCCGCTGCCATTCGTGGGGTGGGAAGTCCGCGATCTCCTGAAACCACGTGTCGAAGCCGCCAGGATTCCAGCCGGCCGGCACCGTCCAAAAGACGTCGGGGTGCTCGCGTACGTCGGTCAGCGGCAGGTGAGACGAGACCTCAGCGAGCCTCGCTCGCAGGCTGGGAACGGTGATCTCGAGATGGCGCGCGAGCTCAGCCTGCCGCCAGCGACGCTTCTGCGTGAAGGCGTGGAAGATACCGATGATGGTCTCGGTCCCGCTCTTGCGCCCCATCGCTACGAGCGTACAGCCGGCTGTACGCGTAGGTCCAGTCGGCTGTATGCTGTCGCAGCAGAACACGTTCGATGCAACCGATCCGTGCGCCGCACGGCCTGCGCTCTGCGTAGCGGCGCTATTTGCCGAGCAGCGTGTGCATCGCCGTCAGGCACTTGCCGCCGCTGGTCGCGCCTTGGCCGCTGTTGTCGCCCACGATGAGCTGGAGGACCTTCATGTTCGAGAGATCAACGATGTAACAATGCTCGCGTAATCCGAGCGTGTCGTGCGATGGCGTTCCGGTGCCGTCTGGATCTTTTACCGTGGTGACTGGCAGTGCATACTTGTTGATCCAATTGCCCAAGTCCATCTTGCTAGCCTGACTCAAGAAGCCAGTGGTCTCGAGCAGCTCGATGACGACTCCGCCGGCGCTCACCACGCCGGGGCCACCCGAGGCGAGCTCGCCTGCGCTCTTCATGCAGCCCGGGCAGTACGACTCCGACAGATTGATCATGAGGTACTTCTTGCCGCTCTTGCGCGCGTCATCGAGCGAGTAGTTCACATACGGCTTGGTCGTCGCGATGGCGTCTGCGGCCACGTCCGGGTATCCGATCCACGTGATGTTCGCGAGGGTGGACCCAACGCTCACGCCGTACGGACCGCTCGGGTACGCGGTCGAGGAAGGAGAGTCCGGGCCCGTCGCCGCGTCGTTCGAAGTCGAGGTGTCGGGCTTCGTGTCGGCGTCGTTCGGCGCCGAGCCGTCCGGGTCGAACGGCGTTTGGGTCGTATCGCCTCCGCTCGAGCACGCAGTCGCCACCAACAACGAGCCCAGGAGCCATGCACTTTGATTCATCACTTTCCCTTTCGACGCACACCAAGCCAAGTCAGCTCGCGGATGCCCTCGCCGACGTCCGTTTGGATCGTCAATCCGTCAGGCGACACGTGCGCCGCCGCGGCGACGCCGAAGACGCCGACCGAGGGCGGGATTGAGAAGTAGTCATCGCCGAGCACGAGGAGCTCCACGGCGACCGAAGGCGCGAGGCCCGCAGTATTCGCGAGCATCACACCCATCTTGAGCGAGGACTTTGCGCCCGACGGCGCCAGCGCATAGACCGCGTCGAGCTTCGCGAGCTGCGAGTGACTCGGCGCATCCGCGAGCGGCACCGTCGCGACACGCAGCACGCGCCCCTCCGGCGCTCCGAAGTCCGCGATGTCGAGATCGAACTTCGTTCCGGCAGCGACCAAAAGCGTGAGCTCGCCCACCGTGATCTTCGAAGCCGCCGCGCCGTCCGCGGGGAGAGAGACGGTGCTCGGTGCCAACGTCGGCGAGCGCATCGTCGTCGAGACGACCTCCGGGGCCGCGTGGGCGAGTCGAAGATAGTCCACCGCGTGATCGGGACGACCGTCTACGTGGACCGCGTAGTTCTCAGTTTGGAGGAAGTCACCCACGCGGATCGTGAACGCGCCCGCGTCGTCTGCGCGCCCGCCGAAGCACTGCGCAGGACCGCAGAGAGTCACGATCAATTGAGGAAGCGCTGCACCGACCGAATCAGTCACTTTGCCTTCGGCGCGCAACACGCAAGTGCCGCCCTCCGGGCGCATGTCGACAGGCGTGCTGCAAGGCACGACCGAGCTATCCTCGGGCGCGCCTGCGTCTAGCCCCTGCGGCGTGCTGCTATCCGCCAGCGGATGAGACTGTGGCGCCGACGTGCTGCAGCCACACATGAACGCGGCTGAGAGGGCGAGACGAAACACGCCCCCATCAGACACGGTCGATAACCAAGTAGCAAGCAGCACGGGATTTACATCAGCCCGTCTCTTCGACCCAATATCGAAGCTCGCCGCGCTCTAGATCGTAAATGGGAGAGCCCTCGGTGCACATCAACTTCACCGGCAGCGAGAGCTCGATGGAGAGGCGCTCGGCGACGCACGCCAGCATGAACGTGAAGAGCGCTTGCGGCGAAGACACGGCGAGGCCAGGAAAGTCGTCGGCGTCTTCGTTGCCATGCGCGCGCCGCAGTCTTCCGACGAGCTTCGTGATCGCAGGAGGCGCTTCGTCGCAATCCCAGAGCTTCGCGCCAGCGTCAGCGCGAGGCTCATACCCGAGACCCGCGGCATTGATCGGCGGATCGACGACCACCGTGAACGAGAGCCGCCCGTCGTCGTCGCCGATCCTCCTGACGCCGAGGACGTGAATCTTCTCGCCTCTTTTGATGCGCGCGCGAGCCCGTTGGACGAGCGCCTGAACGAGGTCGCCCTCGAGCTTGCGAAACGATCTCAGCTCCCGTTGCATGACACTCGAGCGTTTTGCACGCAGGATGCCAATGCCTGTCGTGTCGCAGATTCGGCCGAAGCCGTACGGCGCGTTACTTCTCTAACGACCCCGCTCACGAGGTAGCGTCAAGCTCGCGACATCGCGCGAAGACGAACCCTCGACAGTCAGTTGGGGACTGGGCTCGCGCAGTGTCCGTTCAAGCACAAGAAGCCTTGTTGCGCGCCGCAGCAGTCGGCGGCCGTGGTGCACTTCTCGAACTCTTGCGCGCAGCCGACCGGGGGCGGCACGCACATCTTCGCGACCGAGCCGTCGGCGAGATTGACCTGGCGGCAGAACCCGCCGCAGCACTCGTCGCCGCTCTCACAAGAGTTGCCGTTCTGCTTGCACGGGTCGAGGGCCCAGAAGCCGCGCATGTTGCCGGCCGCGAGCTCTTGATTGGGCAGGTAGAACGCGGGGTGGCTCGAGTCCTTCCCGGGCGCGGCGTTGATGTCGACCGCGGCGACCCACAGCTTCTTGCGCCGAACGGAGTCCTGGCCGGGCTCGGTGATGATGTTGCCGTAGCGGCGCCGGCTCGTGAACAATACCCAATAATAGCCACCCACCGCGACGGGCAGAATCGTGGGTTCGTAGTTGATGTGCACGTCCTCTGCGCCATAAGGCAAATACGGCACGTTGCCGGCCATACCATTGAGTGCGTCGAGGGTGGCTGTGGTCTGTGTGCCGAGGTCTACCGTGGACAAGTCACCGAATTGAGCGCCGTCCGAGCGATATTGATCGCTAGTCCCGATCTCGTAGAGCACGGCCTTCGAGTCTGGCAAGAATGCGGGCCAGCCGATGTATTGCGGTGAGCCTTTGACGACATCTAGGAGGTTCGAGAACGTGTTGGTGCCGTTCGCGAAATCCATGACTCCGAGCGTGTGCCCGTTGTCTATCGTGTAGTGATTGAATGCCAACTTCGTTCCGTCAGGCGAGAACGCGGGCATGAGCGCCTTGAGACTCCCGAGACCCGCCGCGGCGATCGGCGCGCCGCTCTTGGTGTCGAAGAGAGCGGAGTCTAGATTACCGCTCAACCCGGCGACGTTCGGCGGCCAGCTCCCTCCCACCGTGCCGCAAGACAGCAGCTTGGAGCCGTCTGGGTAGATGGCCGGGAAAGAGAATTGAGTCGTAGCGGCCTGCGCGAGAGGCGTCGTGTTGTTGGTCAAGTCATACGTGGCGGAGGACACATAGTCGCTGTGCATCGACGCGAGGACGTTGCCGTTCGCGCTCACGGAGTGACAGACATTGCAGCCGCCGATGAGCACCTGCACGGCCTGGCCGACCTTCATCTTCAAGATCGCGCCCGTGTTCCCGCCCAGCGGCGAGTTGTACGAGTTGTAGTAGACAGTGCCCTTCAAAGACCCTTGCGCGATGGTCCAGGTCTCTTTGATCGGACCCGTCACGGCGGTGCCCGCGATCTTGGTCACGCTCACGCTCACGGGATCGTTGGCGCCGGCGCTCGCCGCGATCGTGGACCACGTGCCGGGTGGCAGATCGATTTGATTGGCAGTACCTTTGAAAAAGCCGTCATAGGTGAGGTTCTTCGATTGTACGTGGACATAGAACGCGTCGGGGTCTGCTCCGGGGAACTGAAGGGTCGGCCCGGTGAGGCCGCGAGGAAATACCGTCTTGTCGTACGGATAGAGCCACTTGAAGCCGGAGTCTGCGGTGCCGCCGTTCTTGAGGAGCGTTTGCGTCTGCGCGCCGACGTTCCCGGGGTTCTCTGCGATTTGTAGGTTCACGGTGACCAGCGTCGTGCCGAGCAGCGAGCCCTGCGTCGCGGTGATCTGACTCGTGCCGCCGACGGCGCCGCTCGCCGTGAACAGGCCAGTCGTGTCGACGACGCCGAGCGCGACATTGTCTAGAGACCAATTGGCGTTGCTGAGTTTCGCCCCATTCACGAACGCGTTGTACGCCTGCGTGACAGGCGTCCCATTGGAGGTGAGCACGACGTTCTGCGGCATCACGGTGAGCGTGGACTTCACGTCTCCGCCGCCTTCACCGAACGGGTTGTTGTCGATGACGTCCGGCGAGCCACCGTCCGGGCCAGGCGGGAACGTGACGCCGGAATCGTCGCTGCCGCACGCCGCGATGGCACCACTCGCGGAGACCGCGGCACCCAGTACAACCAACCACGCTGACCTCATGAGCGACTCCTCTCCGCGCGCCGCGGATCCATCACCTTAGCATCGAGGACGACGACGGAGCGAGCGTCGCCACGCGAGGCGAAGGCACGCCTCAGCTGCAATGGGCGGTCAAGGCGGGTTGATTCGTGCGACCTTGCTGAGGGCGGTCTCGCCCGCCCATAGGCCCGTGCCCGGATCGAAGAGGCCGGTGTCCAGCTGGGAGTCGACGAGGGTGTTCGAGGGGTTCACGCCCGCTCCTAGCGAGTCGAGGTGAAAGAGCTGCGCTCTGCCAGAGTAGTGACCCTGGTCGATCTTTAGCGTCGCGACGAGTGTGTCCGCACGTGGTCGTCATGAGCGGCCACTCTTTCTGGAACTTGCGCGTCGGGTATTGCGCGTCCAGTGCGCCCGTCGTTGTGGATGGCTATCCACAACGGATGTCGGTACGCCCGGCTCATGCTCCAGGGACTTCGCACCATCATCTATGCCGTGTCCGATCTCGGCACGGCCACGGCCTGGTATCGCAAGCTCGCAAGCAAGGAGCCATACTTCGACGAGCCGCTCTATGTTGGATTCGAGATTGGCGGTCATGAGATCGGGCTCATCCCCGATGGCGATGGCGCAACCATCTATTGGGGCACGACCGACATCGAAGCCGAGCTCACGCGCGTAATCGCCCTAGGCGCAAAGCCAAGGTCGCCCACGAGGAACGTCGGCGGCGATATCAAAGTAGCGACCGTGACCGATCCATTTGGCAATGTGATTGGCCTCATCCAAAACCCTCATTTCAAGGTCGGCGGCTGAGCAGCAAGGCCTCGCGCTCATTCTGACCGCGCGAGCCGCAATCGAGGCGGCATCCGACCATGACGCGCTTGAACTCGTCCTTCGCCTCGAACGTCCCGATACGCAGCAATCGCCGCTGCGGGGCCCAGTTCCGTCTACAGTCCCGCCCCAATGGTGAGGACATCCTTTGCGCGCTTCGTCGCGATCGTCGGTCTGCTCGTCGCTCTCACGCTCGGAGCGCGCGCTAATGCGGAGCCGCTCGATCCGAAGAACGTGCCGGAGCCGCTGAAGCCTTGGACCTCGTGGGCTCTGCAGGACTCCGAGTCCGCACTGTGTCCGACCTTGGACGGACAGAAGGACCAATCGCGTTGCGCGTGGCCCTCGCGACTCCTACTCTCGGTGGACGAGCACGGCGGTCGCTTCACGCAGAGGTGGCACCTCGACGCGCCCACGTGGGTGCCGCTGCCCGGTGACGAGAAGCGCTGGCCGCTCGACGTGAGGGCCGATGGCGCGCGCTCGGTCGTGGTCGCGCAGACGGCGGTGCCGAGCGTCCATCTCGAGCGCGGCGATCACGTCGTCGTGGGTTCATTCGCGTGGGACTCGCCTCCGGAGTCACTGCGCGTGCCGCCGGAGACCGGGCTGCTCGTGCTCACGCTGCGCGGCGCCGTGATCCCGGCTCCCGTACGAGACGCTCAGGGCAGCGTGTTCTTGCAGAAGACGACGACCGAAGCGGAGGGCGAGAAGCTCGAGATCCTCGCGCACCGCAAGCTCACGGACGACATCCCGCTCACGCTCACGACGCACCTCGAGCTCGACGTCGCGGGCAAGAGTCGCGAGGTGCTGCTCGGCAAATCGCTTCCGCCTGGCTTCGTCCCGATGTCTCTCGACTCGCAGCTGCCCGCGCGCCTGGAGCAAGACAATCGATTGCGAGTGCAGGTGCGTCCGGGTCGGTGGACGATCGATCTCGTCGCGCGGAGCGAAGGCGTAGTGACCTCGATCGCGCGACCCGCCGCGGACGGACCGTGGCGAGAAGGCGAGGAGGTGTGGACGTTCGAAGCAAGGCCCGACCTTCGCCTCGTGGACGTACACGGCCCGAGCTCGATCGATACGGCACAAACCAGCCTCCCCGACGCGTGGAAGAAGTTCCCCTCATATCCGATGAAGGTCGGTGACACCCTCACGTTCGAGGAGCGACGCCGCGGAGACGCAGAGCCGCCGCCCAATCAATTGTCTCTCACGCGACGGCTGTGGCTCGACTTCGACGGCACCGGCTACACGATCTCGGACTCGCTCGCGGGTACGCTCAACCGCGACTCTCGACTCGAGATGGACCCGCCGACCACGCTCGGTCGTGTCGCGATCGGCGGCAAGGATCAGTTCATCACGCGCATGAGCGATGGAGGTCGAATGGGAGTCGAGGTACGCCAAGGCAACCTCAGTATCAGCGCCGACAGCAGGCTCAACGGCGACGTCAACGACATCCCGGCGGTCGGATGGAAGCAGGACTTCCACCAGGTGTCTGGGACGCTCTTCTTGCCGCCGGGGTGGCGAGTGCTTTACGCGTCTGGCGTCGACGAGGTGCCCTCCACGTGGGTGCGCGGCTGGTCGCTCTTGCAGATCTTCGTCGGGTTGATCGTCGCGATCGCGATCGGGCGATTGCACGGTTGGCGTTGGGGCGCGCTCGCGCTCGTGATGCTCGCGCTCACGCTGCCGGAGGACGGCGCGCCGAAGTGGTCGTGGCTCTTCGTGCTCGCGGCAGAGGCGCTCGTACGCGTGCTGCCCGAAGGCATCTTCCGAAAGCTCGCGAGCGCGCTTCGCGGCGGACTCGTCGTGATCGTCGCGCTCATCGCGATCCCCTTCCTCGTCGCGCACGTGCGCCAAGGCATGTATCCGGTGCTGGCATTCGAGGATCAAGGGCAGGGGCAGAGCGCCGATTTCGAGGAGTCGGACCAGAAGGAGGGCGGCGAGGCCACGCGCGCCAAGGGCGAAGAGGGCTCGATGGGCAACCCGAACGCCTCGGCGTTCCGCGCCAACGACAAAGACATCCCGATGAACGCCCCCGCGCCCGGGAGCACGGGCAGGCAGGGAGGGTACAAGTCGTCGCCCGCGCAGTTCAACACCGAGACCTACGACCCGAACGCTGTCGTGCAGACCGGCCCCGGTTTGCCGACGTGGACGTGGACCTCGATCCCGCTCACGTGGAGCGGTCCCGTCGCGGCGACGCAGCGCGTGCACTTTTGGTTGGTGCCGCCGTCGATCAACTTCGCGCTCGCGTTCGTGCGCCTCGTGCTGCTCGCTCTCGTGCTGCTCCGCATGGTGCCGTGGACTGCGCGCTTCTGGCCGAGGGGATGGGGCCCCGCGATCGCCACGGCGATCTTTGCGCTCATCGCTCTCGGTCCGAACGTCGCACGCGCGGACATTCCGGACCAAACGACGCTCGACGAGCTCCGTCATCGGTTGTTGGCCAAACCCGATTGCGGCCCCAATTGCACCTCTAGTGGTCAATTGGAAATCGACATCAAGCAGGGAGTCTTGCAGGGTCGCCTCGAGATCGACGCCGCCGCTTCTACCGCAGTGCCGCTGCCGGGGACGGCGGCGCAGTGGCTGCCCGACGACGTCGCGTTGGACGGACAGCCCGCAAAGTCACTGCTGCGAACCGCGGACGGGACGCTATGGGTGGCCGTCTCCAAAGGCAGTCACCAGCTCTCGTTCCAAGGGAAAATGCCGGATCGCGACTCGATGCAGCTCCCGCTGCAGCAGAAGCCGCACCACGTGAAGGTCACCGCGATCGGTTGGGAGATCGCCGGCGTGCACGAGGATGGCCTCGCGGACGATAACCTGCAGTTTACACGCGTCGCGGGGACCGCCGCTGCCACGGCGTCTCTGCAGCCCGGTGCGCTCCCTCCGTTCGTCCACGTCGAGCGGACGATTTCGATTGGCCTCAATTGGCAAGTAGACACTCGCGTAGTTCGTTTGACGCCGACGGGGAGCGCCGTGGTGCTCGAAGTGCCGCTGCTCGCGGGTGAGTCGGTGACCACTGCGGACGTTCGTGTCGTCGGTGGCAAGGCGCAGGTCAACATGGCGCCGACCGCGACGGAGATTACTTGGCACTCCGTGCTCGCGCAAAAATCGCCGCTGGTCCTCTCCGCTCCCAAGTCCACGGGGTGGACCGAGGTGTGGCGCGTGGACGTGGGACCCATCTGGCACGGCGTGTTCACCGGCATCCCGGCGGTCCACACGCAAGCGGGGCAGTCGGTGCCCGAGTGGCGGCCGTGGCCCGGCGAGACGACGACCGTCGACCTCAGTCGCCCCGAGGGCGTGTCCGGTCAATCGATGACGATCGACTCTTCCGACATGAGCGTGGTCCCCGGCCTGCGCACCACCGACGCGACGCTCACGCTCTCGGTGCGATCCAGCCGTGGCGCCACTCACGTCGTGACACTGCCCGACGGCGCGCAGCTCGAGTCGATCACGGTGAACGGCGCGTCTCAACCCGTTCGACAAGACGGCGGCAAGGTCACGATCGCGGTCGTCCCGGGCGCGCAGACCATCGTGCTCACGTGGCGCCAGACTCCCGCGATAGGCGTCGTCTATCGTACGCCAGAGGTCGATCTCGGCTCGCCCAGCGTCAACAGCACCATCCGTGTCCATCCCGGCTCGCGGTGGATGCTCTTCGTCTTGGGCCCGCGCGTGGGCCCTGCGGTGCTCTTCTGGAGCTCGCTGCTCGTGCTGC
>JAYVYD010000199.1:0-3888 GCA_043784605.1 Myxococcales bacterium | reverse complement strand
TTCGCGCGTCGCGGCTGGCGTACGATCGCGTTCGACTTCCGCGGTCACGGCGACAGCGACGGAAAGGGCACCGAGTATCGCTACGACGATTTCGTGATGCACGACCTGCCCGCCGTGACCGAGGCCGCGCGTGCTCGATCGGACGGCCGCCCGGTGGTCGTGATCGGGCATTCTCTCGGCGGTCATGTCGCGCTGGCCGCTCAGGGGATCGGTACGATGCGCGCGGACGCGATCGTCGGCATCGCCTCGAACGTGTGGATGCGGCGCACGGAGCGATCCTCGCGGGTGCGTCTCGTACAGCACGCGGTGTTGCGCGCGGTGATGGCGATCGTCGCTCGTCGCGGATACTTCCCGGCGCGCGCGCTCCGTCAGGGCAGCGACGACGAGAGCGCTTCTTACATGCGAGATCTCGCGCGATTCGTCTTCGACGACAAGTGGGGCTCCGCAGACGGCGCACACGACTACACCGCGGCGCTCTCTGCGATCGACGTCCCCGTCTACTCGCTCGCGACCGCGGGCGATCGTCTTGCCGCCCGACCTGACGCGGTCTGCGAGCTCCACCGCATGGCGCGCGCGGAGCTCGATGTCGTCACTGCGAGCGATGCCGGTGGGCGCGCGCCGAGTCACATCGGCATCGTCACCACGCGCTCTGCAGTCTCCGCGTGGTCTCGCGTCGAGGCCTTCTTGCGCGAGCGCTTGGCCTGATGGGCGTAGACACCTTTCTCGAATCTCGCGCGGGCAAGGCCCTCATCTCGCGAGTGCTGGGCTACTTCGACGCACGCCTCGAGGGTGCCCACCACCTTCCCAAAGAGGGCGGCGCGCTGCTCGTCGCCAACCACGGGCTCTTCGGCTTCGACGCGTTCGTGCTCGGCGCACTCCTCGCCAAGAACGGAAGAACGCCTTGGTGGCTGGCGGATCGCAACATGTTCAGCACCCCCGGCTTCACGCCCGCGCTGCAGTTCGCGAAGGCGATCCCCGGCGCGCCCGAGCCGGCGATGGATCTGCTCCGCCGCGGAGAGCTCGTCGTCGTCTATCCCGGCGGCATCTTCGACTCGTACAAGCTCTCGCGTGATCGTCACCGCCTCCATTGGCGCGGTCGAAGCGGCTTCGTGAAGATCGCGATGAGCGCCGGGGTGCCGATCATCCCCGTAGCGGCGTGCGGCGTCGACGACATGTATAGGGTGGTCGCGCGCGAGCCGCTGCTCGGGCGACTCTTGTTCGGCGACGCTCGCTACAACCTGCCCATCGCGTTCGGCCGCTGGGGCTCGCTGCTTCCCAAGCGCGTCCCAATCGTCGTGCACGCGCTCGGCGTCGTACCTACGCACGGGGACGTCTCCGACGAGGGTCGCATCCAATCGCTGCGCGATCTCGTCGAACAGATGATCCAGAGCAAGCTCGACGCGACCTAAGTCGGGGGCCGGAAACGGATCCCCCGCCGCACCGCATGCCCACTTTGCTCGGGGGCTCCTTCGCTTTGCAAAGGATGACAACTCTGGGGCTGGCTGGCGCGGCTAGTTGCCGCGTCGCGTTGACTTCTGAGTATTCTGCATCTACAGAATACTTAGGATGGCCGCTGCGACTTCACTCAGCAAGACGCCCACAAGTCAGCTCTCCGATCGAGAGCAACGCATCGCGCTCGCGCTCGCCGCCGCCGCGCTACCGCCAGGGAAGTTCCTCGAAGGTGGCGGGCCGGGCACGCTCTCCCGACTCGACCGTTGGCTCGAGGGTGCGAGTCGCCAGCACCTCGCCACCATCAAGGGCCTCTTGTGGAGCGCGGAGGCCGCAGGCGTAGCTCGCACGGGACGCCCATTTTCCAGCCTCTCGCGCGATCGCGCAGAGGCCGTGCTCGACGCGTGGAGCCGTTCGCACTCGCCTCTCATTCGCGCCCACTTGCGCGCGGTGATGACGCCCATCAAGGCTTCTCACTTCGACGACCCCGTCATGTTCCGCCACGTCGGCTGCCCACACGGAGATGACAAACCGCGCGTGCGCGTGGACGAAGCGGCGCGCTGGATGTCGCAGGTCACCGACGGCAAAAAGACGACAGAGGACCTCGAGCTCGTGTGCGAGGTGGTCGTCGTGGGCACCGGCGCGGGTGGCGCCGCTTGCGCGTACGAGCTCGCGTCTCGCGGTCGCGCTGTGCTCTTGATCGAAGAGGGGGACTATCACCGCCGCAGCTCGTTCACGTCGCGCGCGAGCGAGATGAGCAAGAAGCTCTATCGTGATCGCGGGCTGACAATCGCGCTCGGCAACGTCAACGTACCCATCTGGGCCGGCCGTGCCGTCGGCGGCAGCACGGTCATCAACTCCGGCACCTGCTACCGCGCGCCAGAGCGCGTGCTCTCGAAGTGGCGCGACGAGATGCACTTGCCGATCGACGCGAGCCGATTGAGCCCTTACTACGATCGCGTCGAGGCGATGCTCCAGGTCACGCCCGCGAAGTTCGCGCTCACCGGCGGCGTGGGCCGAGTGATCTCACGCGGCGCCGAGAAAATGGGCTATTCGCACCATGTCCTCGCGCGCAATGCGCCCGCGTGCGACGGCCAAGGCGTCTGCTGCTTTGGCTGCCCGACGGGCGCGAAGCGCTCCACCGACGTGAGCTACGTGCCGGCTGCGCTCGAGTGCGGCGCGCAGCTGGTCACAGCGGCAAAGGTAGAGCGCGTGCTCGTTCACGACGGCAAGGCCGCGGGCGTCACGGGCAAGCTCGGCTCGGGTCGCCGCTTCACCGTGAAGGCAGACGCGGTGGTGATCGCCGCGGGAGCTCTGATGACGCCTGTGCTCATGAAGAATGCGAACCTTTGCAGGCACAGCGAAGCCCTGGGCAAGAACCTCTCGATCCACCCCGCGTCCAAGGTGATGGCGCTCTTCGACGAGGACATCGACATGGGCAGCGCCATCCCCCAGGGCTACTGCGTGGACGAGCTCGCGGACGAAGGGATCATGTTCGAGGGTGGCTCCACCCCGCTGGACGTGACGGCGCTCGCGGTGCCGTGGGTGGGTGCAAAATACATGGACGTCATGGAGCACTACCGCAACATGGCGACCTTCGGCTTCATGATCGAGGACACCTCGCGCGGCGCCGTGAGGCCGGGTCTCGGCGGGTCGCCCTTCATCACCTACGACCTCAACGAGCATGACACCGCGCGCATGGTCAGAGCGATCGAGACGCTCTCGAGGCTATTTTTAGCCGCTGGCGCTACACGGGTACTCCCGTTCCTCCCGGGCGCGGAGGAGATCACCTCGGCCGATCAACTGAGCACGCTGCGCGACAAGAAGTGGCGCGCGGGAGACATCGAGGTCACCGCATATCACCCGCTTGGCACCTGCCGCATGGGAACGGACCCGCGCACGAGCGTCGTCGGTCCCACGCACGAGACCCACGAGACCGAGCGACTCTTCGTCGTGGACGGCAGCGTCATCCCCACTGCGCTCGGCGTGAACCCTCAGATGACGATCATGGCGATGGCACTCCGTGCGGCCGAGGGAATCGACGTGCGCCTCGGATGAACGTCAATTCGGAGCGATCGTCGGAGGGCCCAGGTCGGCGCGCTTCAACCTACGATTCCGTTTTGGTAGGACCCCTTCCACTCTCTTCTCGCTCATCGCCTCCTGCAAACTGCACGGCCTCGACGCAGAGACCTGTCTCCGAGACGTCATCCGCGTCATGCCCCATTGGCCCACGGACCGCTATCTCGAGCTCGCTCCCAAGTTCTGGGCCGCGACCCGCGCGCGCCTCGATCCCGTCGCCCTCGCTCGCGAGGCTGGTCCGCTCGTCGTGCCGTCCGCGAGCCCGGCCGAGTAGCCGTCCACGCGCTGATCCCGAGTCCATCCACGCATCTTCGGGCTATCCGCCAAGCACGTCGAGAACGGGGCTCGTGCATCGCATAC
>JAYVYD010000198.1:0-4554 GCA_043784605.1 Myxococcales bacterium | reverse complement strand
CCCGCCTTCTCGTCTTCCAGTGAAATAATCCGAGCGTCAATTGAGGAAGCGCTTGTCCTTCGGGGGCCGCTTGTCGGCGTCTTCACTCTGACCGCCGAGGACGACTCGGAGCGGAGGGCCCGTGCGTGGCTTGCGAGACTTCGGCGGACCCTCCAGGTCGAACTTCACGGTGGAGCCACGACCGCGGAGGACCATCAGCTTGAGACGCAAGTAGACGGCGCGGAGCGGGGAGGGCGTGCCCGACAACAACAGGCCCGCGAAGAACCCACCGAACGGCGACGCGGGACCTTCGGGGATCGCGTTCGGATAGATGAGGCCGATCACGCAGAAGCCGAACGTGATCCAAAAGAAGACCCGTCCGGTGATCGGGAGGATGAGAAACAAGCGAATTTGAGCCGTGGCGTTCTCGCGTGCCCACGCCGCGGAGATCGCCGCGAGCAGCGCAGAGGAGCCGAACATCATCTCCGGATGCAACCAGTGCAGCCCGCGGATGCCGCTGCTGCGGACGTGGTACGCGACGAGCCCCGCGTTCTCGGGTGCCGCATCGAGCGTGCCGCCTGGCAACACGAGATCCATCAACAAGGAGAAGCCGAAGCTCGCGGCGCTTGCGATCAACAAGAAGCGCACGAGTCGAGCGGAGCCCCAACGAGCCTCTAGATCCGTCGCGAGAAAATACGCGAACAACGCGGAGAAAACGAACCCGATGCCGCCCGTCGGAGAGGGGACGAACGTCGCGGTCCACAGCGTCCACGGCCGCACGAGGACGCTTCCCGGCGTGACGATGAGTCTCGCAAGGATCGAGTCGCCGCCGTCGATCCAATGCCACAGAACGCCGCCCGCGATGCCACCAAACGCCAGCATCGCGATGAGCGCTTTGGTCACCGAGCCCGGACGCGGGAGCGCGAACGTTACTTGATTCACACGTTCAAGGTAGTGGCGCAGCAGCACGCACGCAACGCGTCGAATGCCAGAGGGCGATCCTTCGTCTACACTCACCCAATGATTCGTCGCGCTCTCGCTGGGTTCCTCGTCAATTGTTGCGCGTGCATCGTCGCGGCGCCGTCGACGGGCAGCATCCAGTTCGACGAGACCGTGAACCTTGGCTACACGTGCGCGGGCGGGTACCTGTCGTCGTGGACCGTCTACAATCGCGAGACCCAGAAACAAGGCTCCGCGTCGTGCCAGCAGCCCGTGCTGTTCACCGACATGAGCGACGGCGCCGTCTACACTTTCGACATCACTGGCTACAGCCCGGCGGGGAGCGGTCAGAAGCCGTGCTGGCAGGGCAGCTGCACGGTCCGCGCGATCGGAGGCCGCGTCAACTACGCGGACTGCTCGACGCAGATCAATCACCTCTGCGGCTACTGAGGTGGACACACAGACCGAACGGGCGTAAGCAGCAGACGCCGTGATTGCTGCCATTCGAAGGTCTCTCGTCGTTGCTCTCGTGGCCTCTGCCATCGGAGGCGTGGGCGGATGCGCGGGGACGACCACGAGCACGGCCTACACGCCGGTGACGGGCATCACGATCCGCGCAGACAGCTTGATCACCGACTACGGGTGCGGCAAGGGCGCGGGGCAGGTCTACAACTACGCGGCCGTGGTCTACGACGACGCCCAAGCGGTGCGCGGCGCGGGCCTGTTTCCGTGCTTCGCAGACGGGCTCTTCGCAAACCTCATCGGGTCTGCCACGAGCAACTTCACGCTGAAGGTCTACGCTTTCGAGCAGTCGCGCTACGACGGTCAACGGTCCACGATCGACGCCGCGATCAACGCGAGGGACGCCAACGGCAACCTCTCGCCTGGCGTGAGCACGCTCGATCAGCTGCGAACCTACGGCACCAACTGTGTCGCGACTCAGCAGGCCGGCATCCAGGTGCTCGCGGTGTGCAAGCCGCTGCGTTGACGTCGAACCACCGAATCGCTACCACGGCGCGCACCCATGCATTGGCTCTTCCCCCAGCACACCGTCGGCATCATCTCTGCCACTCTCGCGCAGGCGGGACCCTCGTCTAGCGACCCGCCGAAGCTCGACCCCATCGTGCTCGTGCTGCAGGCGTCGATCCCCGTGAAGGTCGTGCTCATCGTGTTGGTGGCGTTCAGCGTCGCGTGCTGGCTCGTGATCGGCGCGAAGGCGCTCCACCTGTCGCGTGCCCGTTCCGAGTCGACGAAGTTCCTCGAGGTGTTCGACAAAGGCATACGCTTCGACGAGCTCGCGCAGGGCCTCACCGCGTTTCGAGGCTCGCCGTTCGCGCGGATCTTCGCGGTCGGCTACGACGAGATGCTTCGCATGACCGGCGGAACGCTCGCGAAGCTCGACGACGCACAAGGCCTGCACGTGGAGAGCGCAACGAGGCGTGCCGCAGCGAAGGAGGTGAGCCACCTCGAGTCGTGGATGGCCCTCTTGGGAACGATCGGATCCACCGCGCCGTTCATCGGTCTGTTCGGCACGGTGTACGGCATCATGGACGCCTTCCTCAGCATCGGTAATCAGCAGAACGCGAACCTGCCTGTCGTCGCGCCAAAGATCGCCGAGGCGCTCATCGCGACGGCCATCGGCCTCGTCGCGGCCATCCCGAGCGTCATGGCGTACAACTATTTTGCGCGCCGCGTGCAGCAGCTCGCGGACCTCATGGAAGGCTTCGCCGCAGACGTCGCGGCGCGCGCGCGCATGGGCGGAGTGTAGCGATGGGCGCGTCGATGGGCGGAGCGCGCCGCGGTCACCGAATGGGCGGTCTCAACGAGATCAACGTCACGCCCCTCATCGACGTCATGCTCGTGTTGCTCGTCATCTTCATGGTGACAGCTCCCCTGTTGACCACCGGCGTCTCGGTCGATCTGCCCAAGGTCAAGAGCGCGCCGATGCAGACGGACGACAGCAAGCTCATGGTGATCGTCACGGCAGACGAGCACGTGTACCTCGGCAAGGACGAGATCACGGCAGACCTGGAAAACAAGCTCAAAACGAACGCGCGGCTTGCAGACGAGAAGGAGCTCTACGTTCAAGCAGACGAGAACGTGAAGTACGGCGTCGTCCTGCGGGTCATGGCCGCCGCTCGCGCCGCGGGCGTCGACAAACTCGGTATGGTTACCGATCCGCTCACGGTGAAGTAGAACTAAGGAACCCGTGGCGCTCGCGAACGAATCCGTCAAATTGACGTCGCCATCCGGCGAACGTCAACGACAAGAAGGTTGGCTTCGCCCGCCCCAGTTCAACCCGGCGCACTCTGGCGACGAGGTTGCCATGGGGATCTCGATCGCCGTCGCGCTGCACGCGATCCCGCTCATCGTCCTCATCCTCCGCGCGACGCACCCGATGCCGGCCGAGCTCGACGACGAGTCGAAGGCGATGGTCTCGAAGCCCGTGATCGCGGCGTCGCTGCTGAAGCTGGGCAAGCCGCTCGATCCGAACAAGCTGCCAGACCGCCTTGTCCCGCAGAAGGCGACGGGGCCGAAGCGCGACTTGACCGCGTCGACCGAAGATCCCACCAAGAAATCCGACGCAGGGACGCCACCGCTCAACGTCGACAACTCGGACATCAACTCGCTCGTGAAGAAGAGCGACGCGTTCGCCGAGGACGCCGGCGTCGTGCGTCCGGAGATCGGCAGCCCGGACGGTGTCGAGGGAGGCCTCGAGACCGATCCGTCGAAGGTGCACGCGGGCGACATGTACGCCGCGAAGCTCGGCGCGTTCTTTCACGAGCGCTGGCAGTATCCGACGGTCATCTCTCAGGGTGAGGCAAACAGACTGTGCGTGGTGGTGCAATTCAACCTCAATCCGCGCATGGTCATCTGGCACGTCAGCACCCTTCCCATCAAGGCGAGCGGCAATCAGCTGTTCGACGACTCGGCGGAGTCGATGCTTCAGAAGCTCCTCGATGATCGAACGTCTTTGCCAGAGCCTCCGCCGGAAGTGGCTGATCAATACAAAGGTCGTACGGTACAAGTAGTGCTTTCCGGAGACCTTCACGGAGATACATCACGATGCAAATGATGCGGGGCAAGCCCAACGACCCTGTCGCTCGACGAAGGGGACGACGAATGAGCACAGCAGCCACACTCTCGACGTTCGCCGCGCTCGGCGCGCTCGTGCTCGCATGGCCTGCCGTCGCGCAGCAGCCTGCCGCAAGCGCTCTACCCACGGTTGGCGCACCCACGGGCGGGCAGGTGACGCAGATTGTCGTCTCCGGCGGCAACCGAGCGCTCTTCAAGATTGCGTTGCCCGTGTGGGCTGGCGAAGCCGACGCTGGCAAGAGCGGCACGGACACGGCGTCGCGCGACTTTGTGCTGAGCTCGATGTTCCAAGTGCTGGACCCCGCGAGCTTCACCGCCAACCTCGCGGCGGAGGGCAACACGATCGATCCCACGTCGTGGCGCAACGTCGGCGCGGACGGCGTGATCAAGGGCCTCACGACCATGCGCAACGGACAGCTCCACGTCGAGCTCAAGCTCTTCTTGGTGTCGCGCGGAGCCGAGGCCGTGCTCAAGAAGGACTACGACGTGGCGCCTGGCAACGTGCGCGTCGCGGTGCATGAGTTCGTCAACGAGGTCATC
>JAYVYD010000197.1:0-18374 GCA_043784605.1 Myxococcales bacterium | reverse complement strand
ATCGAGACCAAGCGAGCCCTAGGAGCGGACGAGGAGCCGTACTCCCGCACGGCGACGACTCCCGACAACGGGATCGCGAAGGTATCGATGAAAAACACCACGCTATTCGACGATGGAGGCCCAGGAGTCGACGATGGTCGAGGTCTTCGGCTTGGGCAAGGTAATACCGTTGCCGCCTCCGACGAGCTTGACGCCGCCGTTGCCGTTCTTCGCACCTGCAGACGCGAGGAGCGAGTAGTCGCCGCTCGTGACGTTGCTCGCTGTGTAGTGCGAGCCGCCGACGTAGCTGTCGCTGGCGCTCGTGAGGCTGGCGCAGGCGGGCGTGAAGTTCACGCTCACGCCGGGGATGATCTTACCGGCGAGCGACGGATCGACCGTAGCGACCGCGACGTAATCAGGAAGCGGATTGACCGGCACCACCGGGTTCTGGAACT
The DNA here is from genome assembly GCA_043784605.1 of Myxococcales bacterium. GTDB lineage: Bacteria > Myxococcota_A > Polyangia > Polyangiales > Polyangiaceae > JANYHY01. Next base: position 17,940 of record JAYVYD010000197.1, on the reverse strand, counting down.
TCGGGATGCCTCCGAGCGAGAGGTCCGACGTGTCCTTCGCCGTGACGAAGTCTCGCCCCCAGAGCTTGGCCGCGCCGCCGGAGCATGATTGGAGGCTCGAGCCGGCAGCGTACGTCGCGAAGTACAGAACGCTGTCGAAGATCGCCATCGGCCCCGACACGCGCTCGCCGTTGGTGAACGGCAAGTACCAGTTCATCGACGCGCGGAGCTTCGTACCGTCGGAGATCTCGGTCGTCGAGTAGACGTAGTTGGTGCCGGTGGAGGTGTACGTCTCCGTGTCGCCAGTGGCGAACGTCACGACGAGTTGGCCCTTACGATCCACGGCGAGCACGGGGTAGATCTGCATCGGCTGGCCGTCGTTGTAAGAGACGTTCGAGGTGTCGGCTTTCTGGTTGTAGGCGTCGAGGTAGAGCTCGCCGGTCCACGCCTGGGGGTTGGCGGCGGTGAGGTTGAAGCGCCACATCGTCCCGTCGGCGTCACCGATGAACAATTTCTGCGCGACCGCGCCGGCCTCGGACGGGTACACGACGGGCACGCCCGTCATCGGAGAGTCGAGCGGCGTCTCGGCGAGTCCAGCGCGCTTTGCGTCGATGAGCGCCTGCGGTGTGTCGGCATAGCGTGAGAACGTGCGGAGCACTTCGCCCGTATCCAAGCGCACGATCGTCAACGACCGGCCCGGCACGTTCTGTCCGACCGGCGCCCAGCAACGCACGTAGTCACGTCGCGTCCAGCCCGACGGTGCAGCGTCGTTTCCGAGCGTTCCAAGTCGCTTGCAGCTCCCCGCCACCGCACCGGAGTCGATGCCGCCCGGGAGGATCGCGACACCGACCTCGTGCGGGCCCGAGCCGTCGAGATCGACGAACACCGTCGTGATCGTCGGCGTACCCGAGTGCAGCCCGAACAGCGCACGGTCTGGGACGTTCTTGATCGCCGGTACGTCCGTGAGCTGCCACAAGAACTGCGGGCCCTTCGTGAGGTCCGTATTCGCGGCCGGATCCGTCACGTCGAGCGCGTAGTAGCCACGCTGCTGCGCGCCGAAGCCGGCCACGAGCGCGGTGTGCCAGTCGGTGCCCGAGAGGAGGGTCCCTTTGGCGCGATCGAAGACGACATCGCGTACGACCGGCGCGCCGTCGAGGAGGAGCTGGTGATTGCCCGGGTACGTGCTCAGGATCTTCGGGAGCACCGCCGGCGGGACGAAGCTCCAGAGCTCGCTCGTGTCGCGCGTGGTGCCGTCATCGACGGTGGTCGCGTTGAATGCGTGCAGCAATCCGTCGTTGGTCGGCGCGTACACGACGGTCGGGCGCCCGGACCACGTGGTCGCGAACGATTGGTACGACTCGTCGCGGACCAGCGCGCTCGGGCGGGGAACGATCGAAGGCGTCGCGTGGAAGATGTCGGCCAGCGGCGAGGTCGCGCGCGACGAGAACGAGGCGAACGTCGCGTCGGGCATCGCGTCGGTCGTCGGCATCGCCATAACGAAGTTGAGCGCGAGGTTCTTGCACGAGGCGGGAGTGAGAAAGCTGCTATTTGACGCATTGCCGCACGACGTGTTTCCGATGTTGAGGTGCGCCGGCGTGAGCGCGCTGAGAATGGTCGCAGGCGCGACACCGACGAGCCCAGACGCGGCGCCGTAGCTGCCGAGGTGATCGTCGCCGTGCACGCCAGGCAGCACCTTCGAGATGTTCATGCGGAGCGTCGAGTCGGACGCCACCGTGTTGTTCGCGACCTCCGCCTTCACCGAGCGGAACTGCCGAGCCGTGCCCTGCAACACAAGGTTGCTAGCGTAGTCGTCGCCCGCCGCTTGCGTGATGACCGGCGGCGGCACGGTGTACGTGCCGTTGCTGAGCGTGCACTGGAAGCGCTCGCGCTGGACGTTGCCGACCCAGGGCTTGCCTGGAATCGGCGCGAACGACGCCAAGAAAAGGCTCGCGTTTGTCACTTTCTGGTTCGCGTTGGTGGACGGGCTGAGTACGACCGGCGAGAACGCAGGCACCGTTCGCGTCGTCTGGTTCGACGCGATGTTCGCGATGATGGCGCCGAGCGCTTTGTTCAAGTCGCCTGGAGTGTCCGCGAAGAACGCGCTCGTCGTGCCACCGGCGATGGCGATGCGCTCGAGCTCACAGCACGGACCGTAGAGATCTTGCTTCGTGGGGTCGGCGCACACGCCGCTCAGCGTTCCGTTGCTGACGAGGCTCGAGCACTGCACGAGCGTGTTGCCGTCCTTGATGGAGCTGACGGCGAAACCGATGACGAACGTCTTGACGATGTGCTGGCCGACGCCCCCGGTGGACAGCTCCTGCGCGATGGTCTCCGGCAGTTTGTACGGGCAGACGCCGGGCTTCTTCGGGTCCGTCGGGTTCGCGGCGCATGCCGGGCGGAGATCGAGGTTGGGCGCACCGTCCGTGATGTGGATGATGTACTCGTCGCGGCAGTTGCCTTGGACGAACGGGTCCGTTGCCTGCGGGCCCTTCGGGTCTTGCCAGAAATAGTACTGCGCGTCGGCGAACATGCCTGCGGTCGGTGTAGCGCCGTACGGTCGCATCGCGATGATCGCCTGTTGGATCTGATCGTTCTGCACTTGGACCGTGGCGAGCGGCGCTGCCGGATCACTCGGCGCCATGATGAAGCGGCCCTCCCAAGGCGGCGCCGCTGGGTTTCGCCCGCCCACCTCGAAGAACTGCGATGTCGCGCAGTCGGACGGATTCCCCTGGACGCCCGAGGCGCCAGAGTTCCACCCCTTGAAGTAGCTCCAAGAGCCGTCGAACGGAGTGTTCGGTGTATTCTGCACGCTGACGCCGAACCCGTCGGCGCCCGTTCCGGTTTCGGTGTTTTGGTCGTAGGTCATCAACCCGAAGCGGATCATGTCGCGGGCGGAGTCGAGCACGCCGTCGGGGTACTGGTTGAACACGCACGTCTGACCCGTGTTGGTTCCGTCGTTCGTCCAGCCGAGCTTGTACGAGGCAAGCGCGTTCGCCGGCCAGTCCGTCGCCTTGCTCACGCCTCCAACACCACGACCGCTCGGGCCGACGCCCACGCCATTCGCCGCTCCAGGCAACCAGCCCGGACCGACGACGCATGCGTTTGCGTTGTTGCCCGATGCGGGCCTGTGGAAGGGCAAGAAGTAGTCGGTGTCGTACGGCTGCTTGCCGTTGATCTGGTACTCCTGCGCGAACGCGCCGTTGCGCGCGCGCGACTGAGCGGCGCAGCTGTAGAACGGAGCGATCGATCCAGTGAGCGATTGGATCGCCGTGCCCCAGCGGTTCGGCGTGGTCGCGACGCCGGGGTTGCACTTCGACGCGTTGCTCGCCTCGGGGTCCGTGCCGTCGATCATCTTCTCCATCGAGCCCGAAGTGTCGAGGAGGATGACCGCGTTCGGCATCGGCGGGTTGACGTCCACCTGCTGCGCGCGCGCATCCCTCGCCGCGAGCGTAGCGGTGCCGCATACAAGCGCGAACAGCGCCCCCGATCGCACGGACCGGATCGAGCGGCGCGCCCGCCCCCCGACTCGTTTCGAGTTCCGAATAGAGATTGCGAGATGGGTCATGGGCGTTCTCATTTCGGGCAAGGCTGCGGGCCAGCGGTGATTCGTCCGCGCGAAGTCTCGAGGCTCTCGGAACCGTAGAGCGCGGTCGGCGGGAGGTTCTGGATCAGGGTCGTGTCAGGCTGCGTGATGCCGACCGAAGTAACTGTATATTGCACGTAACACATCGGCATGTTGGTGCCGTTGCCGGCCACCGGCGCCGCCTGCGCGGGGTCTGTGATCTCGACGAAGAAGTCTCCAGAGATCGCGAACGGACCCAGGCTGCCCGCGGTTGACGTGCCGTCGAACTTCTCCACGGCCTTCACGTTGTTGCCGTAAAGGTTCTTGCCCCACACGCTCGAGAGTTCGGCGGCGCCCATTCGACGGCACGCCTTGGAGAGGTCGGTCGCGCTGACCTGGACGCCTTGTAACGAGACGCAGTTGGAGTCGCGCTTGGTGGGGTCGCGCATCAGGCTCAAGTAGAGCGGCGCGTTCGTACCGTTCATGTCGTTCGCTGCTGCCGCGACGCCGTACTCGGAGAGGTAGTGCGTCTGCGCGGCTTGTCGCCCGTAGCCGCTCGTCTTCACCTCGTTGCTCGCGGCCGTGAGCGCGTAGAGGCCCAGGGACGCGAGGACCGCGAGGGTCATCGACACGATGAACAGGATCGCGCCGCGTGAGCGACGGCGCGCGCGAGCGCGATGCTTGGCGAGGACGAGAGCTCTCATCAGAAGAACACCTTCCCTTGGTTGGGCAGTGCGACCTCGGTGGTCGTGGTGCGGATGCGTGTCCAGCCGGTCTGGCCAGCGATGCAGCCGCCGGGGAGGATGCAGTAGCGAAGCGGGTAGAGGTCTTGTTGAGTGTTGGCCTTGGGCGCGATGAGGCCCGCCGAGCGATCCGCGACGCCCGCGCGAGTCGACACGCGCACGCGCACGGAGCGGATGCGCTGCGGCTGCACGGTCAGGCCCTTCGTCACGTCGTCCGCGACCTTCGCGTTGTTCGCGTCGGAGAGGCCGTACACGGTGAGCACGCGGGGTGTCGTCGCGTTCAGACCCAGGTCCGCGCTGAAGCCGAATTTCAGGTCGATCGCGTACTCGGCGATGAGCTCGGTCTGCGCGGTGAGGTTGCCCGACGCGTTCACGTAGGTGCGCAGCAGATCGTACTTGAGGCCGTCCGCTTGGATGATGGGCGTGTACGCGAGATCGCCCGCGTTGCCTTTGTCGAGCGGGCGAATCTCCCACTGGACGATCTGCACGGGGTTCACGAGCAGGTTGGACCCCCAACCAGAAGCTCCGCCGTTCGCCTGCGTGTCGACCGATGAGAGCACCTTGAACTGGCCGGCGTTCGCGACGTCGATCCAGGCCGTGGGCACTCCGCTGTTCGCCGCGTAGCCCGCGGTCGCGACGCCAGTGCACGTCGGCACGTATTGGAAGTGGCCCGTGTCGTCCTCGACTCGAACCAAGAACTGCTCGCCAGCGACAGGCTGGAACATGCCGCGCATCGTCGCGTCTGGGTCCGGCGTGCCGCGCACGCGCCACATCGACGGCGTGTCCATGTTCAACCACAGCCGCTGCCCGTTGCATGCTCCCGCGCCTTGATCGAGCTGCCGCACCGGGTAGGCCTCGGTCGAGGTGAAGTTGCCCGCGATGCGAAGGGCGTCGGGCGTGAGCTGTGTGTTGTCGTTGAGTGAAGAGAGCTTCGTGGTGTTCGCGAGCGAGCCCGCCGAGTACAGGCGGATGCCCGCGAGTCGACCGAGCCCCGCATACGTCGTGTTGTCCGGGAGGTTCGTCGACTGGCTCGGCGGCTTCGCGATGAACGGATCGACCTGGATGTTCGCGCTGCTCTGATAGCCCGCACGCAGCAGATCGTTGCGGATCCGCTCTACCGCCGTGCGCAGCTGCATCTCCGCGGTCGCCGTGCGGGCCTCCTCGTGGAACGAGTTGGTCGCGTCCTTCGACAGCGCGACGACCGCGGCGCCGATCAAGAGGCCGCACGTGAGCGAGACCATCAACTCGATGAGTGTGAAACCTCGGCTTCGGCGCATCATGGCTGCACGTTCATCCTGACGGCGCTGACCAAGTACACGAAGTGGTACGTGGCCGTCTGAACGTCGAGCGCGCTCTGCGGGACCTGGTTGCAGAACGAGTCGTCTTGTTGCGCGAGGATCTGGCTAGGCCAGAACACGCGGACCTCCACGCGCAGCAGCGACGTATCGGTGGCGAGCGGCGTGACACGGAGGTTGGTGCAGTACTTGAGACCCGTCGCGCCGAGCGCGGTGCCCTCCGCCTGCGCGGTGGTCGTCGGCAGGTCGCGTGCGAGCGGGTCGAAGCCGGCGCTCTCGACGTCGTTCTGACTCCCGGCGACCGCGAGGCGCGCCTTCGGCTGGAACCAGACACCCTTGATGTTCTCGTTGACGAGCACGGCGTCGGGGAGGTTGGTCGCCGGGCCATTGTCCGAGGGCGTCCACAGCGTCGCATCGCGCTTGACGCGATCCATCCACTGGCGAGCGATCGCGTTCGCCTCGTCCATGTTGCGTGCGTCTTGGTTGCCCTGGATCGCCGCCTTCTGCATCGAGATGACGCCTGCGGCGCCGATGGCGAGGATGGTGAGCGACATCATGACTTCGATCGCGGTGAATCCGAGGGAGCCCAAACGTGCCGAAGAGCGGAGGTGCATCATTTCTCCGCCAATCCGGCGGGCAGGGTGGTGATGAGCCGTGAGTTGCCCGAAGACGGGACGACCACCGAGCGCATCATCCCCTCGAGGTTCGTGGAGCTGATCGCCGTCTGCCCTAAGAGCAAGCGGGCGACGTCCACCTGGATGCTCCCGACGAACGGGAGAGCCGGAGAGAACGTCGGCGTCGCCGCGCCCTTGTAGAAGTAGGCGCGGCCCGCGGGCGTGAAGCAAATCGCGACGAACGTTTGCGGTGCCCCCGCCCCCTTCGAATCGTAGACGGTGATCTGCGACGTGATGTTGTAGTCGGTCTCCATCGGCCCGTTGAGGTCCACGCCGTCGATGAAGTTGTTCGCGACGTCGCCGTCGACCCACGAGGTCGCCGTCGGATTCGAGCAGGTCGCGCGCGGAGTGCGAGCCGTGCCTGCGTTGTTGGCGTTCGCGTCGACCGCCTCGTACATGCGGTACCGGCCGTTGACGTTGGCGGCGGTGTCGAACGAGATCATCGTCGCGGCCCCGCGTCCGATCGCGTGCGTGCGCGCGTTGCGCACGAGCTCCAAGATCGCTCCGGCGTCGTTGTAGACCCAGCGATCCTTGCGACCCTTTTGCAGCGACGGCATCGCGAGCGCCGCCAAGATGCCGACGATGATGACGACGATAGCGAGCTCGATCAGCGTGAACCCAGCTTGCGAGCGACGTCGCCGAGCGTGTTGGAGCAATCTGGGGCGCGCAAGACCGAGAGCCATCGAGGGAGGTAGAGCAAGGCCCGTACCGCCAGTCAGAGGCGGACTCGATGGCCAAATGGCGGGCAAAAGCCCCATGGGCGGCTGACGCTGGACCGATGTACAGGAAACGGTTGCGACGCTATGAAATCGTTGCGGTCCACCACCGCAGAGAGCTTGGCGTTTTCGGCTTGCCGCTGTATGGCGGGCATATGGCGAATCTCGGACGCTGCTCGCTGGTCGTCGCGCTGTCGGCGCTGCTCTGCTGCAAGGACGATCCCAAGCCACAAGGCACGCCGCCTCCGCCTCCCGCTCCTTCGACAGCCACCGCAGACCTCTGCGCGCAAGGTGGCGGCAGCCTCGGCGACCCCAGCCTCGCTCCGTTCTTCCCGAAGACAATCGGTGCATACTGCATTGATCCCGCGTTCGACCCGAAGAGCTACGGCGAGCACGGCAAGCTCTCGATGAAGGCGCTCTGCGAGACCGCACTCGACGGTGGCTGCGAGGAGTACATGAAGGCCGGCGTGACGCGCGCCGTGATCTTCCACTACGTGCAGGCCAAGGGTCAGAGCTCCGTGGAGGTGCTCGTCTCCCAGTTTCCCAATCACTCGGCGTTCGGTCTGTTCACCACGCGACTCGTCGGCGACCTCGATCCGGCGGACCCGATGATGATGCGGCCGATCGATGGCGTCGTCATGGGCGCGATGGGGACGGGCAAGGCGTACCTGTGGCGCGGGACGTATTTCGTCGAGCTGACGTACACGAACGATCAAGAGACGCCGCAGCAGCTCACCAAATCGAGCGCGACGACGCTGACTGCGCTCTCGATAGAGATCTCGAGCAAGCTCCCCGACAAGCCGGACATCCCCGCTTCCGCGAAGGCGCTTCCCGAGACCGAGCGGCTCCCGCTGGGATTGTTGTATTATACAAAAGACACGCTCGGCGTAGCAGGGTTGGGCGCGGGCGCGGCGGGCTTCTACCGCACGGCGACGAGCCGCTGGCGCGCGATCGCGATCGTGAAGGAGGACGCGGAGCAGGCGAAGGACGCGATGAAGACCCTCTCGAAGAAGCCGGGCGCGCTACCCGTCTCGAACCTCGGCGACGAGGCCGTTCAGGTCGTGCTCGCGCAGCGCCCGGAGAGCCCAAAGGTCGAATACGTGTTCGCGCGCAAAGGCGCGACCGTCTTCGGCGTCAGCGACGAAGAACTCGACCCGACCCACAAGTCTTCGAAGGACGACAAGGTCTCGAAGGTCCGAGCGCTCTTGCGCTAGGTCGTGTCGCGCCGCGTGGAGTTTCGCTCACTGCGCTCCGACGTCGGACCGTGGTCGACCTTGGTGCGCTCGAAGCAGTCGTCGGGCATGTTGCGCCTCTTGCGCACGAGAGCCGTGCCCGAGACGAAGCGTGCAGTGATGGGATCGTGGTAGCCGCTCGCGTTCGGCAACGTGGCGTCGTCGTCGCGGTAGTGTCGGATCACGCGCGCGGTCAGCAGGTCGCGCGCCCATTTTCCGATGAGTGACGCGAGGCTCACGAGTGAGCTCGACGCGTCTGCGTCTCTCACGAACGCGACCGTGCCGACGCCGGGGAATTTGTATTCACTGCGCGCACGTCCTTCGACGAGCGCGACGTGCAGGTAGCGAGACAGAGGACCGAACTGGCCGCCATACCGGTCGAAGCCGCCGACCTTGCCGCAGACTGCATGTAAATTCGAGCCGACGCGCGCACGCGCGGACAACACGAGACGCTCCATCGTGTTCAGGTCCACGACGAAGCGCGATCGCCCCTTCGCCGCGGCGTCGTTCAGGACGCGCGTGCACACGAACGCGACCTCCGCGCGCACCAACCGCAAGCCGCGCTTGGCGAGTCGTGCCGTGTCCTTCTTGACGAGCGCGAGCACCTCGTCGGTCGACTCGAAGCTCTCTCCCGCGCGCCAGCATTGCGCCATGTGATCGCGCGGACAAGGCGTTTGAAGCACGTCCATGGGATCGAGGAACAGCGACTCGAGGAGAGACTCGGGTGAAGCGGCGTCAGGCATCAGCGCGCGCGCCCACGCCTCACCTAGAGCAGAGTTCCCATACGCGACGAGCTGCTTACTGTCCGCGAGCCGCGAAGCTGCGCCTCCGCGCGCGGGCTTGGTCGCAATGCGAAGCCCCGCGTCGTTCGTCGCCTCGGCCGTCACCGCCGTCACGATCAGTGGACCGAGTCGTGGTCCCAAACCGTTCTCGTCGACGCCCACCACGAACATCACTTCACCAACTTGCTTCGAATTTGCTCGACGTAGGCGCGCTTCGCATCGGCATCTGCGGTGCACGAGTAGCCGACGCCCAAGCGCTTCCCCAGCGTGAGCGCCGCCAGATCGGAGGGCGTAGCGTCCTTGCAGGTCGATCCTTGATACGTCATCGACGTCCCCGTGGAGGCGCGGATGTCGTCGAGCATGCTGAGCAAGAGGGCGTCGCGCGACTTCGCGTCCGCCGCGCTCACCGGCGTGAACATGGCGAGGATCGGCACGAGATCAATCAGCGCGCGCGGGCCGAACGGGCCTTGCGTGGTTTGCCTCGTTTGTAGGGCGTTCAGCGTGTCCTTGGCGCTCACGCGTAGGAGCGCGCGCATGCCGTCATTGACGACTTTGAACCCGTCGCATCTCGCGTGCGGAGAGTCCTCGCGCGCGAGAGCGTCCTTCATCGCTTCGATCATGGGCGCGACCCACGCGCGCGTCGAAGCGGAGAGCGTGCGCGCGGCCTCGACCCTCGCGAGGACGACCGGACCCAGCGCGGCCTCCTTCGCCAAGAACGCGACCACGTCGGAGCCGCCCACGTTGCTCAGCTTCACCACCATCGAGACGCGAAGCGAACCGAGCGCACTCGTGGTGATCGAGATCGCGGTCGGGACGTCGTGCTTGGCGAGAGCCGCGTCGACCAGGTCGGTCGCTTCCTTGTCGTACCCCTCGTGCCCGCACTCGATGTCGGTCGCGTCGAACGTCTCTCCACCGTGTGTGATGCGCTGCACGGTCTCGCGCGCGATCGTCCCGACCGTCAGGAGGCTCACGGGTTCACCTTCGACGAGGCAGCGCGACAAGTGAGCGTCACGTTGCGCGTCGTAGAGCGCTGGGATGGCCGTGTAGCCGAGCGACCGCACGCGACCCACGGGATCATTGCCAGGCCATTGCGCGCCGTCGAGATCGCCCTCAGATGCCTTGCACGTCGCTCCGTGGAGATCGCGAATGCGCTTGAAAACGAGCGCGTCGAGAGGTGAGCCGTCGTGGGTGCGATCCACGTCGATGCTGCGCGCCGCCTTCAAGGCGTCGTCTGCCGCGTGCGCGCCGTTGGTGTCGCCGAATTCGGCAACGTGCGTGAGGTCATCGACGAGTTCGCTCTCCTTGCCGCCACGCGCGTAAGCCTGCAGCGCGCGTGTGAACGACACCGTCGAGATCGCTTCACGCGCTCTGCTTCGCAACGACGTGGGATCGGCGGCGACCTTTCTAAGGACCTCATCAGCGAGCTCCATTTCGCCTCGTGATTGCAGTTCTCGAACGACCACGAGTGTTCGCACGATCTCCTGCGGGGTCGCGGGGGTCGCCTCAGACAACACGCGCGCGACGAGCTGCAGATCCTTGATGCTCTCTTGTCGCGGCGGCGGAGGCGCGTCTCCGCCCAACGAGGTACTCGGCACCTCTCGCGGCTCGAGGTCGTCGACGAAGAAGATCGTCGACACACGACTCTTCCCGATACCTGTTGGGTCAACGAAGATGGTCGTCGGCGCGCCACTCGTCTCGAACCCCACGCGCCCATCGACAAGCACGAAGCTCGTCGCGGGCGGTGGAAGGTGCAAGTTTTCGAGCAGCGTCGTGTCCAGCACGAGCAGCGCAACGGTTGACTTGTCATGCGTCTTCGGTGAAGGCGCTCCCGCACACGCGGCGACCGCAAAAATCAGGGCGATCGCGCGACGCATGCGGCAGTGGAGCTTACTCGTCTTCCCAGTCGTCCGTGCGACCGCCGCGATCCACGCGCTCTTGTTGCTTTTTGGTCTTGCGCGGGCCGCCGCCGTCTTCGGTGGGTCCGCCGCCTGGCTTGCCGCGGCGACGATCACTGTCGAACGTCTTGCGGCCAGGAGCCGGCGGAGGAGCGAAGCTGCCACCGCCACCACCACCGCCATAGCCGCCACCGCCGCCGCCGCCGTAGCCGCCAGCGCCCGGAGGTCCGCCGAAGGTTCGCGGAGGACGATCCCCCTTGGGTTGCGCGAGGTTGACGACGAGGCGTCGCCCTCGAAGGTCACCGGTCTTCAGCGCTTCCAACGCGGCCTTCGCCGTGTCCGCGCTCGACATTGTGACGAAGCCGAAGCCGCGCTTGCGACCGTCGGGATCCATCGGCAAGTGAACGCGTACGACCTGACCCTCGCTCGCCGTCGCAGTGTTGATCAGCTCTTCAACCTCTTGCGTCGAGCAGTCGTACGGGAGGTTGCCGACATAGAGTGTCGAGTCCGGCGGAGGCGACATTCCTGGTCGCGGGCCCATGGGCCGTGGACCGCCGGTCGGCGCGCCCGTGACGGCGTCGCGACGCGGTGGCTCCGCTTGGAATGGACGAACCGAGATCGATCGACCGGCCTGCATCGAGCCGTCGAGCGAATCACGCGCCGTCTGCGCCTCCGCGGGTGTCCCCATCGTGACGAAGCCGAACCCTCTCGGCCTCCCCGTTGCGCGATCCTTGGGCAAGCTGACCTGAACGACCACGCCCCCCGTAGCCTCGAACAACTGCTTCAGCACGTCTTCCGAAATGCTGTCTGGCAATCCTGCCACGAACAGCTTCGCTTCCTCATTCGCCATAACGAAACCTGACCACTGCTTTCCCGATTGAACGTTCCACGCTGAAGCTAATCCTCGCCAAGGGGCAAAAGAGGCTCCGCGCTTTCTCAGACTACTTGGTGCAGTTGGCTCGTCAACTCCAAGCCGACCCTTTTAAGCAGACGGGGGCGTCGGCGGGTTGGACGTCACGATGGCGACGGTCACGACGAACGTGCTGCCTCGGCCGACCTCTCCCTCGACCCACGCGCGACCCCCGTGGCTCTCCGCAACGTGCTTGACCAGCGCGAGACCGATGCCGCTGCCGCGTGCCGCGGGTGTGCTGCCGTCGCCCGACGCCGTGGACCCGCGCACGAAGCGCTCGAAGATGCGCTCGCGATCCTCGGGCGCGACGCCGGGACCCTTGTCGCTCACGCGCAGCGCGATGAATCCCTTCTCACGCCTGACGTCGACGGTCACGATCTCGCCGGATTTGGCGTACTTCAGCGCGTTGTCGATCAGGTTGATCACCGCGAGCTGAATCGCGCGCTCGTCGATCGGGACGGGCGGGAGGTCGTCGTCCACCTCGAGCGTGAGCGACACTTGCTCGCGCTCCGCACGGTACTTGAGCACCTGCACCGCGCGCGCGACCACGTCTCCCATGTGGCCAAGGGCGAGCTCGTAGGCGCCCTTGCCCTTCTCCACTTTCGCAAAATCCAGCACGTTCTCGATCAAGCTGCTCAGCCGCTCGGACTCGCCGACGATGATCTCGAGGTACTCCTGGCGCTTTTCGTCGCTCTTCACTCTGCCCGTCTGGAGCATCTCGGCGAACATGCGCACGAGCGCGAGGGGGGTCTTCAGCTCGTGGCTGACGTTGGCGATGAACTCGCTCTTGAGCGCGTTGAGCCGTCTCTCCTTCTCGACGGCGAACAAGATCGTGGCGACGCCGGCGACGATCACGACACACGAGAGCGTGATGAACACGAGCTCCAGCGTCTTGCGGCTCTGCACGCGCGCCGTCAGCTCCTCGCTCGCGGTGGGCGAGACCTGCAAGCGCCAGTTGTAGAGCGTCGTCGGGAAGCGCACGCCCACGGTGAACTCGCCGCTCCGCAGCGGCGGGCCGAAGATGATGCGGCCCTCTTCGTCGACCACGTTCACGCGGCTCTGCGTCTGCGGCGCGCCGCCAGGAGCGGTCTCCGTGTAGAGGGACGGCAGCGTATCTTTGACGATCCGACCGACGTCGTGCCACGCGACGACGAGGTAGCGCTTGCCGATGATGTCGTGCTGCCAGTAGCTGATGAGATAGCTCTGACCGGCGTACTCACGGTGCAGGTGCCGCAGTTGATCGACGGGCTGCTCGCCAAGCTCCATGTCTCCGAGCATTCGCTCGACCAGCAATCGGCGGAAGCCTTCTTCGTCCGACCACGCTCCGCCGGCGCGCGACGCGAACGCGAGCACGGTGCGTGAAGCATCGAGCACCAAGATGGCGCGCACGGTCGGGGTCTCGCGCTGCGCGGTTGGGAGCCAACGCTCCGTGAGCTCCGGCAAATGCGCCGGATCCGCGATCGCGATGACGACGTTGTCCTCGGTGATGAGCCGCTTGTCGAGGCGGTCTGCCTTCTCGGTCGCGAGGCCGAGCGTGCTCTCGAGCACGGACTGCTGTCGGAGTGTCTCGAGCTGAAGCGTCGTGCGGAACGTGAAGAACGCGAGCACGCCGACCGCGATCAACACTGCCGGCAACAGCACCAACGAAAGTAAACGATCCCTCCTCGGCTCCACGCTCGCAGAGTACGCCGTTTTTCGTCGAGCCCTTCGCGATCCCTTCGTCGGGAGTCGTTGCCGTACAGGAGTACGGCGCCTCATCCGCTCCTAGGGCTCACTCGATCTCGGCGAAAACCGGCGCACTCTGCGGTGAGTTTAGATTCGGCGTTTGTTGGTTGGCTTTAGCTTTGGGCGGACTTGGGTTCTTTGACTCGTTCGGGATCTACGACGATGCCTCGCGCGCCCAGGTACTCGGCGAGCTGCTCGGCCATGTAGCTCATTGCGTTTGCGTCAAGTTCGGTGAAGGGGGCGCCGTCCAAGGGATCGATTAGCGTGATGGCGCCTAGGAATCGGCCCGATTGCATCACCGGTGCGATGACCGCGCTCTTGGCGCCGTTGACTGACGTGAATACGGACGAATCCAGCAGCTTGTTGTTGTCGTTGAGGAACATGCCGCGGCGCTTGCGCATCGCCGCGCTCAGCAAGGGCTCGGACTCGGGGTTGCGCCCGGTGAGTAGCGCGTCCGTTCCTTGGCCGCGCGCGCAGACGAGGACGTACTCGCGTCGATCGATGTCGTAGAAGTGGATGAACGCGACACGCGAGGGCAGGCGATCGGCGGCGAGCGAGAGGCAGAAGTCGCCGGCCTCGATCGCGTCGCGGAGGAAGTGCATGTCGTGCATCGACTCGAACAGCACCGCGATCAGCTCGTCGCCGGCGACGCGCTTGGGCGCCTTTACCGCTGGCGTCTGCGGCTTCTGCGCAGGCCTCTTGACTGGCTGGGCCGCGACGACGGGAGCGGGGGCCATTTGCGCAGGGACCGGAGCCGCGACAGGAACGACGGGAGCCGCGACAGGAACGAAGACAGGGGCTGCCACGGGAACGGGTGCGGCAACTACGACGGCGGTGGGGCGCGAGCCGGAGACAGGAGATGCGCCCGCGCGATCGCGGCGTGGGAACGCGAAGGTCACGTCCGGGCGCCAATCTTTCCAAGTGAGCGTGACGAGCGGAAGCACCTTCGGGCGACCCTCGAACGCATCGTCGAACGCCGCGAGGTTCACGAGCTTGCCCGCGGGCTTTGGAGCAAGGTCTGCTTGAATGCGCTCGAGTTGTCCGCGGAGCACGGCCTGCGCGGCCTCGGGCGTGGAGCCCTTCGCGACCCCGAACGCATACTCGCGATACGTCAGCGGCGTCTCGGCGGTAGGGTCTTGCTCGCGCTTGATGTAGATCGGCGGGATCTCGCTCGCTTGCGGCGGCGCCTCGCTCTTGCCTTTCTTCGGGGCAGCACGCGGAGGTCGCACCGACTTGCGGCTCGGCGGCGCTTCACCGCCGGCAGTGAGCGGAGTGTCGTCCCCGGTCCGCCTGACCTCGTAGCGAATGCGCGACGCCGGATCGACGGCCTTGCAGCCATCGTTCATCAGCTCGATCGAGAACCCGCTCATCGGCGCGTTGTCGCCGCGGAGCTTTCGCGCCGTCTGCAGGCCCTTCTGCCAAGAGTCGGCTTCGACGCAATAGCTCTGCGACTCCTTGCTTCCGATCGGGGCGGCCTCGACGATCCAGCGCATAAACGGTCAGAGACGATTATCAGCGTGAGACGCGCGGGGTCAACGCGTTCTCTCGGTTTCGGTGCGTAGGCTTAGACTTAGGCTACTCGGACCGCAGCCCGTCCGCGGGCCGGAGCTTGGCCGCGTACATCGCGGGGTAGATCGTGGCGACCACGCAGATGAGGATGGAAACGACTCCGGTGATGATGAACTCGGTCGGGCGCACGAGGACCGGGAGCTTCGAGATGAAGTAGACCTTCGGGTCGAGCGGGAAGCCGTACGCGAGGAGTCCGTTGCAGACGGCGTATCCCAAGAGAAGGCCGGCGGTCGTGCCCACGACTCCTATGATCGCGCCCTGATAGAGGAACACCCGCAGGATTGCCGAGTCCTTCGCGCCGAGCGCCTTGAGCAGGGCGATCTCCTTCTTCTTGTCGAGCACGACCATGATCAGCGTCGCGATGACCGTGAACGCGGCGACGACGATGATGAGCGCGAGCACGACGCTCATGCCGATCTGCTGGATGAGGAGCGCGGTGAACAGGCCGTGGTTGAGGTCCATCCAATCCATCGTGTGATAGACGCTGTTGGACAGTCGGCGATCGACCTCGACCGCGACGTCGTGGGCGTGATCGATGTCGTCGACCTTCATCTCTACGCCGGTGACGCTGTCGCCCTGCTCGTAGAACGCCTCGGCCTCGTAGAGATCCGTGTAGACCAGCTTGCTGTCGTATTGATCGAAGCCTGCCTCGAACATCGCGATCACGCGGAACTGCTTGGCGATGGGAGGCCGTGAGCTCGAACCCAGCGAGAGCCCGATCGTCGGAGATGTAATCTGCACGCAATCGCCGATGTCGACGTTGAGCTGCTTGCCGAGCGTTCGGCCGATGACGACGCCGGGCAGCTTCGCGACCTGCTCTTTGCTCTTGCACGGGTCCGGGTCGACGTCGTCGGGGAGCACGTCGTCCTCGGGGAGCTGCGCCTTGTAGCCGCCGCTGGGTGTGATGGATCCGAACAGCTCCGGGCCGGCGTCGGACAGGGGAGGCGTCGCGACGATCGTCGCGGGTCGATGGTCGTTCTCGTTCAGGTCCGCGACCGCGTTGAGTAGTGCTTGCCGACCGCCGTCGAGCGGGTCGTTGATCCCACGCGCTTGTTGATCCGAGTGAACCGGCAGCGGGACGTTCTGTGTGTGCGCCGACGATGACGTGGTCGAGCGGAAGGGATCATGAATTCGCTCGGCCGGCTTGGCGCCAGGCTTGCGCAGCCCATCGAGGCTCCCGCCAGGCAGGATGTACTTCGGCAGATCGAGCACCTTCGGCATCAACACCGGGTCGACGCCCTTCAGCAAGACGCCGGTCGCGGTGCGATCACCGTGCGTCACCATCATCGGGTTGATGATGAAAGGCGCGACTCCCGTCACCTTCGTGGTGCGCATCGGGCAGAAGCTCCACGGGCAGAACGGCAGGATCGGGGCCGTGGCCTCCAGCCCGTCCACCTGCTTCATGATGTCGCCGTACTCGTGAAAATCGATCGAGTACTTCAGGACGAGCACATGAGCGTTGACGCCCAAGACCTTCTCTCGAAATTGCTCCTGAAAGCCGCCCGTCACGCTCATCACGGTCGCCAGCGCCGCGACACCGAGCGTCACACCGAGCATCGCGAACGACGTCCCCACGGAGACGAAGGCGCGCTTCTTCGAACTCATGTATCGCAGCGCTAGCTCGAGCGGGTATCCCATCGAAGGTGTCCCAATAGCATGCGGAGGAGGAAGAACCTTTCCGGCGAAGGCCCCCCACCCAACAAGGAAGCGAACCTTCCGCGCACACTCGCCTACGGCGCGCGCGTTCCCGTGCCGCAAAAAAAAAAAAAGGGGGCGCGGACGGCCAACCCCCCCTATTCTGGCAACTCCATCAGCGTCTTTTGCGAGCGCGCGGAAGTTTAAGCCTGCTCGCTAGGTCCTCCAGGACACCTTACACGTATCGAGGAGTGAGTCGGCTCGGCCGCTCCGAGGTCAATCAATCCAATGAGCAGAACCAAATTCCTGTCCTCCGCCTCTGACGACGCCGCCTCCACTGAGGCGGGCAGCGCGGCGACCCTCGATCCCAACCCGAAAATTACGAGTGATCTTCTCGCGAGCTCCTCCGAGACGCCGGCGTCGGTCGTAGCCGATCCGCTGCTCGGCAGGGTGATCGACAGCCGTTATCAGGTCGAGTCGGTCCTCGGACAAGGCGGCATGGGCATCGTCTACCGCGGTCGCCACAAGGTGATCGACAAGCGGGTGGCGATCAAGGTCCTGCGCGGAGAGATGGCGCGCGACAAGGAAGTCACCGAGCGCTTCCTCCAAGAGGCGAAGGCGGCGTCGTCCATCGGTAACCCGCACATCATCGACATCTCCGACTTCGGCGTGCTGCCCGACGGCTCGACGTATTTCGTCATGGAGTACCTCGACGGCAAGAGCCTCACGGACTTGATGGAAGAGTCGCGCCCGGTGCCGGTCACGCGCATCGTGCACATCGTCAAACAGATCGCTCAGGGCCTCGCCGCCGCGCACGCCGCGGGAATCGTCCATCGCGATCTCAAGCCCGACAACATCATGCTGATCAACCGCGGCTCCGAGAAGGACTTCGTGAAGATCCTCGATTTCGGCATCGCGAAGGTCTCGAGCGGCGAGACGAACCGGCTCACGCGCGCGGGCAGCATCTTCGGAACGCCTCACTACATGTCGCCCGAGCAAGCCGCCGGCGCGCAGGTAAATCACGCCACGGACCTCTACTCTCTCGGCGTCATCATGTACGAGCTGTCTGCGGGCAAGGTACCGTTCGACGCGGAGAACTTCATGGGCATCCTCACGATGCACATGTACAAAGCGCCGCCGCCGATGCGCGCGCTGGTTCCGCAACCTGACGTACCGCCGGGGCTCGACGCGATTGTGCTCAAGTGCTTGTCCAAGAAGCCCGA
>JAYVYD010000196.1:0-23394 GCA_043784605.1 Myxococcales bacterium | reverse complement strand
TCGGCGCCAAGTTGCGCGCCGCACGCTCGCGTTTGTGCCACTCCTTGATCACGCAATAGGCCGGGATCTTGTCGAGGTCGCCGTTGTCGTAGTCGTACGGCTTGCTCGTGATCGGATTGGTGTCGCAGATCGCAGGCGTTGCGTTCTTGTCCTTGAAGTCCTCGAGGAGAGCGCCCCCGCGGTGCGTGACTCGGCTCGTGCCTTGTCCGGTGGCGAAGGCGCCCGGCCGGAACAGGTTCTTGGCCACGAGGCGACTCGCGTCGACGTCGTCGCTATCCAAGGACAGCTGGGCGATCGAGAGCGCGTAGTTCCTCTTGGTGGCGCTGAGCGAGAAGCTGCCGCCCGAGCCGCCGCGCAGGCGGTAGTCGTGGAACATCGCCGCCGAGTGGCACTGCAGCATCATGCAGCCCTTCTTGACGAGCATCGGCTGGACTTTGTGTGTGAAGAACACGAAGTTCGGATCCGGGTTGGCGATCGACAGTGGGCCGTGCGCGGTCGCCCACTTCAAGATCGCCTGGTAGCTGTCGTCGTTGATGCTCGTGAAGATCGCGCCGCCCTCGTGGAAGCTGCCGCCGAGCGAAGGCGCGAGCGGCCTGCGGACGAGCTCACTCTGCTCGGGCGTCTGCGCCATGTACTCGGTAGCCGCGAAATAGTTCCAGCGCACCTGCTCCGGCGAGTCGCCGCACGTGAGGTACAGCTCGTTCGACGTAGTGCCGTGGCAGTTGGATGCCGCGCAGTTCGTCTTCATCACCGGGGCGACCTGATCGCGAAACTGGCCGAAATCAGCCGTCATCGGGTCTTGGTTCTTCGTGGGGTCGAACGAGGGGTCGGACCCGATCGTGGTCGAGCACGGCAGCCGCGTCAGCGTGGAAGGCGCCACCCCGGAGTTGTTCGCGGTCGCGCCGTTCTCAATCCAGCGCCGGAGCACTTGGTATCCCGTCGCGGTTGGGTCGAGGATCGGCCCACCGGCGTGCTTGATGTCTGTCGTGATCGTCGCTTTGGTTCCATCGAACGATTGAACGTCGACGGTGAACGGAGGGATGTTCTTCACGAGCAGCGCGGGCTGCCCGTAAGGCCCGTAGTTCGCGAGCAAGTCGCGACGATGGTTGATGCCATCGAACGTGGCGACGTCGAGATTGCCGAACGCGTTCCCCTTCGCGTCCGCGACGTGACACGCGCCCGCGGCCGCGCCACGCACGCATGACGTCGACAGCACCGGCGAGACCGTACGATCGAAGTAGGTCGTCGAGTCCGGCTGCCGGACCGTACAAGAACTCGATGACAACCCCGCGAAGGCTGCGAGACCGATGACAGCGAAAAGAACTGGACGCAAAATCGTGAGCCTCCTGAAAAGCCGAACGGGCCCTTTCGGACCCGTGAGCTGTGTCGGTGGATTGTAGCGCGATCTTACGCCGACTTGCTCGTTTTCAAGTCGATTTTGCCTACAGTCGGCGGAGCGCGATCGCGGCTTGGTCGCGGACGAATTGGTCGGCGTCGGTGTCGGCGGCGTGCTGCAGCGTGCTCTTCGACGAGGCGTCGTGGAGGACACCGAGCGCGTGCGCGGCAGAGGCGCGGACCTGCGCGTCGTTGTCGTTTTGTACGAGCGCGATGAGACCCATCACGCTGTCCTTGGCGTGAAGCTCCTCGAGGAGCTCAGCGCCGCGGCGGCGGACGAGCGGACTCGAGTCGCCCACGAGCTTGGTCGCCGTGGCGACGTCGGTGAACGAGTTCACGCGGCCGGCGCTGCCGATGGCGGCGAGACGAACACTCGTGTCGCTGTCGGTCATCGCCTTGCTGAGCGCACCTGCGCCGTCGTCGTTGAGGCGGCCGAGAGCGTGCGCTGCTGCGGCGCGAACCTTCGGAGACGAGTCGTTGTTGATCGCGTTGGCGAGCGGCTTGATGCCCGCGAGCGTCAGGAACTCACCGACCGCGTACGCGGCATACGCGCGCCTGGTGGGATCAGCGTCCGCGCTCAGCACCTTGAGCGTGCGCTCGTACGCCTCGCCGGGACCGAACACGCCGAACATGCGCTTGCGCATCCACCATGCGGCGATCTCGCGCGTCTCGGCGTTGGGATCGTAGAGCAAGTGCTCGACGATCGGGATGCAGTCGAGGCACTCCACTGACTCACCGTGCTCGAGCGCCTCCCAGATCGCGGAGGCCCCCGCGCCGCTCGTGGCGACAGTCATGATGTGCTCCGGCGTGGAGAGAAACTCCACCTGGTCTGCCGGGATGTTGCCGTAGACCGCGGCAGTACCGCCGCCGTTCGACGTGCCGTCGGACTTGGCGTCGGTGCCGGACATGAATGTCGCGGCAGCGAGGATGGTACCGAAAACGAGAGCTCCTAGATTGGTGCGTCGCATGGCAGATCTCCTCAATTGTACTTCGCGCCGGGGGCAACCGGATCGTTGGAGTTAGGCTTGAATTGGGTGTTTTGACGCGCGTAGTACTGACCACCGAGGTCAATCGAGCGAATCAGCGCTTGGCGCTCGGCGTCCGTCAGCGTGACGCCGACGTTCTCCGGGTGCATCGGGCGGGTGGACGTCGGGAACGCAGTCGTTCCGTCTGCGGCCTTCACGTTGAGGTGCGCGATCATCTCCGAGCCGCGCGCGTTCGCCGG
The DNA here is from genome assembly GCA_043784605.1 of Myxococcales bacterium. Taxonomy (GTDB): domain Bacteria; phylum Myxococcota_A; class Polyangia; order Polyangiales; family Polyangiaceae; genus JANYHY01. The sequence goes on along the minus strand of JAYVYD010000196.1, from coordinate 20,774 downwards.
GATGCCCCACATCGGCGGGACCGTTCCGACGATCTTCACTTTGCCCATCTCCAACGCTGACGGGTAGAAGATCGAGACGTACGACGTGTTGTACGTGCGCACTGCCCTGTCGTAGTAGACCGCGAGAGGCGTCGCGCTCATGTCGAAGCGCGGGATCTTGTACTGCGACGTGGTGCCCGTCGTCGTGCTGGTCATCGCGACCGTGTAGAACTCTTGCGGCTTGTTGCCGTTGGTCGTCGCGTTGTGGCACTGCACGCACTTGGCCGTGAGGATCTCCTGGATGTAGCCCTTCGTCGGGCTGTCGTTCGCGTCCCAGGGATACTCCGCGCGATCCGCGATCGCCTCGGTGAGATTCTGCGCGGTCTTCTGCTCGGCGACCGTCGGGTTCTGGCCGAACGCCGGAACGCCCTGTCCCGTGCGGCTCTCGTGGCAACCGATGCAGCGGCGATCCTCGCCAGGCATGCCCTGAATCCAGGTGCCTTGGCTGCGAATCGAGAGCCCGAACTTGTCGATCGGCTGCAAGTGCACCGGCACATACGCCGGGATGTTCGCGAGCCAGCTGCCGTCGTTGTAGACGTCGGCCTCACCGAGGACAGCGCCGCCCTCGTGCATCGTGAGACCGAACATCGTGACGCCCTTGGCGGCCTCGCTCGAGAAGCCCTCGATCACTCGGACCTTCACGGCTTGTCCGAGCGCGTCGCTGAGCTTCGTGTCGTTGACGAACTGCGCGCCCTTCACGGACTCGTCGAGGCTCGTCGTGCGCACGTTGATCGAGCCGATGCGGACCGGCTGCGACGCATCGGGCGCGCGCTGCAGATCACCGATCACGGGCGGCTCTTTGCGAATGGCGACCGGCGTGGCCGCGAGATCCCAGGTGCTGCGATCGTTGTAAATGAGGCTGTTTTTGCCGGTCTTCGGGTCGTAGAGGTAGATGCCGAAGTCGGGCGCCGTCTGCGACGACTGATTGAGATCGTTGACCGCACCGTCTGCCCAGGACACGAGGTAGCGCCCGTCGGGGAGAACGTTCGGCTCGCGGAAGCGACCCGCCGGTGACGGGCCGTTGCCCGTGGGGACATCGGGGGTGAGGATATCGAACTGCGCGTGCTCTTCGTCGAGGCACGCGTGGCCGACCCAGTGATCGGTGTTCGGGTCGAGGCACACGGGGTCGTTGTGATTGCGTGCGTCGACGTGGACGAGCGCGCCCGCGTGGATCGTGCGGCTGCGCGTGGTGCCGATCGCGATGTACTGATTTGGCGTGACCTCCTTCACGTTGAAGATCGAGTTGGCCGGCTTGCCGTGCTGGCCCGCGATGGCGATCATGTTCGTGCCGTCGGGGTTCGCCGTCATCAGCTTCACGTCGTTGACCGGGCCGAGGTGCTCCCAGCGCGAGTAGCCGACCTTGCCGTCGTAGCGAGCGTAGGGCGCGACCGTGTGCGAGAGGTTCTGCGAGAACAGGTGCCGGTCCGCATCACCGCCGTCGACCGAGATCGACGCGAGCTGCGTGACCACACGGCCGTGCTCGTACTCGTCCGCGCGAGTGCCCATCTCCGTGTACATCTGGTTCGTGCCGAACACGATGCGGCCGCCAGGCATGTAGATCGGGTTGATGTCGTCGTAGTCACCGCGCGTCTTCTGGTGAATCTCGTGCCCGCCGCTGAGCTGCACTGTGTAGAGGTGATAGTGGTCGCTGTCGTCGACCTTCATCGAGAAGACCGCTTGCTTGGCGTCGAACGACACGTCTACGCCGTTGAAGTCGGCGTTCGGGAACGCCGCAGTCAGGTTGATGACGCTGCCGTCGGGGCGCGCCGGCGAGAGGATGTTGAGGCTGCCTCCCGGTACGTAGCGGTCGTAGTCGATGACTTGACCGTTGCCGCCTGCGACGTCGATCGTCACGACCGAGTCCGGCGCGACAGTCGTGTGCTGACGTTTGATAAACACGATGGCAGAGACGCCAGTGTCCACCGATTCAGTGGTGGCCTTGCTACAACCGGCGATGGCGCCAGGTGCGAGGATCATGGCAGCGAGTGCGAGAGCAGTCAGCGGCTTGCGGGCGAGAGTCATATCGGCCTCCGGTCCACACCTAGAGCAGGGACCGCGCCAAAGCTCCGAGAGGCCAAAACGCAGGCTCTTGTGGATCTAGCCGATCGAGGGGAAAGGCCCTCACACCCCAATCGAGGGGGAGCAATCCCCCAACGCGCGGATTGTAAGCATGCTTACGATCGTCGGCGTTCAACCCCGGTGCGCACCCAACGCGCGGATTGTCAGCATGCTTACGACTTCAGGAGTCAGTCGCTCGTGTCGAGCTCGAACACGTCCGGCATCAGCTCCGCGAGGCTCGTGTCTCTCCTCACGTCGCCTGTCGGTGTCTCGGCGACCAAGACGACGGGCATGTCGCGAGTGAACTCGACCAGCACTTGGCGACAGATGCCGCACGGAGACCCGGGGGCCTTCCCGCCCGTCACGACCGCACACGCGATCGGCTTGCTGTCGCCGGCCGCGACCATCTTGCCGATCGCGTTTCGCTCCGCGCACAGGCACGCGCCGTAGCTCGCGTTCTCCACGTTGCAACCCGTGTAGATTGCACCTTTCGCGGTGAGAATGGCCGACCCCACTCGATAGTTCGAGTACGGCGCATAGGCGTTGGCGCGTGCGTGTCGAGCCTCCGCGACGAGCTTGCCGAGCAGCGTCTCGTTGACGACGGTCTCTTCCATCACGCGCCTGCCTTCGTGATCCAACCGCGCAAGAGGCGCAGCAAGTCATCGCGCCGGCTGCGTGCGGTGGCCTCGACCTCGGCGTGATCGAGCTTTTGTCCGCCGATTCCCGCCGCCAGATTCGTGATGCACGAGAGAGCTCCGACGCGCACGCCCATGTGACGGAGCGCGACCACTTCGGGCACGGTGCTCATGCCCACCGCTTGCGCGCCGAGTCCTCGCACCATCCTCACCTCCGCAGGCGTCTCGTACGTAGGCCCGGTCAGCCACGCGTACACGCCCTCGCGCAGCGGCACCTTCCCGTCGCGCGCGACATCGGTCAGCATCTGGCGCAGCTCTCGATCGTAGGCCTCGGTCATGTCGGGAAAGCGCGGACCGAGCGACGTGTCGTTCGGTCCGATGAGCGGAGACGCGCCCGCGAGGTTCAAGTGATCGGTGATGATCATGAGGTCGCCTGCGCTCCAAGTCGGCTCCACGCCTCCCGCCGCGTTGGTGATCAGCACGGCGTGCACTCCGAGCCGCGCCATCGTCCGCACTCCGTGCACCACCGCGTCGATCGAGTGGCCCTCGTAGTAGTGCACGCGTCCCTGCATGCACACGACGCTCACGCCGCCGACGTCGCCGAAGCAGAGGTTGCCAGCGTGCCCAACGACCTTCGAGGTCGCCATGTTCGGTAGCTCCGCGTAGGGGATCTTGGGGCCGGTCAACGTGTCGCCGAACGCGCCCAGGCCGCTCCCCAAGACGACGCCGATCTTCGGCACGAGCGCGCCTACACGCGCACGCACTGCATCGACCGTCGCTGCGACTCGATTGGCTGTGTCGATATCCATACTCTTTCGGAATATCGCATCCTATCGACCGGCGTTGAAAGCATCTGTCGCGCTTGCGCGTATGCTCAGCGGAGAGGATGACCCTATGGACGACTCGGACATGATGGTCGGGTTAGCCGCAACTGTTTCGCCGTTCGCGATTGCGTCGGTCACCTACCTGCTTTTCGAGCGGCGTTTTCGCTTGTTTTGGGCAGGCGAGCCGCTCCCAGCGATCGAGGTGCGCGTTGCGGCTCCCTATCGAATGGCGAGAGTCGTCCCCGGTCACACGCAAAAGGCGCCGTCGATCGTGAGATGGGCCGCGCTGAGCTGCTTCTTCTTCGGACAGATGTTCTTGCCGGGTCTCTTCTTCGGGCTCTTTGGCTTGATCGCGATGGGCGTCGGGCTCGTCTCCATCCCCGGTCTCATCATCGCCGCGCGCCTCTGGGCGGCCGGTATTCATCTCCTGAAGGGCACGCCCGACGCGATCGGCAAGGCGAGGAGCGCGGCGCGATGGAGCGTCCAACTCAACGCGCTCATCAGCGTCGTGTGCATCGCCGGCGGCGTCTTCGCGGTCTTCGCGTACCTCCGCCCGAGCCAGAACAATCGCGACGATCTCGCCGGGTTGCTCTTCTTTGTCGCGCTTGTCCAAGCGTATGCGATCGCCAGCTTCGCGCAGGCCGCGCTCATCGCCCGTGCGACGCGCGATTTGGTGAGCGACGAAGATCGTGCGCGCGAGGACGTGCTGCCTCGGTGGATGCGAGCGGCGCTCAATCGCCGAGACGAGCGTCGCGCGCTCACCTGACTCACTGCTTGGCGAAGACGATCTTCTTGTCCTTCTCGATCGCCCACACGAGCGTCTTGTCGCCTTCCAACACGAGCGTCTGTTCGGCGTCGCCTTCGTCGGTGGTCAAGACAATCGTCGTCTTGTCCTCGCGCACGACGCGGTAGTGGCCGCTGAGCTTCTCGTACTCGGTCTTCACGGTGACCGTGTCGCCCTTGAAGTCGAGCGCCGTCTCGCTCGCGAACCGCGTCGCGCCTTGCGCCTCGTCGTTGGAGACGCCTCGGACCGATTGGCCAGTCCAATGACCTTCGAGCTTGCTCGATGCCTTATGACAGCCGACGACCAAGAGCAGCAGACACAGCGCCGCGGTGCGCATCATCATCACGCTAGTGCACAGCCGCGGCCAAGTCATCGAGCTTCTGTCCGCACCGCGGTCTCGCCGCGCACGAGCTGCGTGACGAGGTCATCGGGGATCTTCTGCAGCTGGTGCTTGGGGTCGACGCACGCCAGCCGCGTGAACGCCTCCGCGAGCAAAATGCCGCCCTTCATGGCGCGGTAATCGTAGCGCATCGAGTGTGACTTGAGCTCGGAGAGGCGTGTCTCGATATCGACGATGTCGTCGAACGTGAGAGGAGCGCGATAGCGCGTGTGGGCCTCGACGACCGGCAGGTGCACGCCGCGATGCGCCCACGCGGCGTAGGTGAGGTCGCGTTTGCGCAGCCAGTCGACGCGACCCTCCTCGAAGTACGCGAGGTAGTTGGCGTGGTGAACGATCCCCATGAGGTCGGTCTCGCAGAAGCGAACGCGGATCGGCGTGTGACTGGTGGAGAGCGCAGGATCGAGCTTCATGGCGGCTTCCTTGTACATGCTCCCCATCCTCATTTACAGGCGAGCGTCTCGTCGTCATGGTGAGCCCGATGGCGAAGCGACAGCTCCCCTTGTTGAACGCGAGCCCGGACGACAATCAAGAGACGCGACCGCCGTGGCACTGGGTCGGCTTTGGCGCGGTCCTCGTGTTCGCTTCGTGGATGCCGCTCGCGCTGCTCGCGCAGTCCATCGCATCGCGTCTGTCGGTGTTGCCGCCGTCCGACTCACCCGCCGAAGCGGCGAGTCACTTTTGGGCGCTCGATCCGGCCGCGCGCACCCATCAGATCGCGACGATGGCGATCCCGCACGCGCTTGCCCTCGCGATCGCCGCGTTCGGCGCGGGCTATGTCGTCGGACGTTTCGGAGATCGCACGGGCACGCGTGAGGCCGCGATCGCGGGGTTCGCCGCAGCGCTCGTGGCAGTGCTGCTTGCGCTCGCCTCCGCGGGGATCTCCTGGCCGCCGTTCATCGTCCTCGTGTGGACGCCTGCGTGGTCCGCGCTCGGCGGCAGGACCGGCGTTCGTGCTCGAGCGACGCCCTAGCGGGTCACTCTGGGCCATGCTCGTGCTACTTCATGGGCCATGCTCGGGCTCCTCGTCGCGACCGATCCAGCGTGGGCCGAGCTAGCGGCTCGCAACCTCGGCGCGGTGCTGATCGACCACGCGCACTGCGAGATGAAAGCCGCCTCGAACGCGATGTCGTTGGTCGCGCGGTACGGCGGCCTCAACGAGCTGTTGTCTACGGAGGTCGTCTTGCGTCTCTCCGATTTGGCGCAGGAGGAGATCGAGCATTTTCGTCAAGTGGTGCGCGAGATCGCTCGGCGCGGCGAGGTGCTGGGTCCGCCGCCCGTGGACGACTACGCCCAACAGCTCCGCAAGGGCGCGCGCGGCTTGCCTTGGAGCCAAGGACCGCAGGAGAAGGTCTTGGGACTCGCGGACCGCTTCCTCGTCGGTGCGCTCATCGAGGCGCGCAGCGCGGAGCGCTTCAAGCTGCTCGCCGCGGCGCTCGATGGCCACGCGCTACAGGCGTTCTACACGGAGCTGTTCGCGTCCGAGGCGCGGCACTACCGCACCTTCATCGATCTGGCGAACGACGTGGTCGGCGACGCGGAGCTCGTTCGCGAGCGTCACGGCGCGCTCTACGAAATGGAGGCGGGCGTCGTCCGCGCTCTCGCTCGGCGCGGGCTGCGGCCCGCGATCCACGGATGAGCATGGATCTGCGTGCACTCGATCGCGACGTCATGGCCGCGGCGCGGGCTGTACAAAAGCATCGCGCTCTGCGTGCGCGCGGCGAGACGGCCGCGGACCCGTGGTTGACGCACCGGCCAGTGGCGCGTGGGTCGCTCTACGCCGAGCTCGCGATGACCGACGTCCCCACGTTCGAGCGCGAGCTGAAGGATGCGCTGCTCGGGTGGATCGCCTGGCTCACTGTGACCCGAGTCGTGGCGCCGGCGCAGGAGGCCCTCGTCGCGCAGCTCCACACGAGTGACGTCGTCGTGACGATCGAGCGCACCGTTCGGATGTCGTGGCGCGCGGCGTGGCAGGGGATGATCATGTCGGCGCACCCACCCGTCGCCCGCGCGTACTGCGATGGGCTGGCAGGTCACGGGCGTCAGGTAGCGCCGCTCGTGAGGCGCCTGCGAGACGACAAGGAGGAGGCGATGGGCCGACTCTTTGGCGCGAGCACGCTGCTGGGCCTTTCGCTTGATGAGTCAACCGTCGCCGCGGCCGAGGCCTTTTTGCCGGCGACCGAGGACCTGGGTCGTTACGTCCGCAAGCGCCCCAACGGCGCCGAGGCGTGGCCGCTGGCGCTCGAGGTGCTCTCGATGCACGGCGCACCCGAGGGTTGGCCAGCGCGCCTGAGCGCGAGCTGGTTGTTCGATCTGTTCGGCGCTCACATGAAGGGCCTCGACGTCGACCTGCGGCTGCCGTCTCTGGGGTCGCCCTCGTCGTTCGTGCGCGCGCTCGCGGAGTTCGGCAGCGCGTTCCGGTTGGCATGCTGCGGTCCGTCTGCGCTCGCTCGTTCGCCTCGCTTCGACGATTCCCACCGCTTCGCGGCCACCTTCGCCTCGCTCGCCGCGACCGAGTCGTTCCAGCGACGCGTGCTCGGGGTCGCGCCTGGCGCAGCTCGCGATCAAGCGCGAGCTGTCGCTCGTTCTCTCTTGCTCTCTCTGCGTCTCGCCTGCAGCACCCTGCTCGTCAGCGTAGGTCGCGCCGACCCCGCGCAGGCATCTCCAGACGACGAGCTTCCACGTGGCCTCGCAGGCGCCTGGCCGATCGCGCGCGACGACGAGGCTGCGCGCGTACGCGGCTGGATGCTGGGCGCGTGTCTCGCGATCGACCTGCGCGAGCGTCACGACGAGGACTGGTGGCGAAACCCTCGTGCGTGGGAGGACCTGCGCTGGGGAGCGATGAAGCCACGCGCGCTCGACGCCGCGGCGGTGAAGGTCTGCGTGACCGCGCTCGAGGGCGCAGCGTCGTGACTCCGATCGCGCTGTTGGCCGCTGCCGCGATCGCGAAGGCGACCGTGGCTCAGACGCCGCTCCCGTCGCTGCCCGTCATCACACGCGCGCGCGTGGAGGTGACGCGTGACGCGCTCGTGGTGGTCGAAGACGTGACGTTCGCACGTGGAGAATGGTCGAGCGGAGACTTGGACCTCTTCGTCGCGTTCGGCGCACCAGGCGTGCCGCAGGCGTTCGACGTACACTTGCTCGCGACCCCGCCTGATTCGTTCGGTGCGCCGCTCGACGAAGCAGGAGAGGCGCTTCCTGCAGAGCGCGCCACACACAAGCCCGATCGCGTGACGCCCTTTCTCGGCTCGCCTCGCATGGCCGGCGAGGTGGTGCACTGCAAGGAGGTCGCGCTTCGTCGCGGCTTCTCGGCGTCCGGCGTCGTCACTCTCCGTGTGCGGTCGTTGTTGACCGCGCCTCCCGCCGACGCGCTCGGGATGCGAGAGGTCGTCGTGCGCCTCGGCACACTTCCCGGCAACCCGCTCGCTCTCGCCGCGATCGAGCTTGGCTCGAAGGACCCATCACTGCAGGTCGAGGCCGCTGACGCACGGCTCTGCGGTCCGGACGCAGACACGTTCCCGCTCGCCGTGACGATGATGCCCCAGCTCCCGCGCGTTGCGCCGTTTCCAGTCAGTCCGCTCGGCGTCGTTCGCCGAGCCACGGACGATCTCTGTCTTCGTTGGCGCGCCGTTTTCTCGACGACGCACTAGTGAAGTTTCAGAGAATCGAGCTCACTCCATCGTTCCGATCGTGTCCGCGTTCCCGGCGGCGTCGTAGAAATAGCGAATTGCCAGGGAGACCACGGTCATCGGGTGATCCGCGACGACATCTCTTCGACCGGACGCTTCGATCCCGAACTTCTTGTCGATGTAGCCCACGCCCCAAGAGAGCGTGTGCGTGCGCATGCCGATGTCGTAGCGGTAGCCTGCGCGCACCGGGATGTGGTCGAAGATGAACACCTCGGCGCCGAGACTGAAGCGCGGACGTGCCTTGCCGAACGTGTCGAAGTCGACGAGCGAGTCGGCCTCGATCGCGAAGAGCTCGTGCGTGAAGCCGATGCCCGTCGCGAGCACTGTAGGAAGCAAGCCGTTGCCAGGGTGCGTGAGATTCTTCGCGACCGCGCCGATGCGTAGGCCCGTCAGCGGCTGCACGGTGAGTCCACCGTCCACGGTGAATCCGCTCCAGAGCGCGCTGTCGGGCGTGCCGTCGGAGGCGAGGCTGGAGCCGAAGGATCCGTGCCCGACGCCCTGGCGGATGTTCATGTATCGCCCGGCGATACCGACGGCGAGCCAGTCCGCGAGCGGGTACGCCAAGGACAGCCGCATGTCGGCCCATTTCCGGTCGATGCCGTCCGGGTCCATCATGTTGTAACTGCCCGCGAAGCCGCCCGCGAGGCGATTGCTTGACGAATCAGCGATCGCGCCCCCGTAGGTCTGTCGCCTCGCCTCTGGCGCGTACGCAGTGAACGCCTCGAAGTGATAGACGCGCGCGAACGGAAGGTTCGCAGGGTTCTCGAAGAGCGCAGTGGTGGAGGTGCCAACGGCGGCCATCGACCCACCCATCGCCATCGACCGCGTCGATTCTATCTGCCCGAGCCCGTAGCCTTGCTGAGGCGACGTGCTTGACGGGTCAGCCATCGCGACGCCTGTCGCAAAGACGACTGCCAGTGACGCGATCGTCGCAGCCTGAGTGAGTACCGTCTCTCGCACGTCGCGAACGTATCGGAGCGCACGCGGCGAGGACAATTTTCGGCATGTGGACAACGGTTGATAGGTCCAACAATCGCGACTGTGGAGTCATCCCGGCGTCACTCAATCGACCTGAAAACGCCGCGCGCCGCTGTGTCTTGACATCGAAAAGACCCACAAAAGCCCGCAGCTTAACGAGCGCGGAAGACGTGAGAAGAGATAACATGAATAGTTACGAATATTTACGGGCACGCCTCGGCGAATTTCGCGCGCGGCCGTTCAATTCGCGGGTGCACTACAAGAAATAAAAGAAAACAAAATCAGATAGATGGGTTCCTTTTGGATGATGGACGTGGACGGCCGAAACGCGCCGGTGGTACGTCCTTGCCTCCCGTTGAGAGCGCTGATCTCGACAGGGCTTCGTTGGCAAGACACGGCCTCGTTCGCTGTTCACTGGGTCGCCGTCGCCCATCCTGAGTTTGCTTTGCGTACGTAGGATTGGCTGCCAGCACTGAGTCGATGATGTCGGGCGGGGGAACCGGCTATCCACAGCCTGTGGGTAACCTGTTGCCTTCTTTGGTGGTTCCTTTTTTCGGGGTTGGCCCACGACGATGATGACTGACGAACAGGTCGAAGAGGGGTCGCCGATGACCACACAGATCGCGCAGGATCCTTCCAGCTCGGTTCATCCTTCCATGGAGAAGGGCGAGCGGCTCTGGACGTCAGCGGTGGCGGCGACGCGTGCCCGCTCGATGAGCTTCGACCAATGGTTCTGCGGCATTCAATTCGACGGTTTGATCGACGGCGTCTTGTCGCTGCGAGCACGCGACGAGTTCGTGCGTGAGTGGGTCAACGACCATTTCCTTCCGACGATGACCGACATCATTCGTCTCGAGAGCGGCTGGAGCGTGCAGATCGCGTGGACCATAGGTGGAGCGATCGAGCGCCCCGTGAGCTCATCGCCGCCGCAGAGCAGTGACCGCGAACGGCAAACGCCACCGTCTCGGCGCACCGCGGTGACGCCGTCCTCTCCGCCTCCGGCGCCGCGCAAGCTCATGGAGGCGCCGCTGCCGCTCGAAGGGCTGAACCCGAAGTACACGTTCGGCAACTTCGTCATCGGACCTTCCAACCAGCTCGCGTACGCGGCCTCGATGGCGGCGGCGGGCGGCAACGGCCCACGCCACAATCCGCTGTTTTTGTGCGGTGGAACGGGCCTCGGCAAGACGCACTTGGTCCACGCGGTCGCGCATCGCGTGCGTGACGAGCGACCGAGCGCGCGCATCGTCTACATCTCCGCGGAGAAGTTCATCAACGAGTTCGTTCAAGCGCTGCAAGACCAGCGGATGAGCGAGTTCCGCGCGCGCTACCGCGACAAGTGCGATCTGCTCCTCGTCGACGACATCCAGTTCCTCGCGAGCAAGACTCAGACGCAGGAAGAGTTCTTCCACGCATTCAATGCGCTCCACCAGGCGGACAAACAGATCATCCTGACGAGCGACAAGTATCCGCTGCAGCTCGAACGCATGGAAGAGCGTCTGGTGTCGCGTTTCGCGAGCGGGCTCGTCGCGGACATTCAGCCGCCGGAGCTCGAGACGCGCGTCGCCATCGTTCGCAAGAAGGCACAGCTCGAGAAGATCGACATCGAGAACGAGGTCGTGCTCGCGATCGCCCAGAGCGTCCGCAGCAACGTGCGCGAGCTCGAGGGAACGCTCATCCGCATCGCCGCGAAGAGCTCGCTGCTTGGTCACCCGGTGACCGTCGAGTTCGCCAAACAAGAGATCCTCGCCGCCTCCAGCGCGCGCCCCACCGAGTCGTCCGTAGAGGACATCCAGCGCATCGTTTGCCACCACTTCAAGCTGCGCTCGAGCGACCTCATCTCGAAGGATCGCCACAAGAGCATCGCGTTCGCGCGTCACGTGGCGATGTACCTCTGCAAGCAGCGCCTCAAGTGCAGCTTCCCCGAACTCGGTCGCGCGTTCGGCAACCGCGATCACACGACCGTGATGAGCGCCGTGCGTAAGGTCGAAGCGCTGCGTAGCGCCGATCCCGAGGTTCGCGCGCATCTCGAAGCCATCGAGCGAAAGCTCGGCGCCGCGGACTGAGATTCACAGAGAGACGGCAAGGCGGGAAGCGGGAAGCGAGAGAGATTTTGGGGGGGCTCCGACCCCTGAGGTCTTCCCGCCTTCCTGCAAAAATCGTCGTCGCGTTCGGTGAGCGACAACGCCGGAAGGATGGCTTCGCCGCCGGGATTTGAGCTACGAAGGCTCATATGAGTCTTCGTAGCGTCTCGGTCGCGCTCGTCTTCGTCGCGTGTGGTGGCGAGGCGCCGACGCCCAAACCTCCCGTGGACCTGCGGTCTGTTGACGCCTCAATCGCTGATACGTCAAGCGCTGCAAAGCCGGCGGCGAGCTGGAACTACCCAGCAACGCGTAAGCAGCCGTTCAGCGAGCAGCTCTTCGGGGTGACGCTCACGGACGACTACCGCTGGCTCGAAGATCTCAAGAGCGACGAGTCGAAGGCGTGGGGCGCTTCCGAAGACGCGTTCGCGCGCGACAGGTTGAAGGCGCTCCCCGAGCGAGACGCCATCGCCGCGCGTTTGAAGGAGCTCTTCTATGTCGAGTCGATGGGTGCGCCCATGCGTGAGGGCAACCGCTGGTTCTTCTCGAAGCGCGAGGCCCTCCAGGAAAAATCGGTCTTCTACGTGAGAGAGGGCAAGTCCGGCGCGCCCCGCGTGCTGCTCGATCCGAACGCGTGGACGACGGACGGCAGCTCGTCCTTGCGCGGCACGTTCGAGTCGCGTGACGGCAAGTGGGTCGCGTACCTCAAGAACGAGCACAACTCCGACGAAGCGGTGTTGCACGTGCTCGACGTCACCACGGGCAAGGACACTCCGCGTGACGTCATCGTCGGCGCTAAGTACGCCAACGTGCAGTGGACACCGAAGAGCGACGGATTTTATTACACGTGGATCCCACCGGTGGACGGCAAGACCGTCATGACCTCGGAGCGCCCCGGCTTCGCGGAGGTTCGCTTTCACAAGCTCGGAGAGGACCCGAAGACCGACAAAAAGGTCCACGACAAAACCGGGGACGCGAAGACCTTCAGCGGAGCTGAGCTCTCACGCGACGGTCACTGGCTCGGCTACTTTGTCCAGCACGGCTGGTCGAGCACGGACCTCACGTTCCGCGACGCTCGAAAGGGCGACAAAGAGCCGTGGACGACGCTCAGCGTGGGCAAGCCGTTCAAGGTGGACGCCACTGCGTTCAAAGACAAATTCTACGTGAGGACCGACGACGGCGCGCCGAACGGTCATGTGATGCTCGTCGATCCCGCGCACCCCGAGCGCGACAAGTGGACCGAGATCGTCCCCGAGCGAAAGGACATGACGCTCGAGGACGTGAGCATCGTCGGCGGTCAGCTCGCGCTCTCTTACCTGAAAGACGTCACGTCTCGTCTCGAGGTCCGCGACCTCGCCGGCAAGCTCACGCGTGAGATCACGCTGCCCGCACTCGGAGCGGCGTCGAACCTCATCGGGCGTGACGACGACGACACGGCGTACTTCACGTTCACGTCCTTCACGTACCCGACCGAGATTTACGAGACGAACGTGAAGACCTTTGCCACCAGCCTCTACTACCGCATGAAGACGCCGGTAGACCCGAGCAAGTACGCTCTCGATCAATCGTTCGCGACGAGCAAAGACGGCATCAAAGTGCCCTATTTCGTGGTGCACGGCAAAGACCAGAAGATGGACGGCACCGCGCCCGCGCTCCTCTACGGCTACGGCGGGTTCACCGTCTCGCAGAAGCCGGGCTTCACCTCGAGCGCGTATCCGTGGCTCGAGCACGGCGGCGTCTACGTCGTCGCGAATCTTCGCGGCGGCAGCGAGTATGGCGAGGCGTGGCACCAAGGCGGCATGCGCCTCAAGAAGCAGAACGTCTTCGACGACCTCTACGCGATCGCAGAGAAGCTCATCGCCGACAAGGTAACCGTCGCCGACAAGCTCGTCGTGCGCGGCGGCTCGAACGGGGGCCTGCTCGTCGCGACCGCGATCACGCAGCGCCCCGAGCTGTTCCGCGTCGGGCTGTGCGGTGTGCCGCTCGTGGACATGGTCCGCTATCACCTGTTCGGCTCCGGCAAGACCTGGGTGGAGGAGTATGGCTCCTCCGAGAAGGAAGAAGACTTCAAGGCGATCTATGCGTACTCGCCGTACCAACACGTCTCGCCGAACACGCGCTATCCGTCGCTGCTGTTGCTCTCGGCCGACAGTGACGATCGCGTCGACCCGATGCACGCGTGGAAGTTCGCGGCCGAAATGCAGGACCGCTCGACCGGCGGCATCGTGCTGTTGCGCATCGAGAAGAACAGCGGACACGGCGGCGCGGACCTCGTGAAGGCGTCGGTCGAGAAGGTCGCTGACGAGCTCGCGTTCGCGTTGAGCGAAGTCGGTAAGCCTCGCGCCTCGACTCCATGAAATCGGAGAAGTGAAACAGAAAGGTCGGGAAGGTCAGGAAGCGTGAGGATGGGTTTGAGGACGCGCCTCCGTTGGCGCCCTCATCCTCGGCCTGATCTTCGCGATCTTTTTGCGAACCTCTGCGCTGTTCGGAAGTCGGTCTCCAATCGACGCGTGTAGAGTGCACGCGACTTTGCATGATCATGCGGCAAATGTGCCGCCATGTGGGTGTTGCCTTTTCGTTTCCAAACAGGTGCGTAGCGGGTTATCCAAGTAAGACGCTTCGCGCTTAATAGTCGCTTCAATCTTTGTGCAGGCACCGCTCGCGGGCTTTTGACGAGAGACGGTTGAGTAAGTTCGAGACCCGCGGAGGTTGAGTTTGACGAAGTGGAAATTGCGTTGGGTAGCCGTTGCGTTGGTGGGCGTTTCGACGAGTGCCGCGGCGCTCATCGGATGCACCGAGCACACGCAGAGCGCTCCCTCCATCAAGGGGGTTCAGGCCATCGTTGGCCCCCTCCAGCGCTCCGCGGCCGAGTCGCGTCGCAGCGGCGAAGGCAAGACTGCGCGTATCGGCGTGACCTCGTTTCCGTCCGTCACCAACCCCTCGGGCCAGACCACGCTCGACCTTCTGCTCAGCCCCGGCGATGAGCCCCTCGCGAACAACGGCCTCTGCCCGCCGGACATGGCGAGCATCGATGATGTCTTCTGCGTCGATCGCTACGAGGCGTCGCTCGTCGAGCTGCTCCCGAACGGCGACGAGCGCCCCTTCGCTCACTACGCCGCGCTCGACGACACGCAGGGCGTGAACCAGCGTCACGTCGTGCGCGCGGTGAGCGAGCCCAATGTCATGCCGCAAGGCTACGTGAGCGCGGACCAGGCCGGACAAGCGTGCGCGCGCAGCGGCAAGCGCCTCTGCAAGGCGCCCGAGTGGCGCAAGGCCTGCAAGGGTCCTGAGAAGTCGACGTACGGATACGGCTCCAGCAACGAGCCGGGCCGATGCAACGATCACGGCAAGGCACCGATGCTCAAGGTCTTCGGTCTCGGCGGCGGCAGCGATCCTCATCTGTGGGGCAATCGCATGAACGACCAACACCTCAATCAAGTTCCCGGGACACTCGCGGCAACCGGCTCACACGACGGCTGCACCAACGGCTATGGCGTCTATGACATGGTCGGCAACCTCCACGAGTGGGTGGACGACAAAGACGGCACGTTCCTCGGCGGCTACTACCTCGACATCCACCAGAACGGGGACGGCTGCGAGTACGGCACCTACGCGCACGCGAGCTACTACCATGACTACTCCACGGGCTTTCGCTGCTGCGCGGACGTAGCGCAATAAACCAACGACGTGCGTCTAGTAGCAGCGCTCGGCATCAGTAGACGCCGGTGCTTTGCGACGATAGCGGCGCGGTGGCGTCGTCGGGCACTCGTCCCCGTACAGGAGTACGGCTCCTCGGCGCTTCCTAGCGATCGCTTGCTCTCGTCCCAAATCACCAGCGTCTACGTTCCATGTTGAAGTCGGGAATTCATTGGCTGCTGGCTGGTGTTGTTGCCTGTGCTGATTCACGGGCGCCCACCGTTCCGCCTGGGGTCGCTCTCGTTCAATCGGAGACGAAGTTGGAGGTCTTTGACGCGCAATCACCCGAGGACGCTGCGCCACGGCGGTTCGTGATTCGGCGTGTCGAGCAGTGTGTGGTCCCTCCCACTCCTTCGGAGGATGGGGGGACGATTGATGTTCAATTCGACGTTCGCTACGGGCCGGACGAGCGTCAGGTGCTCGACGTCGCGTGGCCAAACGTTCCGTTCAAGGGGCTCGTCGTCATCGTGCACGGTGGCGGGTGGACCGCCGGTGCGAAGAAGCTGTTCGTGCCGACGATTCGTCTATTGGCGTCACTCGGTTATGTCGGCGTGACTGTCAATTATCGCCTCGCACGTGGGTTCGCCAACGCACACCCCGTCGGGCTCGGCGACGTCCGCTGCGCCATTCGCGAGGCGCAAGCGCAGGTGGAGCTCCGCAAGTTGAACGCGAACAAGCTCGTGATTCTGGGCGCCTCCGCAGGGGGACACCTCGCGGCGATGGTCGGCGTCAATGGTGACGATCCCTCGTCAGATGGTGCTTGCGCACGCAAAGGTCCGATCCACCCGCGTGGCGTGATTGCCTATTACGCGCCGCTTGAGCTCGATCGCGCGCACGACCATTACCCACCAAAGATGGTTCAAGCGGTGGACGAGCTCCTGCGCGTGGACGGCGGCCCGGAGGATTGGGACAAGCGCGCGCGCACGGCGACGCCCAATCACTTCGTCGACGGGGCGGACCCACCGGTGCTGCTGCTTCACGGGAGCGACGACCGCATCGTACCCGCGAGTGACTCGCGCGCGTTCTCCCAGCTGCTCGAGGGCGCAGGCGTTCCTTCGCTCGTCGTCGAGCTGCCGGGCCAAGACCATGGCTTCGCCGTGTTGGGCAAGAAAGAGTCGATACGACCTGCCACGTGCACGGCGCTCGCGTTCATCGAGGACGCGCTTCGCTGACGGTTTATTGGCCCCTCGGTCGCTCACTGATAACTGAGAGAGAGCCATGCGCCTTCGTTTCACCTCGCTCGCACTTCTCTTCGCGTGTGGCTCCGGGGCGCACGGCACCGCGACCGTGGACACTCCGCCCGCAACGACGTCCGCGCTCGTGAGCGCTTCAGTGCAGACCGACGTGCCCGACGCCCCGCCTGTGTGTGGGTCGCTCGACAAAGAGAAATACGCGCTGCCCGCCTACGACACGAGCAAGTGGGACGCACCGCTCCCGCCCATCGTGGACGAAGAAAACGCGATGGCCCCGTTCTACGAGCGCGTCGCCGAGCTGGTGCGCGGCAAGGCCACGGACCACGTTCGCATCGGCGTGTACGGCGACTCGAACATGACGATGGACTACATCACGGGCGCACTACGCCGAATGCTCCAAGCCAAATTCGGCGACGCGGGTCACGGGTATGTGGCACTCGCGATGCCGTGGCCCTGGTACCGCCATCAAGACGTGCACCACGAGCTGACGGATAAATGGCGCGAGATCGCGTCGAGCACCAACGGCATCAGCGACGCTCAATACGGCTTCGCGAACATCGCCGCAGAGTCGGCGGAGCCCGGAAATTGGGCGAGAGTGGCCACGGCAGACGAGAAGGCGCCCATCGGTACCAAGGTCGAGAAGATCGACATCTACTTTATGAAGCGACCCTCCGGCGGCGACTTCACGATCAAGATCGACGGCAAGGCCGATCACGACGTGTCCACGGCGGCCGACGACATCGAGGCAGGCTTCGAGCATTTGGATTTGGCGGACGGCCCTCACAAGATCGAGTGCGTCGTCAAAGGCAACGGCAAGGTCAGGTTGTTCGGCGCCTCGATGGAGCGCGGAACGCCTTCGATCACGGTCGACTCTTTGGGAACCGGGGCGCTCAACTACGAGCAAATGGCGCGCGTGAAAGACCAGACGCGCGTGCCGCAAATCGCGCACCGAAAATACGATCTCGTGGTGTTCCTGTTGGGCACCAACCTGTTCGCGCCCGCCTATCACGAGCGGTGGATGACCTCCGTCTTCGAGAGCTTCCACAAGGCGATCCCCAACTTGCCATTGCTAGTGCTCAGTCCGCCGGACATCGAACTACACAGTACGGACACCGAGAGCGACCCGCGCATCGTGAAACTGAGCCTCCAACTGAAGGGCATCGCGGGCCGTCACCACGCCGCGTTTTGGGACTTCCGCGCCGCAATGGGCGGAAACATGAGCATGATCCGCTTCGCCAAGATGGGACTGGCGCAGTGGGATCTCGTTCACTTGAAGGCCACCGGCGGCGCCAACATGGGCGAGCGCTTCGGTCACGCGCTCTTCAAGGGCTTCGATGCATATCTCAGCAAGCACCCCGACGCCGGCTGCGCTCAGTGAGGAGGAGCTAGACCGCGCCTTCGCACGAGAGCAAGATCGGCGAGTGCGTGGCGATGATGAATTGATTTACTCGTTCGACCGAGTTCCCATCGCGCGCGTCGAGTTCGAGGACGTGGAGCACGTCAAGGTCACGCGCACGGCGCTCCATATTCGTTAGGCGATTCGGAGGGTCGACGGTGCTTCTTCGCCGAGTTCGCTCAGCGCCGACATGAACGCGCGTGCGCTCGGGTACCTCGCGCTCGGCTGCTTCGCGAGCGCGCGATCCAGCACAGCATCAAGGCCGGGAGGGAGCGGTCGCATAGCCACCTTCGACGCACGCTCGGCACTGTCGTTGAGCAAGCGCACGTACACGTTCGCGAGCACGCGATCCATGAACGGCGGCGCACCGGTGACCATCTCGTACACGAGCGCGCCGTGAGAGTAGACGTCGCTCGTCACCGTCAGAGGCTCGCCGCGCGCTTGCTCGGGCGACATGTAGACGGGCGTGCCGATCACCGCACCCGTCCTCGTGATGCGAGAGATCATCGCGTCGTCGATCGTCTTCACGAGGCCGAAATCGAGCAGTATCGCGCGCTCATCGGCGTCCTTCTGCGACGCCAGCAAGACGTTCGCGGGCTTGATGTCTCGATGCAAGAGGCCCGCGTCGTGCGCTACAGCGAGCGCCGAGCCGATCTCGAGCGCGATACGCTGTGCGTCTGCCCACGGCAACGAGCCGAAGCGCTCGAGCCGAGTCGCGAGTGTCTCTCCCTCGTAAAGATCCATCACGAGGTAGTGAGTGTTGCCCTCGCGATTGAAGTCGTGGACCGCGACGATGTTCGGGTGACCTAGCGCGCTCGCGGCGAGCGCCTCTCGCTCGAAGCGCTTGATCGCGTCGGGTGAGAGCCGCGAGTCCTGCGGCAAGGTCTTCACGGCGTACTTGCGCCCGGTACGCACGTGCGAGGCGACGTACACCTCGCCCATTCCGCCCGCGCCGAGCGCCGACTCGATGCGATACGTGTTGCCCAGTACGACGCCCGGCGTGATCGCGATCGGTCGATCGGTCAGGTCGAGCTGCACCGCGGGTCCTGTCGGGCCGAGCTCCGAGGGTGCACTCAGTCGTGGCGCGTGCGGGTCCGGTGTGATGACGACACGCGGGGATGGCGCCGAGATCACCGGCGCGAATGCCGGGCCCAACGCGCGAGGGGCGTAGTCCTCGGGTCCAGCCACCACGATCTGCTCGGAGATCGCCTCGACGAGCACGAGCTCTCCCGCCTGCACCGAGAGGCCGAGCGCCTGCGCCATCTCTTCGCGCGAGAAGGCCGGCCGCAAGCGCGCGAGCGCGGCGAGCTCCTTCATCTTGTCGAAGCGAGCTCTGAAGCTGAAGCCCTTCCACATGACGAACAACGACGCGATCAGCGGAAATAGGCCTGGGAAGATCGCGACGACGAAGCCGCCGCGTCGCTCCCAGAAGCGGTCCGCGGGGGCGACTATCAGCAAGAATCCGAGCAGCGTGATGAAGCTGAAGAACACGACGCCGATCCCGCCCATCACGATCATGAAGATCGTCTTCAGCTGCATGGACGAGCGCGCTCGCTGGTACTTGTCGAGGTTCACGCGCATCGGCGCGGCGGAGGATACTATGCTGTTCGCGTGAGCGCGCATCGTCCCGAAATCGAGCGTGTGATCGAGCTGTTCCTGGACGGCGAGACGCGGGTCGGGTTGGTGGGCGTCGTCGGCGCAGGCAAGACTTGGCTCGCTCGCGCGATCGCCGACGAGTGGCGCGCTCGGGGCAATGAGGTCGCGTGGCTCGACGCAAGCCTTGGAGCGCTTGGCGACGTGCTCGCGGTGTCGCTCGGTACGAGTTCGGCGGACGCGCTCTCGGCGCTGCGCGAGCGCGGTGACGTGCTCGTCGTGGTGGACGGCGCAAGAGGCGACGAGAGTCTTCGCGATTGGCTCGCGCGCGTCGGTGACACGCGCGTGCTCTGCACCTCACGAGACCGCCTCGACGTCGATCGGATGCAGCTCGTGGACGTGCCAGCGCTGGACGCGAGCGACGCGCGCTCTCTCTTCGAAGAGCACGCCAAGCGTCGCGGGCACGCGGTGGCGCCCGAGGATGGGCCGCTCGTGCTCGAGATCGTACGCTTGCTGGATGGGCTGCCGCTCGCCATCGAGCTGGCCGCGTCGCGCACGGCGATCATGCCCGTCCGCCTCCTTCTCGCCCGCCTACGCGCTGGATTCGAAGTGCTCGGGGCCTTGGGCTCGGCGCTCGAGAGCGCTCTCGATGCGTTGACGCCGACCGAGCGTGACGCGCTTGCGCAGCTCTCTGTTTTTCGCGGCGGGTTTCGACTCGAGTCCGCGGAGGCTGTCGTCGTCGTGGACGCACCGGCGTTGGAGGTGATCGCGTCGTTGCGTGACAAGTCAATCGTGTCGCAGGAGGGCGAGCGCCTTCACCTCCTCTACGTCATGCGAGACCGCGCCGCGTCGTCGGCGGACCCCGCGAGCCTCGCTGCAGCCGAGGAGCGCCACGCCGAGCACTTCGGCGAGCTCTGCCTGCGCCTCGCGAAGGGCGATCGCAAGGGCCTCCTCGCGGAGCGCGAGAACGTCCTCGCCGTCGCGGAGCGGATGCTGTCGAAGAAGCCAGTGACCGCGCGTCGCGCCGAGCCCGCCCTGCGCGCGATGTCGGCTTTGGGAGACGCGCTCCTCGACGTTGGCACACTCGACGCGTTCGAGGCCTTACTCGAGCCGACACTCGTCGCGACGCAAGGCTCGGGCGCCAAGCCATCGCTCGAGGCGTCGATGGTGCTCATTCGTGGGACGCTGCGCTTGCGCCGCGGCGATGTACCGTCCGCCACGCGCGACCTGCTGCACGCGCTCGGAGTCGCGACGACCGTGGG
Source organism: Myxococcales bacterium (assembly GCA_043784605.1). Lineage (GTDB taxonomy): Bacteria > Myxococcota_A > Polyangia > Polyangiales > Polyangiaceae > JANYHY01. Next base: position 152 of record JAYVYD010000196.1, on the reverse strand, counting down.
CGATCGCTTGTTAGAGGCGCGCGCGACGTTGGAGCTCGGACACGCGCTCGAGCTGCGTGGAGACGATCCGGCCGCGCTCACTCACTTCGAGCGCGCCGCGGCGCTGTTCGACGCAGAAGGCGACACGATCGACCACGGCCGCGCGTTGCAAG
>JAYVYD010000195.1:0-9437 GCA_043784605.1 Myxococcales bacterium | reverse complement strand
CCGTCGAGTGTCGCGCGGGCTTTCCGATCGAAGAGGCGATTTGCGCGAGCTGCACCGTTGCCGTCAATGGTTGCAAAGGCCGTATCGACTCGAGCTGCTCGACGACGAGCGATTGCGCGACCGGACTCGTGTGCACTCCGCGCCACAGTTGTCAGGCGGCATGCGCTTGCGCAGAGGGAGCACGCTGTGAGTCCTGCGGCACGGCAGAGCGAGAGACAGTAGGTCCCTCGCGCGGAGCGCCGTTCACCTTCGTCTGCAATTCGGGACTGTGCGCGCGCCAATACTGAGCGCCGAATCGGCTCAACTCAGCAGCCCGGGCGGTGTGGCGTAGGGACCGTGCCGTAGATCGCAATTGGCCGATGCGCGGGATCGTCGGGGGTCACGCAGCGGCACGGTCGCGTCGACACCGGCGTCTTGCACGCTGGGAGTCGCGCTCGCGTCCGCGCCACCGTCATGCGTCCACCCAATGCCGAGCGCGGCGAACGTGATCACGCCTGCGCAAACCACGAGCCTGCGCGCGCCGCAGAATGGGCATTTGAATTCACCGGACCGACAGACTCGACGAGTGGTCCTTCTCGCCTGCAGCTCGTGCCGTCGACATTATCGCGAAACAGTCGCGTCCCGCAGCTGAGTGGTCCGCGCTATGCGCTGCTCTGAGAGAGCTCACGCAGGACATCGCTCAAGATCAACTCCGGATCTTGCACGACCCTGGCGTCGGCGTTCAGGCCCACGCGCACTCGGCCCGCGTAGCTCATGAGAGTGATGCCCAACGCGATCGTCCCGGGCACGGGCGCCCAAACGGTGACGTCGCGCACGGTCGCGCCAGCAAAGCGGAGCGGGTGCTCGGGTCCTCGAACCACCGAGACCATCAGAGTCGCGCGCTTCGAGAAGAGGCGCACGCCCGCACGCTCGATCACCGCCGTAGCCGCGCCGGCCGCGCTCGTCAGACTCACGCCGGATGAGATCGATTGGTGGTGCGCTCGCAGCTCGCGGAGCTCGTGGGCGACGTCGCGCACGCGAGCGCCAACGTCCTCGAGGGCCACGCGCAGAGGCACGAACACGGAGATGTAGCGGTTGCCTGCGTCCGTCTCGCGGGTCTGGAGCGCCACGGGGACGAGCGCGTGCACGACTCTTCCCCCTACGCGTTCACGCAGCGCGCCGGCGATCGACGAGAGGAGGAGCTCGGTGATCGTCACGCCACGCGCGCGTGCGGCCTCATGGAGTGTCTGGAGTGAAAGCGTCGCGGACGCGCAGAGGCTCTTCTCTTTGCCGAGCTCGCCCGTCAGTCGTGATCGCGGATCGGAGCCCGAGCGCAGGAGGCGCGTCGCTGCGGCCACTCCTCCGACGAGCCGTCGCACGCGGAGTCCTCGCTGCTTCCTCTTCTCGCTTTGCACGCTTCTGTCTTGGGGTGGCGGCTCGCCCGCGAGATCCCGTAAGAGGCGCACGAGACCGGCACCGTCGGCGACTACGTGGTGGATTCGCGCGACGAGCACGTCTCCAAGGGCGCGCTCCATGACGTGCATCTCCCAGAGCGGACGGTCCCGCACCAACGCGCGATTGGCGACCTCCGCGACTCGAACCAGCAATGGACGGCCGTCGTCGAGGTGACGGTGCACGTGACGAACGAGCTCGAACCTCGGGTCCTCTTCCCAACGCGGTACGCCGAAGCCGAACGTCGACTCGACGACGCGCTGTCGAAATCGCGCATGTCCGAGGAGCCGTTCGCGTAGGAGCGCGAGCAGCTCTGTGTGGTCGAGCGCCCCCTCGAGCTCGAGCGCTGCGACGATGATCATCGGGTTCTCCGGCAGGTCCATGTGCAGACGCGCGGCGTCTTCCGGAGCGAGCGGGGTCCTCGGCATCGAGAGGTCCATATAGCCGATTGGCGAGAGCGAGATTGGGTAGCATGACGGCATGAAAGAGCGACTCGAGCTCATCGTCGGCAGCATCGTCGATTGGCCGATCGGAAAGGCGTACGCGGACATCGTTAGCCTCCCCAAAGTCGCGCACGAACTCGCCTGCTATGTGGCCATCGGGGACGAAGCGCTCACGATGTGGAGTGCAGTCTTCCGGAGAAGCTGGACGCCGAGCTGCACGCGCTGACCCCGTTGATGCTGAGTGGGATGGAAGTGATCGAGCCATCGCGCTCCAGGTACGACGCCTGCGACTACAGCACCGAGTACGGCTTTCACGCGAACGAATCCATCGCTCACATGCGCGAGCGTCTCGGGAAAGAGCTCACGGTGATCACGCCAGAGGCCTCCTTCGCGAAGCGGCGAGCCACTCCCGAGCAGACGCTCATCGAGATCATGAAGGCGGTACGCGCGGCCGATTGGGACAAGAGCATGACGGCGCTGAAGCGACCTCTAGCTAGAGGCCCATTTTGGAGGGCAATCCGATCGACGCGTTGCTCTCCGCGGACCCACGGCACCTCGCGCAGATCTTCGTGACCGCGCCCGAGCGATACGACTTCATCGACGATAGGCTGTTCGACCTCTGGGCTCGAGTCGCGACGGTGGGCTTGATTCCGCCCGACCTCGAGGAGCCGGAGTTTGGAGCGGACCGCTTCAACACCGCTCGAGACAGGCTCGTTCGCGCGGGCAAGTCCGATGACGACGCACTGCAGCTACTGCTCTCCGACGCGATACGACTCGCTATTGGATGTCGACTGGATTGTTCATTTGGAAGACGCTCCGGGACTCGCCACAATCATTGATTGACCGATTGCGGAGACTGCCCGCAGACGATGTCATCGTCGACCTGCTCCTCTCCGTGCTCTGGCTCGGCGGAGATACCCCGGAGCAAGGCGCGTTTGCGACGGTGGTCGAGGCTTGTCGCGATACGAAACTCGTCTCTGACAAGCTCTACGAGGAGCTCCTCGAAGGAGCCGAGGCTTCGCTCCAGCATTGGGCACAGCCACGAGCGCGATTTTCTGATCGTCCGAAGAAGACGCGAGCCCGCAAGCGTTAGAGTCGCGCGCAAATGCGCATTGATGTTGATGCGGCGAACCGGCTGAGGGCGGCTACTGCCCGCCGTACGGCGCGCCGAGGTCGCTCAGCGCGGCGATCGCGTCGCGTCGATCGGGGCTGCTCGTCGGGGCGATCTCGAGGAAGCGCTTGAAGCGCGCGACGGCCTCTTTGCGTTGCCCGGTTCGTTTGTACGCCTCGCCCGCTTGGAACTGCACGTCGGCGTACCAGCCAGGGTGCACTTCCATCTTCTCGGCCTCCGTGACGGCGTAGGCAAGGTGCTTGACTGCGTCGGCCGCCGATCCTCGATCCAGCAACAACTTGCCGTATCGGTAGCGCCAGGTCGGCTTGTTGTCGTCTCCGCTGACGGCCCTCTGCCACTCGCCGAGCGCACCCTGCGCGTCGTTTTTGTCTTCGAGGCACTCGGCCATCGTCGCGTGCGCGTCGATGCGTGTTGGCTTGAGCTCGATCGCGCGCTTGAGATCTTTGATGGCATCCTCGACGCGACCCTGCTTGCGCTCGAGCACGCCGCGCTGCCACCAGATGTCGCCGTTGAGCTTGTCGAGGTTCATCGCCTTGTCGATCTCGTCGGACGCCGTGCCGAGCGCCTCGCGGCTGTTCGACTCGTTCGCGGCCCACGCGACGTAGAGGTGATACTCGGCGCGGTTCGGGTCGAGCTCGGTCGCGCGCTTCAAGTAGCGGGTCGCTTCGGCTGCGCTGGTCCCGCCCTTCGCGAAGAGCGCGCGTCCCAAGTAGTGGTTCGCCTCGGCGCTGTTGGCGCGCTTCTCCAATACCTTGCGCAGCATCGGCAGCGCGTCGTCGGGTCGATCGATCGCGACGTACGCGGCGCCGACTCGAAGCATCAAGTCCGGATCGTCGGGCGCCTTCGCCAACGCGTTCTTGAACTGCTCGAGCGCCTTCTCCGTGTCGCCGCTTTCCTCGTAGAGAAGTCCGCGCTCGAGCGATAGCCCCGGGTAGTCCTTGTCCACCGCGAGCACCTGGTCGAACTGCGCGCTCGCGTCGTCCATTTTGCGCATGCGCCGGTACGTCACGCCGAGCTTGAATCGTGTCGCCAAGTCCGCCGGATCGAGCTCGGTCGCGCGCCTGTAGCGGACGACGGCATCATCGTAATGACCTTGGCCCGCCAAGAACTCGCCGAGAGCGCGCTCGAGCGCGGGAGTGTCCGGGAGCTTCGTCCCCGCGTCCGCGATGATTGCCCTCGCCTGGTCGTTCTTGTCCTCGGAGGCGAGCACGTTCGCGAGCGCGATGTACGGGAGCATGGCGTCCGGATCCTTCGCCTGCGCCAGATCGATCGACTCGCGCAGCGCCTTCTCGGCGGCGTCGCGGTTTCCGAGCGCGCGCTCCGCCTCGGCAAGCGCGAACGCGAGCAGCATGGATTTGGGAAACTGCGCGCGCGCCGCGACCAGCTGATCTTTGGCTTCCTTCAGCCGCTCGAGGCGCACCTTCGTGATCGCGTCCCACGCGATCGCGCGCGTGTCGGCCGGGTCATTTTGGATCGCAGTGTCGAAGCGTGAGAGCGCTTCGGTCGTGCGGCCCTCCGATGAGAGGAGCATCCCCTGACCGACGAGCGCCTCGATGTGCGTGCCGATCAGCTTGAGCGCGGACTCGAATGAAACCCGAGCGTCCCCGGCGCGTCCGCGCTTCATGTCGATGAAGCCCTTCTGCGTGAGCGCGTCGGCGATCTCGTTCGGTGCCGAGAGCGCCTTGGCGGCGCCGTCCGCCACGAGCACGTAGTCGACCATCGCGCCGGCCTCGTCGCCGTCGGTGTACTTCTGGCTCGCGCGCAGGATGATCGCGCCCGGGTGATTGGGCGTAGCCGCGAGCGTCGCCTGGACCTCGCTCTTCATCGTCTCCTCGTCGCCCGCGAGCTTCGCCGCGCGAGCGAGGCCGTAGTGAGCCCGCGCCGACGGCTTCTGTTTCAACGCGGCCGCAAACGCCGTCTTCGCAGCCGCGGCATCTTTCGCATGCAGCTCGAGCTCGCCGCGCAAGAGGGCGATCTCCTCTTGGATCGGATCGCCTCCGTCACGCCGCGAGGCTGTTTCTAGGCCTTGCCGCGCCTTGGTGAGGTTGCCGTTCGCCGCCTCGAGCGCCGCGTTCGCGAGCGGCAGGTACTGCGTCTCCGGAAACTGTGTGAGCTCCGCGAGTGTCTGCTTGGCGCGCGAAGAACGCTCCGCGTCCGCGCCGAAGCGTGTCTCGAACGCGAACTCCACGAACGCGGCGTAGGCGGTGAGCGGCTTCGCGCGCGGAGTCTTGCCGTGTGCCCCGAGCGCGTCGTCCGCCGCTCCACGAGCCTCGACGAACGTGTCCTTGCCCATGCGTGCGCGCACGCTGTTGCCGGTCTGCGTGAGCGCGGTCGCGTAGTCTTGCGCGTGGAGTTTGTCGGTGACGGCGTTGCGACCGAACGCACCGTACGGCGTCGCCTCGAGCCCCGTGCCGATCACGAGGGCGGCGGCGATCACGCCGAGTACGACACGTCGAGGCCACGGCGAGCTCTTCGTCTCTGGTCTGACTCGTTTCGGCTGTGCAGTCGTGGGCAGCGCAGCCTCGGCGCCCGCATGCGAGACGGGAGGCAGCTCCTCCGGGAGCGACATCTCACCGCCGATCCGTGACTGCGCCGCCTCCATCGGGATCGCCGCTTCCGCTCCGCCTCCGAGATCGACCTCGCCGAACGCCATCCCGCCTGCCGCAGGTCTGCGTTCACTCGTGGGCGCTTCGAACAGATCCGCCTCCGTAGGCGCGGACATGTTCGGCGGCAGCGCGAACGCTCCTGGAACATCATCGAAAGGAGCGGAGGGCGGCTTGCTCGCGCCGGCCGGCGCTAGATCGAGCTCGCCGAAGCCGAGATCGTCTACAGGGGCGGGCCGCTTCGAAGGGGCTCGTCCTTCGCCCGAAGGCGGCAAGTCGAGCTCGCCGAAATCCGAGAGCTGCGCCACCTGCGCCCGCGCGGGGAGCGTGTTCGCGGTCATCGGGAGCGTGTTCGCAGTCATCGGGAGCGAGTTCGCGGTCATCGGGAGCGAGTTCGCGGTCATCGGGAACGCGCTCGCGGTCATCGGGAGCGCGGCGCCGAGCGTCGGAAGCTGCACGTCCGAGGAGATCGGAAGGTCGTTCGACACAGACGGTAGATCCAGTTCCCCAAACGCGTCTTGCACGGGCTTCTGCTTTTGCGCCGTGGGAAGCGACGACCCGAGCGACGGCAACGAAGACGCCACCACTGGCAACATCCCCGCCGCGACCGGCAAGTCGAGCTCGAACGTCGTGGGGCCCTTGCCGACCGCCGGAGCTTGCTTGGCGGGCGATGGCAACTGAGAAGCCGCCGACGGGAGTTCGATCTCTAAGGTCGCCTGGCCCTTGCCGACCGCCGGAGCTTGCTTGGCGGGCGATGGCAGCTGAGAAGCCGCCGACGGAAGATCGATCTCGAAGGTCGCCTGCTGGTTCTTCGGGGTCGGTTTCGAAGCAAGGTTCACTGCCGCGGAGGGAAGATCCATCTCGAACGCGTCGGCCTTCGGCTGCGGCCTCATCGCGGGCCGGACGAGCCCCGAACCCGCAGGGCTCGGCAGATCCGCCTCCAGTGCGTCCGCCGGTTTCTTCGCGGGTGCGGCACTTGGCAAGTCGAGATCGAACGAGGCGCCGCCCGTCGAAATCGCGGGCAGGTCGTTGTGAAACGTCGCAGCCCGGCTCGAGATCGGTCCCGCCGATAGGTCGAGCTCGAACTCGGTCTTCGCTGGCGGCTTGCGCGCGGCGAGCGCACTGGCAGCAACCGGAAAGTCGTCTTGGGGCCTCTTCCGCGGATCCTCGAGCGAGCCCAGCGCGGGCGGCAATCCGCTCGTGATGTCCTCGGTCTTCTTCGCCTGCAATCCGATCGCCACGTCACGCCGCGCAGGCGATGGCAGATCCGGGATCGGCTCGTCCGCGAACGGATCCACCTCGAGCGGCGGTGCAATCGCGGCCGGCTTCGCCGCAGGGACGGGCGGGGCCGGGGCTTTCGCCGCGATCGGCGGGGCCTTCGGTGCGGGGCGAGGTGGTCCTTTGGCTCCGAGGACCGCCGCGGGTCGCGCCGGCAGATCGCTCTCCTCCGGCACGTTCACGCCGAGCCCGAACATCGTCTGTTTCACCACCGGCTTCGCAGCGGGCGGTGCTATCGGCGGGGCTTTGCGCGCCGAAGCCGCAGCGTCCTCACCGGACCCGGCCTTCACCAGGAACGTGTTGCCGCACTTCGGGCAACGCATTTTCAGGCCGTTCGCAGGGACGCGGCGCTCGTCGACTTGGTACGTCGCCTTGCACGACTCGCACTCGACCCTCAGCATCGCGACCTTCGGAGTTGGCGGTTCACAATCAGCAAAATCAACGTAACACACGCTCGCCGCGTGACGCGAAATCCCTAGCAACCATTCTGGTGACTGGTCAGACGGGGAAAACGTCGGGCTCGAGTGGAAACGTCTCTCCGCCGACGAGCGTGACTCCTTGGAAGTCGAAGAACTCGACGCACTGCTTCGACAAGTCGAAGATCGCGACGCAAGGATCGTCCTCTCCGCGAAGCGTGCCCGGGTTGATGAACGTGAGCTCGCCGAACGCGCGCACCATGCGCTCGTGCGTGTGTCCGCCGACGATGCATCGAATGCGTCCCTCGTCACGGATCCGCTTGAGCTCGGCTAGCGCCGCGATCGCATAACCCTCGTCGTGCGGTCCAAGCTGCGCCATGTCGTTCTCCCCGACTCCATGACACAAGAGCAGCGGCCCGAGCGGCGTGTCGATCTCGAGCGTCGCCGGAAGGGCCGAAATCCAGGCACGCGCGCGATCGTCGAGCTCGTCGATGGAGTGGGCCTCGGCGAGCGTGCGCATCGAGTCTGACGCGATCCATCGATCGTGGTTGCCGCGAACGGTGAGCACGTTGGCTCGTTCGAGGAGCGTGATCGTGCGGGGTAGACTGCCGCGTCCGTCGGCGATGTCTCCCACGCACAGCACGCGATCGGTATTTTCGCTCATGAACAGCGCGAGTGCCGCTTCGAGCCGAGCGTCCTCGGCGTGGACGTCTCCGAGCAGGCCGAACCTCATCACACCGCCGCCGAGACGCTCGCCATGTTGAACGCGCTCGTCGCCACCGCGGGCACACGCATCACGCCGCCGGGCGTTCGCACCTCGCGCGTGGTCATCCCGATCACGTTGGCGAGCACGCGCGCGGGCGACTCGTTGAACCTGAAGTTGTTGACGGGCGCGGTGATCTTCCCGTCCTCGACGAGGAACACGCCATCGCGCGTGAGGCCCGTCACCATCAGCTCTTTGGGATCGAGCCATCGGCAGTACCAGAAGCGCGTGACCACGAGCCCGCGCTTCATCGTTCGCACGAGCTCCTCGACGCCCGAAGCCGTCCCTCCCGTCAATCGGTAGGCGGTATGCTCGCCGGTCGCGGCTCGGCCGTTTTTGTGGGCCCAGAATCGACCACACCGCAGCTCCGCCAATGCGCCACGATCGATCCAAGTACGAGGCGAGAGCGCGTTGCCTTCGTCGTCGAACGGCGCAGACGGCGTCAACGGGTCGTTCGGATCGGAGCGAAAGGTGACCCCCGGCGAGAACAGCTTCTCGCCGATCGCGCTCTTGCCCTTGCGAGAGAAGAAGCTGCGACCTTCGTCCGCGGGGCGTGCGTCGAGGGCGTCGATCAGGAACCCGAGCAGCTCCGCGACCGCGGCAGGTTCGAGCACCACGTCGTAGCGACCCGGATCCAGCGCGCGCGGTGCGCGAGAGCGCGTGGCCTTGTCGATCGCGATGCTCGCGAGCGCCGTCCCGTCGATCGCCGAAGCCGACACGTCCGCCGCGCCCGCCCAACCCGAGCCCGTGCCGTCCGGAGCGCGCGCGGTGACCGTGAGGCTCGCGTCGCTTTGATCGAACGAAGCCACGAATCCGGCGCTCGTCGCGATAGAGCGCGTGTGTCCGCCAGACTCGTAGTAGCCGGCGACCGTGACGCCTGCCTTCTTGCCGAGCTCGATCGCCGAACGCGCCGCGTCCGCGCGCTCCCTCGCGTGTTGGTCTCGCGTGCGTGCGTCGAACGCGTTCGCCGAAGGCAGTGGCGTGTGCGCGCCGAGCACCGGCATCCACTCCGGATCGACGGGCGCGAGCTTCGCCATCTCCACTGCGCGCTTCGCGAGAGCGACGAGCGAGGCGTCGTCACTCTGATTGGTTCGCACGGTCGCGTGACGAGACGCGATCGCCACGGTCAACGAGAGCTCGTCGTCATCCGAGGCGCCGCTCGTCGTCAGATCGTTTGCAGCAAACCGTGTGTTTTGGCGCCTCCCAGAGCGCACCCGCCCGATCACCTCGGCACCGCGCTCCAGCTCCACGGCCTTGCTGACGAGACGCTTGGCAATCTCTTCGGCGCTCATGACTTCGCCTTCGTGTTGAGCACGTGGATGTTCTTGAATCGCGCCGGCGGGCAGCCGTGGCTGACGGGATTGAGCTGCG
>JAYVYD010000194.1:0-9055 GCA_043784605.1 Myxococcales bacterium | reverse complement strand
AGTGTTTTAGCCTGCAACACGACATCGAGCGCTTGGTCCCACGGCACGTTGCGCATGCGGATCGTGATGTTGCCGCTGACGTCGTCCGCCGTGACGATGTTGACGCGACCCACGTCCGCGAGCAGCCGCAGGATGTTGTGGATGTCGGCGTCCTTTAGATCGAGGTCGATGCGTCGGCCGGTATAGCGCCCCGCGGCCTGCATGGGCGTCGTGCTCGTGAAGCCGGCCTCGCCGCCTCCGGTGGTGTGCTCGATCGCTCCGTCCGTCGCGTCGCCGTCGTGAATCGAAGTGTCGACTCGGGCGACTCCAGCCGCGTCGTCCTCTCTCGCGATCGTGACCGTGTGGCGCGTCGCCGACGAAGACCCCTTCACGATGGGCGAGGCGATGGCACTCTTGCTCGGCGCCTCGAACGACCAGACGATCTTGCCCTCCTCGATCGTGACGTCGCCCTGCGCGTCTCCGTTGCGATCGATCTCCACGATCGCCATCCCTTGCGCGGCGTCCGTGTACGTACTGATGGTGCGCAAGAAGCCGCGATACGCACTGACGTCGAGAGTGCGTAATAGGGTATCGGGGACCTTCGTCCCGCGCATTTCGAGGCGGATTTTGCCTTGCGCCGTCGTCGTCAACGCATACGCGGGGATGTCGCTCAAGGAGACCACGACTCGGTCTTTGCCGTTGGGCGCTCGCTCGAATTTGACCTCTTTGAGGTCCGCCTTGTTCGCGATAGCGGCGGGCGCTGTCGTCGGCGCCGGAGCGGCGGTCTGCGTCAGTGTGACTCGGAGTGTGTTGCCCTCCACGCGCACTCGGTAGTTCGCCTCTTTACTCAAGTTGATGGTGACTCGCGCGAGCGTGCCGCCGTCCGTCTTGAAGGACTGGGTGAGGACTCCGAGCGCGAGGCCCCCGGAATCTGTGAGCGCCTCGGGGGCACCGACCACGTCCGCGTCGCTCATGTCTATATAGAGGCGCTTGCCTCCTGGCTCGGCTCGAACGAGGTACGAGGGGACCGCGGTGCCGACGATCTCGATGTCGGTAGACCCAGGCACTCCCTCGGTGGGGTGCAGCTTCACGTCGCGCACGTGATTGGGAACCGGGCCTGCGTGGGCCGATTCGGCCAAGAACAGCACGCCGAGAGATCCCAGGAGTGCGACGAGTCGCGCAAAGCGGCCGGTGGACGACGTTTCGGACATGATTTCCTCGCGCTCTAGGCAAAGACCGTCGTGTGCAGGGTGCGCACGACGAGAATCCTAGAGAGCACCCGAAACGCTACTTGCTAGAGCTTCAGACAGCCCAATTTCTGGCTATTCATTCTTCGCGCGGGACCACTCGTCCCAACCACGTCTCGCCAAGGAAGAAGCGTCACGCGCGCCGTTCGGCTGCAATTTGCGTGTTAGGCTCCCGTTCGTCTTCACTGGAGGTCTGCCGATGATCACTGTTCACCGAGCAAGCGTTGCCGCCTTTATCGTCGCCGGAGTGGCGTGCGGCGGAACCATCGACAGCAACATCCCATTCGACGGGAGTGTCTCGAACGACGCTCCGCAACGCGATAGCGCCAACGGACCGGACGCGACCTTCATCGGAGCCGACACGTCGACTGGGGTGCAGCCGATTCCCTGCGGAATGGGAGCCTCTTGCGATCCGTCGACGCAGGTGTGTTGCGCCACGCAGCAAGCGGTCTCGTGCACCGCAATAGGTCAATGCATGGGCGCTTCGTTCTCGTGCACGAGCTCGGCCAACTGCTCGAACGGCGACGTGTGCTGTGGCAGCTTCCAAATGCAATCCATCAAAGCGACGTGCATGGCGCAATGCGGAAACCAGCAGCCGCAGCTTTGCCTGACGGACAACGAGTGCAAGCAGCCAGGCTACAAGTGCAGAGTCATCCCGCAGCTCCAAGGGCTCAAGCTATGCGTTCCTCCGATGCCCCCACCTCCCGACGCCGGACCGCCGCCCCCAAAAGACGCCGGCGGCCCAGGCTAGGAGTGCGGCGTTTTTCGCCGATCCCTTCGCGATACCGTCGTCGGGAATCTTCACCGTACAGGAGTACGGCTCCTCATCCACTCCTAGGTCTCGCTTGGTCTCGACGAAAACCGCCGCACTCCTAGATCGGAGTCGCTTTGAGCGATGAGTTATTGCGTTCGCCGTAGGTGATCTGCGCGTAGCATCCGGCCCATGAAATCGGAGCTGCGCGCCATCGGCGCCTTTGCGCTGTTCGGCGTTGTTCTTGTCACTCTCGCGGTCTTGCTCGCGGGGCCTGGTCCGGACGCGGTCACGCTGTTGCCTCCGATCGCGCATGCCGAGGCCGCGCCGGTCGCCACGACGAACGCGCCAGTGAACGGCGGGCCCGTCGCTCGCGTGTTCCGAACGCCTTCGCTCTCGGCCACTCAGATCGCCTTCGCGTACGCAGGAGAGATCTGGACCGTGGCGCGACAAGGCGGCGACGCGCGCAGACTCGTGACTGCGCAGCTCCGCAACTATCGTCCTATCTTCTCGCCGGACGGCGCGTCGATCGCGTTCACCTCCGTGACCGACGGCAATCAAGACGTATACGTGGTGCCTGCCGCAGGCGGTGAGCCGCGGCGTCTCACGTACTACGCGGGCAGCGACTATGCGGTGGGTTGGACGCCCGACGGCAAGAGCGTGCTCGTCAGCTCCGACCGCCGGACGGCGCGGGACCTACCGAAGCTCTTCACAATCAGCACTTCGGGCGGTCCGCCGGTGGAGCTCCCCCTGCCTTCGGGCGCGGACGCCTCGTACTCGCCAGACAGCAAGCGCCTCGCCTACGTGCCCTTCCAACAATGGCAACCCGACTGGAAGAAATACAGAGGCGGTCAGACCACACCCATCTGGCTCGCGGATTTGGACACCAGTCACGTCACCAAGGTGCCGCGCGACAACTCCAATGATCGATTGCCGATGTGGGTTGGCAACACGGTCTATTTCATCTCGGATCGCAACGGGCCCTTCACGCTATTTGGTTATGACGTCGGAGGCACCGAGGTGCGCGAGCTCGTGCACAACGCGGACGGCTTCGACGTGCGAGATGCGTCGGTCGGACCTGGCGGCATCGTCTATTCGCAGCTCGGAGAGATTCGACTCTACGATCTCGCGTCGAAGCAATCGCAGCCGGTGCCGATCACGATCTCGGCTGATTTGCCGCAGGTTCGGCCTCACTTCGAGCACGTGAGTCCCGACCAGGTGTTGCACGCAGCGGTCTCGCCGACGGGCAAGCGCGTGCTCTTCGAGGCGCGTGGAGAGATCCTCTCCATGCCGGCCGACAAGGGCGACGTACGCAACCTCACGCGCACCCCCGGCGTCGCCGATCGCGATCCGGCGTGGTCCCCCGACGGCAACTGGATCGCTTGGCTCTCGGACGAGGGCGGCGAATACGCGCTCAAGTTCCGCTCACCCGACGGCGTCGGCGTAGAGAAGAAGATCGATCTCGGGACGCCCGGCTCGTACTTCTACGCGCCGACGTGGTCGCCCGACAGCAAGAAGATCTTGCTCACGGACAAGCGCCTCAACCTATGGCTCATCGACATCGCGCGCCCCGTGCCGGTGAAGGTCGACACGGATCGCTTCGAGGGTGGCTGGTTCGACGCGTCTTGGTCTCCGGACTCGCGCTGGGTGGCGTACGTGAAGCTAATGCCCAATCACTTGCCGTCGATATTCGTTTATTCGATCGACGACAAAGCGATTCATCAAGTCACAGACGGGCGCAGCGCCGCATCCGCCCCGCGCTTCGACAAGGGCGGCAAGTACCTCTGGTTTCTCGCGAGCACGGACGTAGGACTGTCGGCCACGTCCACGATGACGGCGATGGCCAAGCCCGTCACGGCTAGCGTCTACGCGATGGTGCTCGGCAAGGACCAAGTGTCGCCCGTCGCGCCCGAGAGCGATGAGGAGGCGACCGACGGCGGCGCGCCCGCTCCGAAGGAGCCCAAGGAAGAGAAGGGCGATCCCAAGAAGGTCGTGATCGACTTCGAGGGCATCGATCAGCGCATCGTCGCTCTCCCGATCGAGCGCGCGAACTATGCTGACTTGCAGCCCGGCGCTGCGGGCATTCTGTACGTGATGGCCGGTCCGATCGCGTTCGCCGACGAGGACTACTTGGAATACGACGAAGACAACCCGGCGCCGCTACACGTCTCGCGCTTCGACCTGAAGAAGCGAAAGACCAAGACCTACCTGGAGACGATCGACTCGGCGGGCACGTTCCACGTCAGCGCGGATACGAAGAAGGTGCTCTACGCCAAGGATAAGAAGTGGTTCTTGGTGGACGAGGGCGAAGCCACCAAAGAAGACGGCGCGCTCAAGGGCAGCCTGGACGTGTGGGTCGATCCGCGCGCGGAGTGGCGACAGATTTATCACGAGGTGTGGCGCATCGAGCGCGACTTCCTCTACGACCCGCACGCGCACGGCCTGGATCTCGCCGCCACGGAGGAGGTGTATTCGAGGTTCCTCGATGGTCTCGGCGGACGCGAAGATCTCAACGTCGTCCTCGCCGATGCGCTCGGCAACTTGGTTCTCGGCCACGTCTGGAGCCGCGGCGGCGCGGTCCCGCAACAGAGCCGCGTCAGCGCTGGGCTGCTCGGCGCGGACTACAAAGTAGAAGATGGACGATATCGCATTAGCAAAGTCTACGCGGGCGAGAACTGGAATCCCAAGTTGAAGGCGCCGCTCACCGAGCCGGGCGTCAACGTCAAGGAGGGCGAGTTCTTGCTGGTGGTGAACGGCGAAGAACTGAAGGGCGATGACGACGTGAACCGCCTGTTTTTAGGCCGCGCCGGCAAACAGACGCCCATCATGGTCGGCCCAAAGCCCACGCTCGACGGCGCGCGGCAGATCACGGTCATCCCCGTAGGCTCCGAGACTGCGCTGCGCCAGCGCGACTGGATGGAGCAGAGCCGCAAGAAGGTGGACGAACTCAGCAAGGGTCGAGTCGGGTACGTGTACTTGCCAGACACTCAAGGCGGAGGTCTCACCAACTTCAATCGCTACTACTTCTCTCAAGTCGGCAAAGACGCTGTCGTCATCGACGAGCGCTTCAATCACGGTGGGCAGATTGCCGACTACATCGTCGATATCTTGAAGCTCACGCCGCTCATGGGGGCGACCACGCGCGAAGGCGAGGACATCATCCTGCCGTCGCAAGCGATCTATGGGCCCAAGGTGATGATCGCCAATCAGATGTCCGGCTCCGGCGGTGACGCGCTCCCGTGGCTGTTCAAGAAAGCGCAGCTCGGACCGCTCGTCGGAGTTCGCACTTGGGGCGGCCTCGTGGGCATTGGCGGTTATCCGCACCTCATCGACGGCGGCTCGATCACCGCGCCTCGCTGGGCGCTGTACGGGACCAAGGGCGAGTGGGAGGTCGAGAATCACGGCATCGCGCCGGACGTCGAGGTCGAGCAAGATCCGGAGCTGATGCGGCAAGGTCACGACCCGCAGCTCGAGAAGGCCGTGCAGCTCGCAATGGACGCGCTCGCAAAGACCCCGCCGACGAAGCTCGTGCGGCCGGCGTATCCCGAGTATGGGCAGCGTCTGCCAAAGCCGTAGTTGCGAGTCCGCGGGTTCGTCTTGACGGCAAGCACGAGGCGCGTCCGCTGACCTTCGCTGGCGGATTCGCTTCCGCGCCCAGGTCGGCCTCAAGCCAGACGTCTCTCCGCCGCCCTCTGCGTAGAGCACGACGCGCGGTTCACGGAACGCCGCCGACTCCGCCCGACAGCCAAACACTCCCGAGGGACTCTTTGTAGTCGACAAAAGTGCTCTGCCAGTCTGGCGCCTTGACGTCGACTTGTTCGACGGTGACAGCGCCGTCCTTCGGGTCGCGCGTGAGTGGCCACAATTTCCTGTATCGTAGGCGCGATGCGTACTGGCTCGTGGTGGAAGACGTTGCTGCTGTTGCTCGCGCTGCTCGTGTTTCCGAGGCCCGTGCTCGGTGCCAGCTGTCCTCCGGCGCCTGCACCTGGCCAGCCCGAGGTCGTCGTGGTGGGGCTGTATCTCAATCAAATAGCCAACATCGATATCAAGGCCAACACGTTCCTCGCGGACTTCTACCTGTGGTTTCGTTGGAGCGGAGACATCGACCCCACGCTCACGTTCGAGATGCCGAACGCCATCGAGCCGTGGAGCTTCTCGAAGGAGATCGTCTACAAGGACGCAGGCGGCGCGCCCAAGCCGGACGTGTTGCCAGACGGGTGCAAACTCCAGCAGCTCCACGTGCAGGGCCGCTTCGCGCACCCGTTCGAGCTCGGCGCGTATCCGCTCGATCGACAGCACATCAGCGTTCGTGTCGAGGACACTCGCTACGACGACGACTCACTCTTGTATCAGACCGATCCGGACTCGAAGGTCGACCCGACCATGCAGACCCCCGGCTTCATCGTCCGCTCGAGCGGCTCGGACGTCGCGACTCACCACTACGCGTCCACCATGGGAGACCCGCGCATCCGTAGCCTCGAGAGCTCGGAGTTTCGATTCAACGTGGAGCTGGGTCGGCCGCTCGTGGGCTATCTGAGCAAGACGCTGGTCCCGATCGGCTTCATTCTGTTGAGTACAAT
The DNA here is from genome assembly GCA_043784605.1 of Myxococcales bacterium. Taxonomy (GTDB): domain Bacteria; phylum Myxococcota_A; class Polyangia; order Polyangiales; family Polyangiaceae; genus JANYHY01. Next base: position 2,498 of record JAYVYD010000194.1, on the reverse strand, counting down.
TCTGATCTTTTTCATCAGTCAGGAGTACTTCGAGGGGCGCATCGGGCTCGCCGTGACCACGCTGATCTCCGCAGTAGCGCTGCAACTGACGACTAGCGCGGACCTGCCGCAAATCGGTTATCTGGTGCTCATCGACAAGCTCTACAACCTCAGTTACGTGGTCATCCTGTTCTCGATGTTCGAGTCCGTGCTCGGCGTGCGCTGGCACGACGCGGGGCGCGAAAAGGACGCGAAACGCCTGGATTCGTGGGCGATCGTAATCTCAGTGGCCGCGATCACGGTGACGGGGCTCGCGGTGTTTTGGTGAGGTGCGCGCTCGTCATCGCGGCGTGTGCGTGTGAGGCCGCGCCGCTGCCGGTCTCGCACGTGGCGCCTGCGGCGTCGGTCGCACCCGCGTCCACCGTCGGCGATGCTTGTCAGACCGACATTCCCGACTGCGAGGCAGCCTGCGCGATGCGCGAGGCGCACCGAGCCCAGCATCTCGAGTGGTTCGACCGCCGGTGTGCGGCGGTGGTTCTCGGAAAGAACCCAGATAGGGCAGTAGCGTCCGACGCTGACGGCGGCGTTGCTCCAGCCACTACCGTCAAGCACGCGGACTGCGACACGCCGTTCTACTACGAGTCGACGGGCGTGAAGAAGTGGAAGCTGAGCTGTGTCGAGTGACCTAGTTCGCGCTTGGCCTCTGGTGCTCGTGCTCGCCTCGTGCGGCGAGGCCCGCTATGCACACTATCCGCAATACGCGCAGCCGCGCGCGGCGCAGGTTGCGGCCGATCCTCCTCCACCCGAGGTCGACATCTCGAAAATCCTCGAGGCCGTCATCCGCGTGCGTGGCCTCAAGACGATTCGAGAGGTGCCGATTCGGCGGCTCGCGGACGCTGATTTCGACACGGCATTCCGAGTCGCGAACGGAATCGGCGGCGACGACAACAAGCCCAAATCGGCGACGATGGACTCGCGCTTCTTCGACGGGTTCTACGAGTACGCGTCTCGCTCGATCTGCGTGCGCGAGCACCCGGTATTCAAACAGGCAGACCCGCGCATCGTTCTCGCTCACGAGCTGACGCACGCGCTCCAACACCAACACTTCGACACTGACAAGTTGAAGGAGGCAGCTTCCAAGTCTCGCGACGAGCAGCTCGCACTGAAGGCGCTCTTGGAGGGCGACGCGCAGCTGACCGCCATCGGCGCGATCGCGGCGCTGGACGGAGTACCGCCTCAACGCGCGATGATCACGACGAGCGCGCTGCGCGCTTCGGACGACGCTGCGGTGGTGGTCGGCGACGATGTCGCGAAGCTGTCTTACGACGAGCGCACGCGCCTCGTGTTTCCTTACGAGGACGGCGAGCGGTTCGTGGGAACGGTGTATCGCGCGGGCGGCTTCGACCTCGTCAATCGACTCTATGCGACGCCGCCCAAGACGACCGCGTTCATCGCTCACCCCGACGTGTACCTCGCCGGCGTGCCGATTCGACCCGTGCCGTCTTTGCTCTTTCCAAAAGAAGCAGCGCTGACCCAGGTGCAGGGCTCGCGGATGGGTGAGGTCGGGTTGCGCGAGCTGCTCGTGCATATGGGATCGCAGCATGACGGAGCCGAGAAGCTCGCGGCGAGCTGGCGCGGAGACTGGCTCGGTCTCGGAAAGCGCCCGGACGGGCAAGCCGCGGTGTCGGGCGCCGTGGTCTTTTCGAACGAAGAGGACGCAGAGGTCGCACGCGTGATCATGCGCGGCGATCGGCGCGGCTTGGTGGTCGCGTTCGCCGATGGGTTGCCGCCCGCGCAAGCCGCGGCCGCGCGCCGCGATACCCTCGACACACCCATACCGGATCCGCCTGCGTCGCCGCCGTTCGGCCCCATCAACATCCCGCCGGCGCCCGTTCCGATCGAGAAGCAGGCGCGCTTTGGGGGAACGTTCGATGGCGCGACGTTTTCGGATCCCGGGCTCGGGTTGAGACTCCCGGTCGCGAATGCCTATCGCGTCACGATCAACGGCTCCGCCCTGCTACGCGCCACGGACGGTCACAGGGCGATGGCATTGGTGGTCTTCGACTTCGGTCAGTCGCCGCAAGCGCAAGCGCAAGTCAAAGCGAGTATCTTGAGCGCCGCGCGCCAGCTGTCGGCCGTGGTCTCGTACACTGACGCGACCGTGCCGTCTGCGCTCGGCCCCGTGTTGCAGCGGAGCGTCCAGCTCGCCGACGGCCGACTGTTCGCGACAGTGCTCCTGCCGATGTGCGCGCGCCGCGCGACGCTGTTCATGGCAGAGCTCTCGTATGCGGCGGACGTATTTGCCAATCGCAATTCGGTCCAATTGCACGATTGGCTAGTGTCGCTCGATCCCAAGGCGATTGAGCAGAGCGAGTTCTGCCGCGCCGTGGACGAAGAGTGGACGACGGAGCTGCAATAGGCCCTTAGGCCTCCGGTCAATATTATCTTGCTATCTTGATCGCCGCATGATCTAGCGTATCTGTGCGGCGCGATACTGAGAGTGAGGAGGTCATTGTTGC
>JAYVYD010000193.1:0-6590 GCA_043784605.1 Myxococcales bacterium | reverse complement strand
TCGACGCGGCGCTCGACCCGGAGATCACGGCGGGCGCGTCGATCAGCGGCGCGGGCGGGTTGACGGACGTCGCCACGCGCTCGTTCGGCGTCGTGGACTCGGTCATCGAGCAGATCATCTCGCCGCTGGTCATCGCCGTGCCCGCGAGCGAGCGTCCCACCACGCAAGACGGCAAGCAGACACAGTGCAAGAGCACGGAGCGCTCGGTGCGCATGGTCGTCAACGATCTGATCCACTCGCGCGAGATCGAGCTCGCCTGCCTCACCAAGAGCGAGCTCGACGCAGGCATGACGGTGCGCCTCACGAACACGACGACGCGTGAGGTTCGCTGCACGCGCACGGCGTACGACGGCCGATTTCGCGTGCCGATACCCGCCAATGTCAACGACCACCTCGACGTGCAGATCTTCACGGCGCCCGACGTCGTCACCTCCTACGACACGTGCGAGCTGCTGGGGACCGCTCCCGCCGGCCGCGCCATTCGCGCATTCGAGCAGCCGTTCAGCAAGCAGTCGCCCATCGCGGACGGCACTCTTCCATGCGACTCGGACTTGGGCTGCGCGCAGTACCGCGACCAGTTCATCCCCGTCGGCACTCCCCTCTTCGCGGTCCAAGAGGGGCTTGGACTTCGACGTCAATCGCCGCAGCTCCGGCAGCTGATTCAGCTCACGCAGGCCGCGATCGACTCCGCAGACCCCATCAACTTCGCTCCTCTCTACGCCCTGCAGCAGAACACGGGCTACGGCGGTAAGAACGTCGGGCCGAAGCCGTTCTTGGACGCGAACACGGTCGGCGACGCGTTCGTCGTCGTGGGCGCAGGCGCCACGTTCGCGCGCGCGATGGGCGCCTTGCCATTCCTCCCGCCGTCTGCCGCTGCGCGAATGCCCGAGTACGCTGCGTTCGTGACGCCCGCGCCGCTCTTCCTTGCGCTGGGGGGCAAGACGCCGAACGACGTGATGATCGAGCACTACGCGATCGAGGGCAACTCGCGGCTCGCGCGCACGCCCGCGGGCAACGCTTGCGGGGTCAACTACGCCCCGAGCTCACGCTGCGCGGGGTCCTCCAAAGCCGACCCGAGCGTCTGTCAGCGCACCGTCTTCGACGTCGACTGGCATGCCGAGGGCAAGGATCACTACGACGCGCAGCACCTTGCCGTGCCGCTGCGGCTCGCGCGCGCGATAGGCGTCGCCGTAACAGATGACGCATCCATCCTACAGGCGTGGAGGCCGCGCTTGGCCGGTGCGCCGTTTGCGGAGGACGGCGCGTACGACGGCAAGGCCGGGCCGCTCGTGGCGCTCGTGAATGCGTACGTCAACCCGCTGGGGCAGCACGTGTGGACGACCTCGAACCCATGCAAAACTTGGGACGACGCGGTTTATTACGATCACCTCGTTGGGCGCTTCTTCCAGACGGACGGAGCGGACGTGTACTTCCTCACGCACCCGAAGACGCATGGGTGCATGGCGACTCAGACCTGCGAGTTCTTGAAGTAACGCGCGTTCGGCCCTAGGGTCGCGTCCGCCATGAAACAAACGTCATCTCTCGCCCTCCTCATCACCCTCGCCGTCGCCTGCGGCGGCCCCGAAGAAACGCCGAAGACGCCCGAGACCACGGCAGCTTCGGCAGCGCCAAGCGCTTCGGCCGCAGCGATCGCGCCGAGCGCCTCTGCCGCTCCGACTGCGGTAGTGCCCGTAACGCCTCCGCCTCCGACGCCCGTGATGAAAATCACCGGGCTAGAGACGCCCGAGAGTGTGATCTACGACGCCGATGGCGATCGCTACTTCATCTCGAACATCAACGGCGCGCCGCTCGCCGCGGACAACAACGGGTACATCACGATCGCCTCGCCTGACGGCAAGATCACGACGCAAAAGTGGGTCGCGGGCGGCGTCAACAAAGCCACGCTCCACGCGCCCAAAGGCCTCGCGATCAGCAAGGGCGAACTCTGGGTGACTGACATCGACACCGTGCGCGCGTTCGACCTCAAGACAGGCGCGCCCAAGGCAAACATCAAGATTGCTGGCTCATCGTTCTTGAACGACATCGCAGCCGGACCCGACGGCAAGCTCTACGTGACCGACACGGGCGTCGACGAGAAGTTCGCGCCGACAGGCACTGACGCCGTTTACGTCATCGAGAAGGGCGCCGCCAAGGTGCTCGTGAAGAGCAAAGACCTCAAGAACCCGAACGGCGTCGTCTTCACGCCGACCGGCGTGGTCGTCAACACGTTCGGCGGCGCAGAGGTCTATCGCCTCGGACCGAAGGGCGAGAAGCTCGACGTCACCACGCTCCCCAAAGGCAAGCTCGACGGCATGTTCATGATGGGCGACCAGCTCGTCGTCTCGTCCTGGGAGGGCTCGGCCATCTACAAGGGCAAACTCGGCGGCACGTTCGAAGCCGTGTTGACCCAGCTCGATGCACCCGCCGACATCGGCTGGGATAGCAAGCGCAGCCGCGTGCTCGTGCCGCGCTTCATGGGCAACGCGGTCGAAGCCTACGACCTCAAGTGATCGCGCAAGAGTCAGTCTGACTCGTCTGCGGGCGCGTCATCCTCGGGTTTGTTCCACTGGATGCCGCGCCAACGGATTCCATCGTACTGGCGGCGGTTGGCCTGTCGATACGTGCGACGCATCAGGCGCATCGCGACGAACAAGGCACACCCTCCGAGGATGAGCGGCCACCACTCGCTGGCGAGCGCGTATAGGTGGGACGCCGTGAACATCTTCGGAGGATAGCGCGGAGTTGAGCGTCCCGCAGGCGCGATCAGTTGAGCGTCGGTCAGTGGCGTACTAGGTTCCGCCCGATGCGATACTTCGTAACGCTCGCGGAGAACGCGGAGCCTCGCGTCGTCGACGTGGTGGAGCTGCCGAGCGGCGCCTTGAAGGTCACGCTGGACGGCAAGCCTGTCCAGGTAGACGTCTTGCCTCTCGAGAAGGGCCTCAGCATTCGAGTCGATGGACAAGTCATCGATCTCTCCGTCGAGGGCACGCTGCCCGACATCGGCGCGGTCGCCAGCGGTCATCGCTCGTACGTGCGCGTCGAGAGCGAGAGGGCGCGTGCGGCCGAGGCGAGCAAGCGCGCGGGCCGTCCTCTCGACAAGACCGTGAAGAGCCCGATGCCCGGGCGCGTCGTGAAGGTGCACGTCGCGGCGGGCGACGTCGTCACGGTCGGGCAGCCGTTGCTCGTCATCGAGGCGATGAAGATGGAGAACGAGCTGAAGGCCAAGCTCGCGGGGACGATCGCCGAGGTGTTCGTCGGAGCCGGCACCGCGGTGGAAGCGAATGCGAAGCTCCTGAGCTTCGAGTGACGATGCGGCGGCTCGCCCTCGTCCACGCGCCTACGCCTCTCGTCAAACGGCCCGCGCTCGACGCGCTCATCGGCTGCGACGTCTGGATCAAACGGGACGACGCGACGGGCGGCGCCGAGGCTGGAAACAAGGTCCGAAAGCTCGAGTGGTTGATGGGGCAAGCGTTAGAGCGCTCTGCCACTCATGTGGTGACGTGCGGCGGAGTCCAATCGAACCACGGGCGCGCCACCGCTATCGTCTGCGCATCGCTCGGCCTCCAATGCACGCTGCTCCTCCGCGTGCCCGACGGCAAGTCGCTGCCGGGACCCGAGGTCGACGCCCCACGCGATCGGCTCGGTTCGAGCGGCAACGTGCTGATCGATCGCATGGTGGGCGCGCACATCCGATTGATCACGCCTCGCGACTACGCGGACCGCAACGCGTGCATGGAGCGGGTCGCCATGGAGCTGAAGGCGAGAGGCGATTTGCCGTACATCATCCCCGAAGGCGGCTCCAACGGGCTCGGCTCGCTCGGGTACGTGGAGGCGATGCGCGAGGTGCGTGAGCAGCTCGATCTCGGTCTCGGCGGCGGCAAGGCGTATGACGTCGTCGTGCACGCGTGCGGCTCCGGAGGCACGGCAGCAGGCGTGGCGCTCGGTGTCGCGGCGTTCGGTGTCGCGGACACGGTGCGCACGTTCGCGGTCTGTGACGACGCTGCGTACTTCGAGAAGGTGATCGCACGCGTGGCGCACGAGGCTCGCGCGTACGACACGACCCTGCCGGAGCCAGCCGTTGTGGTCGTGGACGATGCGGCGAAGGGCCCAGGCTACGGTGTGATGACCGACGAGCAGCTCGCGTTCGTCGCGCTCGTCGCCAAGAAGACAGGCGTCATCACCGACCCGGTGTACACGGGCAAGGCGCTCTTCGGCTTGCGAGCTGCCGTGTCACGCGGAGAGCTCGGAAAAGGGGCTCGCGTCTTGTTCATCCACACCGGCGGTCTGCCAGGTCTGTTGGCGGAAGGCCCTGCCCTAGCGAGCTTCTTGTGAGCGATCGCGTCGCCTGGAAAAGTGCCGCCTTGGAGACGTTCCGCGTCGGCGCGTGGGGCCTGCTCACGTACATCGGCGTGAGCGCGCTCACCGTAATCTTCAAGCAGAACGCGACAGGCGCTCTCGGCGCGCAGTTCGTGCTCGCGGAGTTCGGGATGGCACGGCTCGGCGTAGCGTGGTCCGATCCGCTCGCGCCGATGCCCACAACGCGAGACATCGTGCGCCGAGTCCTCGGCGGCGCTCGCTTCGGCACCGTCGCGGCCGCGGCGATCATTCTGGCGGGGCTCGCTACGTACGAGCTCGAGCGCATGACGAGCCGCCCGTCGCTCATCGCGTCGGGGTTGGGTCTCTTGATCGCAGCGGCGACGGCGGCGCGTGACGAGCTGTTGCTGCGAGGCCTGCCCCTCCGCGCGCTCACGCTGCTTCGCGCCAAGCTCGGTGGACGCGGTGATGCGCTCGCGCTCGTGGTCGTCGGGCTTCTCTCGGCCTCCGCCCGTTTCGGCGCCGGAGGTCACGCGCTCGATGTCGCCGTGTTCGGCTGCGCCGGCGTGGCGCTCGGCGCGTTGTGGCTCCGTGATCGCGGCGCGTGGATGGCGTGGGGCGCGAACCTCGCGTTCACGTGGTTCACGGGGCCTCTCGTGCGTGGAGGGCTCATCGACATTCGCAGCACGCGCGGGGCATCGGACATCACGTCCGCGCCCGTTGCCCTCGCGCTCAGCTGCGCGTTCGCGGCCGTGGGGATGTGGTCGGTACTTACTCGTCCTCGACGATGACGCCACCCAGCTCGCGCGCGAGATCGCGGACGAGTGCGTCCAGCTCCGCCTCGCGATCGAGCGGCGACGCGAGCACGAGATCTCCACCGCCCTCCGCGAACACCGCCGCGACGCCGTCGAGCGCCTCCACGATCCCCTTGGCGAACACGACGTCTCGCGCACCGATGACGAGCCTCCGAGTCGCCATCCCGAGTCCGATCGCGGGCGGAACGGACTTGCCGGTCTTCACGCTCCGAGACCCGTGTCGTCTGCGTCGTCGCGCACGCGCTGTTTCTCTTTCAATCGCCCTTGCACGTGCGAGACGAGCGTCTCGACGTAGCTCGCAAACGGCGGGCATCGCAGCGCGCCGAGCGCCGCGTCCGCGTTACGTGTATCGTACACTACCGACGTGCCGAGCACCTCGATGAGCGAGCGCTGGCTCGTCGCGAATCGCTCGAGGCCTGGCGTCCGCAAGAGCGCGCTCGTGATCTGCGACGGAAAGAAGCCGCGCAGCGTGCGTCGGCCCGCGGCGGCTGCGAAGAGCTCGAACACGCGCTTGGCGGGGAGCGGGTTCGGGTCCGCCAAGTGGAAGGTCTTTCCAGGCGAGCGCGGGTCTCGACCGACGATCGCTGCGGCCGCGGCGACGAAGTCGATCGGCACGACGTGCAGCGGCGCGTCTCCTTTTCCTGGCAGCGGTAGCGTGACCTCTGGCGGCGACGTCAACATCAACATCATCAAGTAGTAGGGACCGTCGAGCCGATCGATCTCGCCCGTGCGCGAGTCCCCGACGATGACTCCGGGGCGGACCACGGCGATCGGGAGCTGGCTCATCGCATCTCTCGCCATGCGCTCGGCGCGCGCGAGCGTCGACTCCACCGCGTTTCGGAACGACTGTCCGACGTCGAGATCCGCCTCGTGAAAGCGTCCCTCGAACGAGCCGGAGACGGTCGCCGAGGAGTGTATGACCAAGCAACGGAGATTCTTGCAGCGCTCGGCGACCTCCAGGGCCTCGCGCGCGCCGTCCACGTTCACTTGCCGCGCCAGCTCCTTGTCGACGTTGAGGTAGGTGACTTGAGCTGCGTGATGGATGATCTCGACGCGATGGGTGAGCTCTTTGAGTTCGCGGCCAGAGAGACCCATGTCGAGCGCCGCGCTGTCGCCTTCGATCAGGCTGACCCGCGATCCGCGCTCTCCCATCGACGCCACCGCGGTCCGCGCGTCGGCCATGAACTTGGTCCGAACGACCGCATGCACCTCGACGTCATCCTCTGCAAGGAGAGCCTCGCAGACGCGACGCGCGCGGAACGTGGGGAACCCCGTGAGGAGGACGACCCTCACGCGGTCACGGGCCGCAGTAGTGCTGACCGACACCCGCGAGCCAGTTGCCGTAGTTGCCGAAGTACTTCTGCGGCCCGCAGAACGAACCCGGACCGTTGAAGAGCGACGGCAGCACGCAGGCGGTCTGCTGAAAGTAGCTCGTGCACTGGCCGCCGTTGCCGCGCACCT
>JAYVYD010000192.1:0-31612 GCA_043784605.1 Myxococcales bacterium | reverse complement strand
GCTCAGCATGTTCACCAGTCTGTTGGGAGCCGTCCCCGCGCTAAGCGTTGGCGCAAGCGGAGCGGTTTGCGGGCTCATTGGTGCGGCCTTGGTGCTTGGCTATCGAATCGAGGGCAAAAAAAGCCCGATCATGAGAGCGATGGCCGGGTGGCTCGCGACCCTGTTCTTCATCGGCTTCACAGTGACCGTCGCTTTGCGCAAGTTCCACCACATGGGCGGGCTCGACAACTCCGCGCACTTCGGCGGCACGGTGTCTGGCGCGGTCATCGCTGCGCTATGGCGTCGAGGCGTGACGACGCCGACGTCCACCAAACTTAGTGTGTTCGGCCTCTGCGCTGCGATCATGGTGGCCTGCGCCCTGCGGGTGTTCATCACGGACACGCACCCGACGCAGTACCCGTTCGCGACGATGTACGCGGACGAGCGCCTTGCCGACGCTGCCAAGGCTCTCGATGACGGGAAGTGCGCGCGCGCGGGCGCAGCGATTCGATCGCTCGAGAACATGCACATCGCGCCGCCCGAGGTTCTCCTCGCCGAACAGAACTATCACTCGATGTGCCGCTGAGCGGTCGCGACTGTGAACGTGAAGAACCGGCTAGCCCCAAGTTGAGAGCAAGACTGAGTGGTTCTGCGCCAGGACCGCGTCCAAACCCCTCGGATTGTCAGCATGCTTACAAAATGGGAGGTTTGCCCGAGTGTCGGGCGGCCCCCCTCGGATTGTCAGCATGCTTACAAAACGGCAGGATGGCGGAGGCAAACTCGGATCCCCCCGCTGACGTTGCCGCGAGGCCGGAAACCCTCGCGTCGAGCGACCGCTAAGGCTTGGTCGCAACCGCGGCGTACGTTGCGCCAGCAGTGCCGCTCACGGCGACGGGTCCCGTGAACGTACCGGCCGCGAAGTGCACGAGCTCGACGCCGCCGCTGAGCTTCGCGTACGCAACGAGCGCCTCGTCACCGCAGACGCCCGCGTAGACTGACGGGGTCGACGCGATCGTGGGTTTGCCCGCGAGCACGGGAGATGGCGTGGTCCACACGGGCATCTTCTTCGGATCGTAAACGCTAAAGTACGGCACCTTGTCGTTCGAGCCGCGGAACACGAGCAGGGCGCGACCTTGTCCGATTGACGCCACTGCCACGGCGTCGTTCGTGAACGCGTTTGCATCTAGGAGCGTCGGGTTGGTGTCCCAAGTGCCGCCGGTGCGCACGGTGCTCATGATCTTGAAGTCGCTCTTGCGCATGTAGACTGCAAGTAAATCGCTGCCAGAGAGCGTGATGATGGTGGGCATAATGCCGTTCTCGGCGGCCATGTTCGCTTGTTGGTGGGCCTTGGCCCAAGACGCGTTCGCCCACGTTTGATCGTAGATGAGGTTGTCGGAGCCCGCTTGCAGCGCGACGAGATCCGCGCCCGCACCCGCGACGCTTGGGGCCTTCGCGCCGAAGCTCTGGTTGCTGCCCGCGCCGCCGACGGGGTCGTCGCTGGAGTCCCATGCGCTCGCGACGTACTTGCGATGCTCGTACTTGAACGCGGCGTCTTGGTAGAGCACGTGCGACACGCTGCCGAGCGTCGCGAGCGCAGGCGCATCGATCGTCATGGCGTTCGGGATCGCCGCCGTGTCCGCCCAGCTGCCGTTGAACACCGTCGCGATCAGCGGGCAACTGTTGCCGCTGCACCCGCTGCCCGAGCGCAACGTAGCGACGAAGCCCGTGCCGTTCGGCGCGATCGCGATTCGATCCCCTGCGCTTCCCGCGACCGTCGCGACCGTGATCGCATTGCCGCCCATCGCGCTGCCTCCCCACAAGAGCGACGCGTTGCCTGCGAGCAGCACCGTGGTCGCGTTGCACGATGGCGCGTCCGTCGCGACGTCTTGCGTGGCCTGATCCGAAATCGCGTCCGGGGGAACGAACGTGTCCGGCAGAGCGCTCGTGTCGGCGCCCGCATCGGGCTTCACGTTCGGACCATGGCTCACGGGCGTGTCGTCCGCAGAGCACGCGACGAGCAAGCAAGCGAACCAGGGAAATTTTTGTTTCACGCGCGTCATCATACCTCGACAGTGTTTCGAAGCGGCTGACGGGAGAGAACGAGGCGTTTGGGTCGCGCGTTTGCCGCGGCGTGCTACTTCTCGCCGATGTCTCAAGAAAAGGGAAGCTGTGGCTCGCATCACCTAATCGTGAACACGGATGGCGTGCGCCTCGCCAGGTGTCCGTGCGGCGCGTTCCACGTCACTCTCGTGCAGTCCGGCGTGACGCTACAGCTCAACGCGGATCGCCTTGCGGAGCTGGGTCGCGCGATCGGCATCGCTCTCCCGCCCGCGCCGTCCACCGGCATTCGCATCCCGATCACCGGCTCAACGCCGATCAATTGAGCCGCTTGGAGCTGACTCGGCCTGGTCAATCGCACGCGAGCCGAGTTAGCCTCGCTGCTTCTTCGACACGACTGCCAATACGCTCGCCACGGTCTACGAGACGCAGGAGACGAAGGATTTCAAGGCGTACTTTCGAGGCCTCGCTTCTTACGTGAAGATGGTGCAGCCGGCGCTCGGCGCGAAGTGGGTCACAGAGGTGAAGACGCGGTTCGCAAAGCCTTAAGGTTTCTCGGCGTTCAAGATCGAGATCGCGTCGAGGTCGAACCCGTTCGTCGTCGTCCTCTTGCTCGGCTCGGTGGGGCAGTCTTGCCAACCGATGTCGTGGACCCGCACGAATTTGGCGTGTTTCAGCCCCAAATCTGCGAGATCGAAGGCGTCGCCTCCGCAGGCCGGATAGTCGAGCGGCGAAATGTTGCTCGTCGACGATGACAGCACGGGGTGGATTCCCGCGCACGTCGGCGCCCACGGAGCCTTGGTCGTAGTGCATGACCATGTCGACCACGCGATGCCGTCTTCGCTGACCGAGATCTCGCCGGGCTCGCCGTAGACGTTGTTGGGATTGCCTGCGATGTAGAACGCGTTCTCGAACACGACGAAATCGGGACCGGGTCCGTCCACGATCGCGTTGGGCTCGAAGCCGAGGACGATCGTGCCGAGACGCCCTAGCGACACGACGTCCGTCCCGCCCTGCGACGTGCCACCGCCCTCGGGCGGACCGAGCACGACGTCCGGCAGCTTCTCTGCGCCGAAGCCCGCGCACTCGCCCGGCGCGAAAGAGACGACCCGCGTGACGAAGCGATCGGCGCGCACAGTCCCGCCATCGGGGAGCGGATACAGGCCGGCGTCCGTACGCACGGGAACGCTCGTGTCACCAAGTACGTCGGCGTCTCCCCTGAAGAAGCCAGCGTCCAACTGCCGCGCGTCGCCCGTGGACGATGCGCATGCGCACAGCGGCGCGAGCGCGAAAAACGAAAACCACCGCATTGAAGACGCTCACTTGCCGCGTAGCTCGCGCGGCGTTTGGGAGGCGCCGGCTGCGTGCGTGCATTATGCATGCATTGAGCGAGCGCATCGAAGGGCGGCGTTCTGGCTTCCGGAATGTCCGGTTACAGCAGCGGCACTGCGTCGGATTCACACCGACTTCCCCGCATCTTCGACGCCGTTTCGCTATCACCAGGTGGCGCGTTGCGCAACGACCGCGGTCAGATGCTGCCGCTGCTCAGTGGGCCGCCCGGCGTCTTCGGCGTAATTTCGGTGCGCACGCGCTCGTTGCGACCGAGGCGCTCGACGACGTCGAGGCGCTTGACCGTCTCGGCGCGGAACGCGGAGAGCTCGCGCGCGATCTGCTCGATCCCGACCTCGTTCTTCAGGTTCACGCGGAAGTCAGTCTCGGCCTGCGCGCGGTCCTTCATCGTCTGGCGGTTCTGGCTCATGACGATGAGCGGACCTTGCAAGGCGACCAAGATCGCGAGCAGCAGGTTGAACGCTTGAAACGGATACGCGTCGAACTGCGTCGCTTGCGGCAGCACGACGTTGATTCCGGACCAGACCGCCGTCAGGCCGAGCAGGAAGAGGATGAACGCCCAGCTTCCGTTCAGTTCGGCGACTTTGTCGGCGAGGCGTTGACCCCACGTGAGGTTCTCCTCGATCTCTTTGACGACGTCCTTCGCGGCGCGCTGGCTGAGCATCGCGTTGGTTTCGCGCAGACGCTCCGCCATTTCGCTCAAGATCGCGAGCGCCGCGTTCTTGCTCTTCGCCAGGTGCTCGCCGAGTTCGTCGCGCGTGAGCTCCAACAGCACCGTGTCGACCGTGGCCTCGACGCTCGCCGAGCGCGGCTTGTCGTCGAACAGCGAGAGCTCTCCGAAGTACTCTCCGGTGCGCACGTCCTTCAGGGTGACGCGCGGCGTGTCCTTGTCTGGTGGCGGCAAGAAGATCTGCACGGCGCCCGACAGGACGATGTACATCGCGGACCCTTTGTCGCCTTTGGCGAACACGATCTCGCCTGCCTTGAAGGGTCGCTCGTTGAGGCGCTTGCCGAGAGCCTCGCGATCTTCGTCCGAAAGGCTGTCGAACAGCGGGATTTGCGAGAGCAGGTCTGCCTGGAGCATTGGCGGCATCGTCGCTTGCCTCTCGGCGGACCGCAAGCGCTTCGGATCGTGATGCGTGGTAGGCTTGCCGCGTGCAATCGGGTTCTGCCGAGAACCGACAACAGCCCGCGAAGGTCTGCCCGTCGTGCGGCGTCAGCTTCGCGTCGGACGGGCTATTTTGTCCGAACGACGGAACGCCGCTGACGAACGCAGCGAGCGCGCAGAAGGCGCAACAAGCGCCAGACGGCTACGTGGGCAGAACGATCCTCGATCACATCGAGCTGCGACAGCTCGCGGGCGTCGGCGCGATGGGGCGCGTGTACCGCGCCTTCCAGAAGGGCGTCGACCGCGACGTCGCCGTCAAGATTCTCCATCGCGAGCTCTCCGCGAACGAGCAGCTCGTCTCCCGGTTTCACCGCGAGGCGAAGGTCGCCTCTCGCCTGCAGCACCCGAACGTCGTGCACGTGCACCTCGCGGGGCAGCTCCCAGACGGCTCGCTCTACATCGCGATGGAGTACCTCGACGGCATGTCGCTCCAGAGCGCACTAGCCGCGGCGGACGGCGCGATGGATCTTCCGCGAACGCTCCACATCGCGCTGCAGATTTGCGACGCGGCAGGAGAGGCGCACGCGCAGGGAATCGTGCACCGCGATCTGAAGCCCGAGAACGTGATGCTCGTGCGACGCGGCGCCGATCCGGACTTCGTGAAGGTGCTGGATTTCGGCATCGCGCGGCTCAACTGGGGTGAGCAATCGATGGCGACGGCCGCGGGCCTGATCTTCGGCACGGCGCGCTACATCTCGCCGGAGGGCGCGCAAGGCGAGCAAGTGGGCCCGGCGGGCGACGTGTACGGCATCGCGACGCTGCTCTTCCAGATGTTGTCGGGGCGCACGCCGTTCGAGGGCGACCAAGCCGTCGCGCTCTTGGTGCAGCAGATCCACGACGCGCCGCCGCAGCTCAGGTCGATCGCGCGCGCCTCGTATGTGCCCGAGCCGATCGCGAACGTGATCATGAGGAACCTCGCCAAGGATCCGATGGCACGCGAGTCGGACGCGCGAGCGTTGGGGCGTGCGCTCCTCGACGCAGCGAAAGCGGCGGGGCTCTCCGGCGACGAGCTCGTGGCCCGGCCAATGCTGCTCGGATCGCGGCCGAGTGGCTCGGTTCAGCTCGCGCCGATGCAGCGCACCAAGCAGCTCGAGCTCACACCCGAAATCGCCGCGCGACTCTCGGAGGCGGTGCCGACCACCAAGCCTACGGCGATGCCCACGACGACGCAGCCGCTCGCGCGTACGCCCATGGAAACGCCAACGCCAGCTCCGGCACGCCCTTCGGGTGTGGACATCACGCTCGACGACGTCGTGCCTCCGAGGCTCGCGCCCACGCCGTCGGCGGCCAGAACGCAAATGTCGGCGCCCCTCGCCATCGCGCTCCCGCCGACGCCAGTGGAGCAGAGCGAGCCGCCGCGCATCGCAGCGCCAAGCTCGTATCCGTCTCAGCCTGCCCCGATCGACGCGGCAGACGAGTCGCCGCCTCCGCAACAAGCGCGTCGTGCACGCTCGCGCGCGGTGTTCATCTTCGTCGCGTGCTTCTTCGTCGGCGTGGTGGGCTCCGCGACCATCGCCTACAAGCTGGGGCTCGTCGGTCAGGCGGCCGACGCCAACTCGCTCGATCACGCCGTCGATCGCGCCAACGAGGCCTTGCGCAAGCAGCAGTGGGACGCTCCGGCGGACGACAACGTCCTCGAGATCACGACGCTCGGCCTACAGAAATGGCCGAACGACCCGCGCCTCTTGGACGTGCGCGCGCGCGCGACCGACGAGCTCGTCAAGGCAGCGCTCGGCGAGAAGTACTCGAACCACCGCGACAAGGCGGCCGATCTCGCGAAGCTCGCACACGAGCTCGACCCGCAAGACACGACGGCCACGCAGCTGATGAACGAGCTCGTGGGCAACGCCTCGGTGGACGCGGGACCGACGAGGGACGCAGGCACCAACGCACACCCCACCTCGTTTCAGCAAAGCATAGCGCCTGCGATGCCACGCGCGTCGCTCGACGTCACGACGCAAAAACCTCACGTCGGACAACCGATCGACGTCGTCGCGCACGCGTTCGCCTCCACCGGAGGGGCACCGAAGACCGCGACCAGCGATCCCGAACTCCTCGTCACGGGTCCTGGGCTCGCGGCGAACACTCACTTGCCGATGACGATCGACTCTGCGGGCGCGATGCACGCGACCCTCACGCTCTTCGATCCAGGCAAGTTCGACGTCACGTTCAGCGCGCGGGTCGACGGTGTGCTCGTCAAGTCGACGCGCGTGCTCGTCGTCTCCACGACGGCCGTCGAGACACAGCAAACCGTCGACGGGGGAAAATGGATGTGATGTATCGCGTCGGGATCGTCGTAGGCATCGTCACGTCCGCCAGCGTCGCAGGCGCAGACGAGCAGGCCGCCTACGACCGCTTGCTCGCAAAGCCACACACCGTCGCGATGCTTCAAGCCGGCATCATCGGTCTACCCACCGCGCCGATCTCATCGTCGCAGCGCGGCGGCAGCACGTTCCTCGGCTCGATCGGAAAGGGCGACGCGACCATCGAGACCGGCCTCGATGTCATGTTTCGCATGCAGAAAGACTGGGCGTTCGGCGCAGGAATCCTCTTCGGTCCTCGCCCCACCTCCGACACGCAATACGGCGGAACCTCGGGCCTCCCGCGCACGCACTCGCGCAGCTATTGGTATTGGGGAGTGGAGGGCCGCTGGATCCCGCTCCACTATCGCTGGCTCGAAGGGTGGGTCGGCGTGCACGCGGGCGAGGTAATCGTCGGCGACCGCTTCAACACCGACGTCGGCCAACCCCAGCCCGGGATCTTGGGGAGTCGTCAGGTGACGATTCGCAGTGAGGGTTTCGCGACCGGATTGCAGGCAGGCGCCGATTGGCTGCTAAATGATCACTTCGTGTTTGGTGTCATTGGCCGAGGTGATTTGTGGGTGCTCCCTAGTGAGCAGTCTTGTTCTTCCATTGGCGACTGCGCGACTTTGTCGGGTGCAGTGATGGCGTTCGAGATTGGACTTACTGTCGGGTATCGAATTCCACTTTGAGTGACCCGCTGCGCGGGACTTGGTGGCACACCTGCTCGGCTTTGGGGTTGTGGCTCGGCGACGCGCAGTACTTTTGCTCATGCCCGCGGACACTAAAGTCCCGATGGGGTGCTTCAATCGCAGGTTGCGAGAGGGTCCGCGGTCCTGATCAAAAGCACCGCGCGCTCGCCGGTCTTTTCGTCGCAGGTGGCTTTGGGGAAAATGAGGTCGTGGCGAGTTTGGGAGCGTAGAATGAACTCATGACCGATGAGGTGGTCGTTGTTCCTTATGAGTTGGATTGGCCTGCTCGGTTCGAGAGTGCTCGTGCTCGGGTGAGCTTGGTGTTGGGGGAGCGGGCTCTTGGGATTGAGCATATTGGGTCCACTTCGGTGCCGGGGTTGTCTGCGAAGCCTGTGATTGATTTGTTGGTGGGGACGAAGACGTTGGCGGAGGCGGAGGTGTGTGTGCCGCTGTTGGTCGCGGATGGGTGGGATTTCCCCGCGGATGTGAACGCGACGATCGTGGGACGTCGATTTCTTCGGAAGTTGGAGAGCGGAGCGCGGACTCACCACTTGCATGTGGTGGTGCACGGGGCCGAGCTATGGACTGAGTACTTGGAGTTTCGAGACAAGCTCAGAAGACACCCAGACATCGCTCGTGAGTACGAGGAGCTCAAGCGGGAGCTCGCAGAGAAGTATCGAGATCAGAGAGACCTCTACACGTCCTCGAAGACTGACTTCGTCGCGCGCGTCCTTGGTCTGCCACCGGACACCGTGCGCGCTCGGGGGTGACTCACCGATCCGCGATCGCCGTGAGGGCCGCGCCGACGGGATAAGCCAATAGGAACCCGCTCAGTGCTCGCGTCGAATGCCAAATAGGGTGCAGACCCATGTCCTGAGTCTGAATCTCGATCAGCATCAACGCGGTAGCGACTGCCAACCAGACCCACAGCCACTTCGGCCCTTTGTAAGGCGCGCCGACGAGCAGCCCCAAGCCAAACCCGGTATCGATCCCCATGCACCGCGAGCACATCGGCATCAGACTCCCGAATATCGACAACGTGCGATCGGGAATGCGGTGACACGTCAGGGACCACGGATAGGCGATTGTATCGGCCAGCTCGTGCAGCTTGGCCAAGTGCAGCAGCGGAGGGACCACCGGCCAGAGCAGAAGGAGCACTCCGAACGTGCGGAGCAGCGTCGCGACTCGCATCACCGATTCGGCACTTTGGTGCGTCCCGAGAGCACGTCTTGGCGGAGGCCCTCGACGGCTTCCTTCAACGCCACGGTGAGCAGCGCCGCATGCTCGCCCTCGTGCACGTAGTCGACGCCTTGATCGCCTATGCCGAGGCCGATCACGCGCCCGCCGACGAACGTGTGTAGGGCAGCGTCTTTGATGGCGTCGAAGACCGCGACGTCCACGCGCTTGATCATGCTCGTGGCGACTACGCCGGGCATCTCGTCGTATTGATCGGAGTCGACGCCGATCGCATAGATGTGTGCCTCGCGCGCGGCCTCGAAGACGCCGTGACCCGTGGAGCCCGACGCGTGGAAGATGACGTCGGCGCCCTGCGCGATCTCGCTCGCGGCGAGCAGCTTGCCCTTCGCCGGGTCCTTGAACGCATCGGGTGACGCGCCTGCGTATGCGCTGTGCACGACGCACGTGTGGCACGTGGCCTTCACGCCAGCTGCATAGCCGGCCTCGAACTTGGCGATGAGCGGGATGGTCATGCCTCCGACGAAGCCGACGTGCCCGGTCTTCGTGAGCTTGCCTGCGACTCCACCGACGAGGAACGCGCCCTCCTCCTCGCGGAAGTCCAGACCGGCTACGTTCTGCGGAATCGGATGATCGCCCGAGGGTGCGTAGTCCACGCACGCGAACGAGACGGACGGATAGGCCTGCGCGACGAGGTCGATGTCGCTCGAGAAGATGAAGCCAACGCCGATCACGAGGTCCATGTGGCGAGCCGCGAAGAGGCGAAGCGCGGCCTCGCGGTCTTCGGCGCCCGTCGGTTCGAGGAAGGAGATCTCGGCGCCGAGCTCGCGCTCAGCACGCAACAGACCCTCGAACGCCGAGTCGTTGAAGCTCTTGTCACCGCGACCCCCCACGTCGAACACGAGACCCACGCGCACGCGCGGCGCGGTCTTCGGCTTCGCCAGCGCGGGGTGCCGCGCGGGCAACGCGGTCGCGATCAGCGCGAGCACGGCTGCGCCGATCGCAAAGGCTCGCGGCGTCACGGCGTCGCCTCGTCGTCCGTGAGCGTGCCGATGAGAGCGCGCGCGGCCGCGACGTTGCGGTCGTCGCCGTGCGCGTCCACCTCGATGAAGATCTTCCGCATCCTCGGCATCTTGTCGCGGATGCGCTTCTCCATGCCGTTGGTGATGTCCTCTACCTGTTCCACGGGGGTGCCTGGCGTGAACGCGACCTTGAGCGCGAGGATGATTACCTCTGGGCCTAGATGCAGGCTCAAGATCTGCGTCACACGCTCGACGCCAACCGTGGCCTCGGCCATCTCGAGAGCTCGCGCTTGGTCCTCGATCGCCGCCGCTTTGCCGATGAGCAGTCCATGCGTCACGGACGCGAGCCCGACGGCGACCGCAGCGAGCAAGAGCCCGATGACCAAGCTGCCGAGGGCGTCCCACATGGCGACACCAGTGACGCCGCGCAGAATGACCGCGACGAGCGCGACCGAGAGACCGAACAGCGCGGTGGTGTCCTCCGCGAGGACGAGCGGCACGGTCGGGTCGCGCGCCTCGAGGAAAGCACGCGCGAGGCCCTTGCCCTTGGAGGTCTTCTTGAACTCGCGCATCGCCACTCGAAACGACATCGACTCGAAGAACACGGACGCGCCGAGTACGGCATAGTTGAGCACGTTCGAAGAGAACTTCAGGTGCACGCCGAAGATCGTGTGATCGAACACCTTGAGCGGCTCGGGGGCCGACATGAGGTGTCCAATGCCCTCGTAGATGCCGAACGCGCCGCCGAGCGAGAAGAGCATCAACGCGACGACGAATGGCCAGAAGTAGAGCTCCGAGGCTCGACCGAACGGGTAGCGAGCGTCAGCGGCCTTCATGGCCAGGCGCATTCCGACGAGCAAGAGTGCTTGATTGCCGGAGTCCGCCAGCGAGTGGACTGCCTCGGCGAGCGTGGCCGTCGAACCGCTCAACAACGCCGCGCTGAACTTGCACGCGGTGATCGCGAGGTTGCCTGCCAACGCGGCGATTACGACTTTCCTACTGCCCTCGACACTCATCTGTGAAATTGCGACTGTACTAATGGGCGGGTGCTGGCGTAAAGGCGACGTCGAAAGTAGCGATTCGTGACCCTCATCCTCCGTCGCGTCGTGCTCGTCAGGCACGGCCAATATGACGAGCACGACACCGGCCAGCTCACCGCGCTCGGCCGCAAACAGGCCGCAACGACCGCGCTTGCGTTTGAGGGCATGCGCATCGACAGCATGGTCTCGAGCACGCTCATCCGCGCAAAGCAGACCGCCGAGATCATCGCCGAGCAGATCGGCTTTCCGCGGGTCACGCACAGCGCGCTCTTGTGCGAGTGCGTGCCGACCATGCTGCCGGCCTCGCTGCGCGTGAAGGTGGATTCGGAGCACGTACGCCAGGATCGCGAGCGCGCGGACCGCGCCTACGAGCGCTTCTTTCGTCCGACCAAGACGGCGCGCACCGATCTGGTGATTTGCCACGGCAACATCATTCGCTTCTTCGCATGCCGCGCGCTTGGCGTGCAGCCGCGTGCGTGGATCAAGATGCAGTCGCTCCACTGCGGCATCACCGAGATCAGCGTGCTGCCGAACGGCGAGACGCGCCTAGCGAGCTACAACGACACTGGGCACTTGCCGCGTCCGATGCGCACGATGAGCAACGCAGCGGCGAAGCGCGACTGACTCACGGATACGACAGGACGACGCGGGAGCGCGCGGTCTGCAGGTAGCCCAGCTCCGAGGATTTCACGCGCTCGGCGACGAGCCATCGCGAGAGGTCCGCGCGGACCGCGTCAAATGGCCGGTCGCGATACGGGTTTGCCGTCGTCCGGAACACGTCGCGCAGCTGGTTCTCGGAAGGGTAGAGCACGAAGTTGATCGCGCGTTCGACGTAGATCGCCGCGCGCGCGTCTCTACGGAAGAACGCCTCGATCTCGGCGGCGCCGATGCCCTCGGCAGCCGCGGCGTTGGCCAGACCCTCCTCGCCGATTCGATCGATCATGGCCTGGCGCAACGCGGCCGAGATGCGCGTCATCGTCGGAGCGTCGGGCTCCTTCTCGAGCGGAAGCTCTGCGAGGAGATCGCGACCGACGTGCAGGTCGAGGGCGGTGCGCACGTGACGTTCTTGGTAGTCGAGGTCGCCCTCCTCGACGAGCGACACGAGACGCGCCTCGAACGCGAGCGCTCGCGCCGTGAGGAAGCGAGGTCGCGCCGGACCTCCGGTCTCGGGGGCGTACCACCGCGCGGCGACGCGATCTGCGGTGACGAAATTCGGCTTGTTCGTCGCGGGATCGGCGATCGCAGGCCCCGCGAGCAACGAGAGCGCGAGCGCGACGGCGGCGACGCGCGCGAGGCTCAAGCTTCGCTGTCCCGGGTGGTGTCGAGCAGGCGCTTGCTCTCGCGCTCGGCCGCCATGTGCTCGGTGTGATGCGCAAAGCCGCGCGCCGCTCGCCGCGCTTTCAAGAACTCCGCGAAAGACACGAGCGTGTCGAGGTCTCGCGGCCCAAGCGTCTCGGCAAGCTCCTTGAGCTGCTGGCGGCCCTGGTCGGCGTTGCGTGTGCGTCGCCCGCTCGAAGACTTCGGTCCATCGCCGTCAGGCAAGAGCGCCGTGGACGAAGGCGCCGCGCTTTCGGGCGTCAGCTCGGACTCGGGTCCGTTCTCCCATGTCGGTCGCGCCGTCGCGTTGATCGCGTGCGCCGTGAGCCACGCTTCCATGAACGTGCGCAGCCGCTCGCTGCGGAAAGTGAACCACTTCTCGCGGTCCTCCGCGTAGGTCATGAGCACGTCTTTGAAGCGGCGGAATGCGCCTTTGCCGTCGATCGCTTGGCCAAGCTTGCCTCGCAGATCGTCCTCCTCGACGAGCGGGATGAAGCGCTCCATCCAGCGGTATTGCTCGCGCGAGCTCACGGGGTCCACGCGCAGGTAGTTGCCGTCGGACGAGATGCGAACGTGCATCTGCGGGTCGGCGACTCCGTCCACCACGCGCAACACCTCTCCGGTCACGAGGTGCAGGTAACTGTGCACCTCGGGCGCGTTGTTCTCGAACGCGTCCTCGAGGGCTTCCCAGTCGATGGGGACGTCGCGGACGGGTTCGCTGGAATGGACGGCAGGCGTGGCGGGCGTGGGCTCCGCCTCAGGATGGTTAGGCATTGAACGAATCTCCCTTTGGCCGAAAATCGCCTCTTCTATGCAATGGCCGAGGGCTGGTCGGACACGCGAGGCGCGTTTCGGAAAGCGTACGAAAGTAACTCCTACGAACGTAAGGCCAGAGCGTCGAATCAGCAACGAGTCTTCGAGTCAGGTGGAGCGAGCGCGCCGGATGGCGTCCTCCCACATGTGACGCGCACGGGACACGTCTTGTTCCGACGCCGTTGGTGCAAACGACCTCTCGATGGACAACATCGAAGCCGCGGCCTTGGGCTCGAACCAACCGAGGCCCACGCCAGCCAACATCGCGGCGCCTCGGCCGGTGGACTCGAGCTCGTGCGGTCGCTCCACGTGCGCCCGCGAAATATCGGCCTGAAACTGCATCAGCAGGTCGTTCTTGGCGGCGCCGCCGTCGACTCGCAGTCGCTCGATCGGGCGACCCGCGTCTTGCGCCATTGCGCGGAGGAGGTCGAGCACCGAGAACGCGATACCCTCGAGTGTCGCTCGCGCGAGGTGCGCGCTCGTCGTGCCACGCGTGAGACCTACGATGGTCCCGCGCGCGTTCTGGTCCCAATACGGCGCGCCGAGGCCGGCGAGGGCAGGGACGAACACGACCCCGTCGGTGGACTCGACCTTTCGTGCGAGCGACTCGATCTCGGCCGCGCTCTTGATGATGCCAAGCCCGTCGCGCAGCCACTGCACCGCCGCGCCCGCGATGAACGAGCTGCCCTCGAGCGCGTAGGTGACTTGTCCACCGACCTTCCACGCCACGGTGGTCACGAGGCCGTGCGTGCTCATCACGGGTTGGTGCCCGACGTTCATCAGCGCGAACGCGCCCGTGCCGTAGGTGCATTTCGCGTCGCCGATCTCGAAGCACGCTTGTCCGAAGAGCGCGGCTTGCTGATCGCCAGCGATGCCCGCGATGGGGACGCCATCGGGCAAGAAATCCGAGCCGCGCGTATGACCGACGATCTCCGCGCTCCCCACCACCGTCGGCAACATCTCTCGCGGTACGCGGAAGAGCGCGAGCAGCTCGTCGTCCCACTGCATGCGCACGATGTCGAAGAGGAGCGTGCGCGACGCGTTGCTGACGTCGGTGACGTGCTTGTCTCTCTGCGTGAGCATCGAGATCAACCAGCAGTCGATCGTACCGAACGCGAGCTCACCTTTGTTCGCGCGGTCCCTCGCCCCCGATACTTGATCCAGCAACCACGCCACTTTGGTGCCTGAAAAATAGGCATCGATGACGAGGCCCGTCTTGGCGCGCACGGCGTCGGTATGACCGGCGTCCTTGAGGCGCTGACACTCGTCTGCGGTGCGGCGGCACTGCCAGACGATCGCTCCGTGGATCGGCTCGCCCGTCTGCTTGTCCCAGACCACCGTCGTCTCGCGCTGATTGGTGATGCCGATGCCCCCGACGTCTTTGCCCGTGACCTTCGCCGCGGCCAGCGCCTTGCCGACGGACTCTTTCACGGAGACCCAGATCTCACGCACGTCATGCTCGACCCAGCCGGGCTTGGGAAAGTGTTGCGCGAACTCCGTCGTGCCGCGGCCGAGCACCTTGCCGGACTTCTCGACGACGAGTGCAGTGGTTCCCGTGGTCCCTTGGTCGATGGCGAGCAAAAGCATGTCGCGGTTTTACGTGAACTCGCACAGATTGCGCAGCTACAATACGCTAGCCCCATGACCCAACCGCTCCCCAAAGAGCCCGACTACGCATCCAGCGCGCCGGTGCCCGAGGAGCGGCCGTCTTCGTCGGTACCGAAGACCAGGCCTCTGACGCTCCCGACCAAACGGCGCGTGAGCAAGCGCAAGCCGCGCTCCACCGAAGTCGTCACGTATCGCCCGCTCGCAGAGGACACGTGGCGTTTTTTTCGCGCCTACTACACGACGTTCCGCGTCATCGCCTCGTACGCTTGGTTTTTCTGGTGGGCGCGCATCTTCGGCAAAGCGTGGAAGGACGCGCGCCTCGGCACCGTTCACCACAGCAACGCGCGCCATGTGATGCGCACGATCCTCGCGCTCCAAGGCCTGTTCATCAAGGTCGGGCAGCTGCTGTCGATCATGGCGAACTTCCTCCCGCCCGCGTTCCGCCAAGAACTCGAGGGCTTGCAGGATCAGGTCCCGCCGCGCCCCTACGAGGAGATCGAAGAGCGCATCGAGAACGATCTTGGCGCGCGCGTCGACGAGCTGTTCGACGACTTCCAGCAGAAGCCGATCGCGAGCGCGTCTCTCGGTCAAGTGCACGAGGCGCGCACCAAAGATGGCCAGCGCGTCGTCGTGAAGGTGCAGCACAAAGACATCGATCAAATGGTGCGGCTCGACCTCGTCACCATCCGCAGGATCATGGCGATCGCCCAGTGGTTCGTGCCGGTGCAAGGGCTCGACGCCTACTACCATCAGATCAAAGGTCTGCTCTTCGAGGAGCTGGACTTCGAGCGCGAGGCCGACAACATCGAGCGCATCGCGAAGAACTTCACGCAGAACCCGCAGGTCATTTTCCCCGTGCCTGTTCGGGAGCTGTCGACCAAGCGCGTCATCACGCAGTCGTTCGTCGATGGCAAGAAGATCAGTGACCTGTCGAACGTCGCCGTCGACAAGAAGGACATCGCGAATCGCCTCGTCCGCGCGTACTGCCAGATGATCTTCGTCGACGGCATCTATCACGCGGATCCGCACCCCGGGAACATCCTGGTCCAGAAGGACGGCTCGCTCGTGCTGCTCGATTTCGGCGCTGTCGCCGAGCTCTCTCCGCAGATGCGCGACGGTATCCCCGAGTTCCTCGAGGGCGTGCTTCGGAAGGACACGGACAAGCTCATCAAGGCGATGCGCAAGATGGGCTTTCTCTCGCGTACGAGCGACGAGCGAGTGAGCGAGAAGATCATCGACTACTTCCACAGGCGCTTTCAGGAGGACGTAAAGCTCGAGAGCTTCAACCTGAAAGACATCAAGATCGACCCCGCGCGCGGCTTCGAGAACCTGCTCGACCTGCGCAAGATGAACATCGGCTTGAAGGAGCTCTCGGGCGCGTTCCACATCCCCAAGGACTGGGTGCTCCTCGAGCGGACCATCATCCTGCTCTACGGCTGCTGCTCCATGCTCGACCCTGAGCTCGAGCCGATGAGCATCATCCAGCCTTATTTGCAGGACTTCGTGCTCGGCAGTCGCGACTGGCAAGAGATGGTCATGGAGACCGTTCGGGAGATGGCGCTCTCCGCGGTCACCCTGCCCGATGACCTCAAGAAGTATTTGAACAGGGCGACGCGCGGCGAGATGGAGGTGCGCGTCCGCGGGATGTCCGAGGGAGCACGCACCGTCTACGCGGCAGGCCGCCAGCTGATTTACACTTCGATCGGCATCGCGTGCGGGCTCGCGGCGCTTCAACTGCACATGCACGGCGACGATGCGTTGGCGCGCTGGCCCATCGGCGGAGCGATCGCGTGTGGCGTGTTTCTACTGGTGTCGTCGATCTTCTCGCGTCCACGTTCCGAGCCTTAGGCGTCGAACGTCTCAACGCAGACCGATCTTGGCTAGCTCGTCGTGGGCCCAAGGGCGGGCGTCTCGGATTTTGGTGTTGTCGCGCGTTGGGTGCACTCGGTTGGTGAGGATCGCGACGACGACCTCTTGATCCGGATCGATCCACACGCTCGTTCCCGTGAAGCCCAAATGACCGAACGTTCGCGGACCGAGGACCGTGCCCGCCGACGAACCGCTCTCGCTCTTGCCGTCGAAGCCAGCGCGGAGGGTTCCGCCGGGTCGCTCCTTCACCATCCAATCGATGTCGTGCGTCCCAAGTGGAGATGGTTGACCCATCAATAGATCGAGCGCGGCGCGGCCAAATTTGAGGACTCCCGTGATCGTACCGAAGAGGCCCGCGTGTCCGCTGCCGCCGCGGCCCGTGAGCGCCCACGCGTTCTCGTCGTGCACGAGCCCACGGATCACGCCGCCGCGCCACGCGACGTCTTCGGTCGGCGCGACGCGATCGAGCTTCGACGATAGCCCGAGATCGCGGCTAGTTCCGAGCTCGCCGTCCAGCTTCAGCGGAGAGAGAACGCACTCCGCAATTGCGAGGCCGGCGTCTTGGTGGCGCGTCGCGCGCGCGAGCGCTTCGCCCGCGAGCACGTAGCCCATGTCGCTGTAGACGGGGGCGCTCGTGTCGGTCTCGCGACGGGCGTTCGCGGCCGTATTCATGGCGCGCACGCGATCGATTGGCTCGTCGACGAGCATCGGAGCGTAGAGCTTCTCGTGCGCGGAGAGCCCCGCCCGATGCGCGAGCAGTAGCTCGAGCGGCGTCGTTTCGCTCCAGGTGCCGCGCGCCTCCTGCACGAGCGCGCCGAGGAGTCGTCCCTTCAACCCGAGAGTCGCGATGGCGAGCGCCGTCGCCGGTTTGGTGAGGCTCGCGAGATCGAAGATGGTGTCGACGTCTCCGCCGACGTGCATCGCGCTCCTCGACAAGACGCCCACGGCGGCTTGCGGCGCGATCCCCTCGAAAATCAGCTTTCTGGCGAGCTCGTCCGCGGCGGTTCTCATGAGCCTCGTTCTTTGACCGTGCGCTGCACAAGAAGCTATCATGATGGACGATGGCTGAATTCGTCTGGGAAGCACGCTCGACGACCGGAGAGCTGCGCAAGGGGCAGATGGAGGCTGAGACGGAGGATGCCGTCCAGAACAAGCTCCGCGCCCAGAAGCTCACGCCGACGAAGGTCAAGAAGAAGGGCTACGACTGGTCCAAGCTCAGAATCGGTTCCGGTGTCTCGCAGAAGGATCTCGTCACCTTCACCCGCTTGCTGGCCACGATGATCGATGCCGGTCTGCCTATCGTGCAGTGCCTGGACATCCTCGGTAATCAGACGGACAACAAGACTTTCGCGGCTGTCATCGGGGACGTGAAGTCGACCGTCGAGCAAGGCGCGACCTTCAGCGAGGCCCTCCGCAAGCACGAGGACGTGTTCGACCCGCTGTATTGCAACCTCGTTCAAGCAGGCGAGGCGGGCGGCATCATCGACACGATCCTCAACCGCCTCGCGGTCTACGCCGAGAAGAACGTCAAGCTGAAGCGCCAGCTGCGCGGCGCGATGGTGTACCCGAGCGTCGTCTTGTTCGTCTTCGGAGCGGTGCTCGGCGTCTTGCTCGGGTGGGTCATCCCGTCGTTCAAGAACATCTTCAAAGACCTCGGCAGCAAGGACGACATGCCCGTCCTCACGCAGATCGTCATCTCCGTCTCCGAGTCGTTCGTCCACAACCTGCCTTACTTCCTCGTGCTGCTCGTGGCGGGGACGGTGGGCGTCAGCATGGTCTATCGCCGCCCCAACGGTAAGCGCTTCTTCCACCGGCTGCTGCTGCGCTTGCCCGTCATCGGCGACGTGCTCAAGAAGATCGCCGTCGCGCGCTTCACGCGTACCCTCGGAACGCTGCTCACGTCGGGCGTCGCGATCCTAGACGCGCTCGAGATCGTCGCAAAGACCGCCGGAAATATGGTGATCGAAGAGGCCATCATGTACACGCGCGCGCGCATCAGCGAGGGCAAGAACATGGCGGAGCCGCTCACGCAGACGGCCGTGTTCCCTCCGATGGTCGTTCAGATGATCGGCGTCGGCGAGCAAACCGGCGCGCTCGATACCATGCTCAACAAGATCGCCGACTTCTACGAAGAAGAGGTCGACGTCGCCGTCGCCGCAATGACGAGCCTCATCGAGCCCGTGATGATGGTGTTCATCGGCGGGACCGTCGGCGTCGTGCTCATCGCGATGTACCTGCCGATCTTCTCGATGGCCGGTAAAATCAAGGCGGACTGAGACCGGCGGTGAGCGCGCTGCCGAATCCACGGGCAAATCCCCGGATCGAGTTCATCGACGACGGGCTACGCCGACGCCTCTCGTGGGTGACGGGTCTGCGCCTCAGCGTGCTGACGCTCCTCTTGGGCGCCACCTTCTTTTTCTATCTACGCGGCAAGCTCGCCGAGTATCCCGAGACGCTGCGCATCGTGTACGTCACGATCGGCGTCGCGTACGCGCTCGCGGCGGTGCAAGCGGCGGTGCTCCGATCGGGGCGCAGGCTGCGCCAGCTCACGTACGTGCAGCTCGTGCTCGATCAATTTCTGTGGACCGCGATCGTCTACGTATCGGGCGGCGCGTCGAGCGGCGCGACCTCGTTCTACGGCCTCACCGTGCTCGTCGGGGCAATCCTCGTGGGCCTGCGCGGCGCGGTGCTCTCTGCGGTGATCGGGGGCGCCTTGTACGGTGCGATGTGTGCCGCGTTCGCGCGCGGGGTCTTGCACCCGCCTTCCGATCAGCTCTGGTCGGCGTTCGCGCTCACGCCCGCGCAGCTCACGTACCCGGTGCTCATCAACGGCTTGGGCATCGTCGCAGTCACCGCGCTCGCGAGCTACTTGGCCGAGCGCCTACGCACGACAGGCGGCGCGCTCGAGCTCGCGACACAGCGCTACACCGAGGCCGAGCGGCTCGCCGAGCTCGGCCGGATCGCTGCGTGGCTCGCGCACGAGATCCGAAATCCGCTCGGCTCCATCAAGGGCTCGGTCGAGCTGCTTCGTGAGTCCTCGGCCCTCGAGAGTGAGGACAAGCAGCTCTGCGACATCATCCTGCGAGAGGCGACGCGACTGAACGATCTCGTCGGCGACATGGTCGACCTGTCGAAGCCGCGCAAGGCGAGGGCAGAGTCCGTTGACGTCGCTGAGGTCGCACACGACGTCGTGCTGCTCGCCAACCGCCCCGCCGGCGCGAAGGGCACGATCAAGGTCGTCTACATCGGTCCCGAAGGCGGGGTGCGCGCGCGCTGCGATGGTGCGCAGATTCGTCAGGTCGTTTGGAATCTCGTGCGCAACGCTATCCAATCGTCGAGCCCAGACACGACCGTCACAGTGCGCGTGGAGGCCGATCAGGATGCGGCTACGCTCTCGGTCGAGGACCAAGGTCCAGGCGTGTCTGGCGACGCGAAGGCGCGCATCTTCGACGCGTTCTACACGACCCGATCTCACGGGACCGGCATCGGCCTCGCGGTCGTCAAGCGTATCCTGGACGACCACTCGCGCTTTGGGGCCTCCATCGATGTAGTAAGCCAGCCACAGGGGGGCGCGTCGTTTCGCGTCGTGCTCAGCCGTGACGTGGTGGGGCTAAAAGCGAGTCTTCCGCCGCCAAAACCGGCTCGAGCGTAGTTTCCCCGCAAATGGCCGGAACTGGCCTTCGCCTTGCACCATCTGATAGAGAGCCGTGAATCAAGACGGCGAATCCACGTCGAACAAGGCAAGACCATGAAGTTTCGTTCACTGTCGTTGGCTGTCATCACGTTCTCTGTGGCGCTCGCTTCGTCGGCAATGGCGATCGCAGGGGCCCCGGACGACTATGTGAAGTCGCAACACTCGAAGCTCGAGACCTTGCTCCGCCAGCCTGACTCCGCGGGGAAGAACGCGCAGATCTCCGCCGCGCTCGACGGGATGATCGACTACGACGCCTTGGCCAAGGGCACGTTCGGCGAGCCGTGTCAGGCTCAGGTACCCAACTGCACTGACCACTGGAAAGAGCTCTCACCCGCGCAGCAGGTCGAGATCAGCGGCCTCCTCAAGTCGCTCGTGCAAAAGCAGTATCAGAAGAACCTGAATCGCACGCTCAACTACACGATCACGTACGCCGGCACCGGCAACGTCGGAAGCCTCGTCTCTGTGCACACCGAGGCGAAGAGCAACCTCGACGCTCGCGAGCCGACCGTGTTCATCGACTACGTGCTCGAGCCGGCCGCAGGGAGCTACCGCGTCGTCGACGTCGTGACCGAGCGCTCGAGCCTCGTGAAGAACTGGTACGGCACGTTCGACAAGTACCTCACGGATCCCTCGAAAGGCTATCCATACTTGAAGCAGAAGGTGCTCGAGAACATCGCGAAGCTCTCCGCCCCACACAGCTGAAGGAGGCGGGACCCGGAGAGCTCACAAAAAGATCGGGAAGATCAAGAGTGGAGTTTGGAGCTACCTCTCGAGCTTTTGATCTTTCTGTGAGACTTCATCCCGCGATGACGCTTCGGTTGGAGGCGAGTCCGTATTCGCGAAGTGCCACTAGCGCGAGGTGGTTGCCCCGGTGCCTCGACGAGCTGCTCTCTCAGCGCTCGCAGACGTAGGCGCGAGTCGCAGTGCTGTCATCAATCGCGTGCGCCGCTCGCGTGTCGTAGCGCAAGCGATCGATCGTGACGTATGCGCGTGAGAAGTCGATCGCGCGCGGCTCGAGGTCGCCCCAGGGGAGCGGGTACTTTGAGACGTCGCTGCCGTCGTCCCATTTCCAGGGTGAGGTTGGCGAGTCGCGCGACAGGCCGATCCACGTCTCCATCACGCCTAGTCCTTCGATCGCGGCGAACAGTTGCTCGCGCTCTTCCCGAGTCGCGAGCACGACGAGCCTGCCGTGGAGCTTCTCGCAGTTGATCTGCGCAACGTCCGCCGCCACGGGCGTTCGAACGAGCACGTACGTCTTTTGTGCCGAGGTGAGTTGGAGCGAGATGCAGGTGCCTTCAGGGCAAGTGCGCGCGAAGTCTCCGACCGGTTCGCGCTCACACAGCACGGGTCGAACCGTCTGAGCGAGATCGCAGACCGAGGTGAACCAAGGCGGCTTTGGGGAACGATTCCAAGTCGCGCACTCGCCGGTGGAGCCGCCGTCGAAGCGCGCCGGAAACACGGTCGCGTCGGGATCGTCGATGCGCGCCCAGCACCCCGCGCAGTCTCGACCCCATCCGAGCTCGCCGTCGTTGACGTAGTTCGGCGTCGTCCCACTGTCGTCGTTCAGCGGCGCCGCGAGCTTGAGCGCGCTCCATGCGGCGTAGCCGCCCGCCGCGTCGGGCGCATTGCGGACCGTCGGGCCTTGCGCTTGGGCAAGGACGAACGCGAGTTCGTTGGGACTCGTGAACGTGACGACGTGCCCGCCGTTCGGAGGTCCGCCGCAGAAGTGCTCCGCGAAGTCTTTCGAGGTCGCCGACGTCGCCCAGTAATAGCAATGCGCGGTCTTCGGATCGATGAATCCACCGTCGCAGTCGACGAGACAGCTCGAGGTGCAGCCGTTCGCCCCCTTCGCGCCAGCGTCGCCAGGGTCGCATTGCTCGCCACGATCGACGTCGACGATGCCGTCGCCGCAGGTCGGCGGGCGCGGCGGGATGACCTCGAGATCCGGCAAGCAAGCGAGCCCGATCGCGGTGGCGAGCACGAGCGCGCTCGCGCCGAGGGCGAGCCTCTGCTTGGTCACGGCAACGAGCACGGCTTAAGAGTAGACTACCGGAGGCCGAGATGGGTACCGAGGGCGATCAGAAAACCGCGGCGCAGCCGAAGAGATTGGGCCGGTACCGCTCGCTCATGCTCATCGGCGAGGGCGGCATGGGTCGCGTGGAGCTGGCGCTCGAGACGGGAGACGGCGGCTTCGAGCGGGTGGTCGCGCTCAAGCGGATGCGCCCGGAGATCGCGAAGGACGCTCGCCACACCGAGATGTTCTTGCACGAGGCGCGGCTCGCGGCGCTGCTGAGTCACCCGAACGTCGTGCACACGCTCGCGTTCGGCGAAGCGGACGGTGAACTCTACTTGGCGATGGAGTACGTGCAAGGCGAGACGCTGACGGCGATCCTCGACCGCTGCAAATCCCGCGGAAAAAAGGTCGATTTCGACCTCGGGCTCGAAATCCTGGAGCACGTCTGCCTCGCGCTGCACGCCGCTCACGAGCTGCGCGACGTGCAAGACAAGCCGCTCGGGCTCGTGCACCGCGACGTCACACCGGCCAACGTGATGGTGTCTTACGACGGCCACGTGAAGCTGCTCGACTTCGGCGTCGCCAAGATCGAGACGGGCAACAACCTCACGCGCGCCGGCGAGGTCAAAGGCAAGATGGCGTACATGTCGCCGGAGCAGGCGATGGGCGATCCGCTCGATCGTAGGAGTGATCTCTACGCGGTGGGCGCTCTGCTCTACGAGGTGACCACCGGCCTCCGCATGTGGGGCGAGGGTCCCGAGCTCGAAATCATGCGGCGAATGACGAAGGGCGAAGTGCCAGCGCTCGTGGAAGCCCCGGAGGCGATCCGTGCGCTGCACGCGCGCCTCGTTCGACCCTCGCCGAATGAGCGACCGAAGGACGCCAAGGAGGTCGCGGCGAAGCTGCGCGACGCGAGAACCTCGTCGCCGGATTTAGCCGGCATGATGCGCGGGCTGTTCGCGGACGACGCACGCGACAAACGCGAGGCGATCAATGCTGCAATGAAGACGAGCCCCACTGACACGAGGTCTGAGGCGCTCGATTTGGCGGCGGAAGCACCCCCCGCGACGCTGTCCTCGACACCCCGTCCGTCGACGCGCACGCGCAGCGCACTTTGGGGCGCGGCGGTCGCCGTGGTCGCGCTCGTGGCCCTTGTCGGCGGCTCGCTCGCGATGAGAGGTGCGCCGAGCGGCACGGAAGTCCTCCTCACGGACGCGTCGCGAGCCGTCCAGAGCGCTGCACCGCTCGTGAGCACCGCGCCAGCGCCAACGACTCAACCTCAGCCTCGACCGAGCGGCTCGACAGCTCTCACCACCGCACCCCCACCGAAGGCTCCACCGATTTCGACCGTGTCCGCGAAGCCCACTTCCTCTGCGCTCGCGCCGAAGGCATCCTCTTCGTCGACGCCTGTCATCGATGTCGATACGAACCCGATTTGAGCGCGCGCTCTCTCTCGTGGCCCTGACGGTCGCGAGAGGCGCGCTCGCGCAAGACGCGGCCGCGCAAGACGCGCCGCAAGCGTCGCAAGAGGCGACCGCGGACGACCCCGCGATCGCCGCGTACCGCGAGCGATTCAAGATGGGGCTCGAGCGCTACAAAGCGGGAGACGTCGCGCAGGCGATTCAATATTGGGAGCCGCTGTACCGCGACCTCGGGCAGCAGAAGGGTTATCGCGTCGCGTACGATCTCGCGCGTGCGTACGAGACGTTCGGAGACGCGACACGCGCAGCCGAGCGCTTCGTGGCGTTCGTCGACGAGACGAACATGCGTCGCAGCAGCGGCGTCGCGATTGACGAGCTCGTCGCGAAAGAGGCGCTAGACGCGACCGAGCGCCTCGAGTCACTGAAGAGGAATCGGGCGAGAATCTCGGTGCCTGCGACGACTCCACCGAGCTCGGTGGCCGTGGACGCGACCGAGCCACGCCTCGCCGGCTTCGTCGCGTACGTCGTTGCCGGCGCACATACCGTCGTGTTCGATCCTGGCTCCGACGACATGCAGAAGAAGGACGTGACCGTCGCAAATGGAGAGGAGGTACAAGTCACGATGGACACGCCGGCGGCCCCGCCACCGCTACCGCCGCCGCCGATCGCCAATCGGCTGGAGACGACCCACCCGTTTACTTCAGCTTGGATCGTCTTCGCCGGCGGCGCCACGCTCGCGAGCAGCGTGCTCCCGTACCTCGCGTACTCGCACTCTAACGACTTGCGTGCTCGCTACTCGCCACCTCACGCTGCCACAACGTCCGAGCAGAGCGACTACTCTCTCTCTCGCAGCTTGGCTTACGCCAGCTGGGCCGCGCCGATCGCTCTCGGCCTCTTCACCGCCGCGCTCGCGACCGTGTACTTCGCGAAGACCAAGACCGTGTGGGTCCCCGTTCTGACCGAGAAACAAGCCGGATTCTCGATCGTGGGTGCGTTCTGATTAGCTTCGCCAGCCCCAATAGACGGTCACCGCGAGCACCACGACGAGCGCGATCAAGAAGAGCCACTTGATGTTCGGATCGGGCTGCGTCTTCTCGTGCAGGAGGCGGGCACGCTTCTTCGTTCGTTCGTCGCCGTTGGCGAGCAGCTGCGTGACCCCGGAGCGCACGGCCGCGTAGTTGCCGGCTTCGAACGCGCGATCGAGTTCGTCGAGCACGCCGTCGTCGTCCTGCGCTTCGTTCATGACGGCTCTCGCTCTGTTCGGTTCACGCGGCCAATGCTGCACCAAAGATCGCGTATGCTCCAGCAATCATGCGACTCGCACTCGTGTTGCTCTCGGCGCTCGCCGTCTCCGCTCCTTCGTGCACGCAGGACAGCTCGTCGTCCAGCGTCGTGCACGGGATCTTCGTAGCTCCGCAGTCGCTCGCGGAGCTGAGTGACGCGCACTACCTCGATCACCCGTGGCCGAGTGACGTCCGCCGAGACTCAGACGGCTCCGTGCGCATCGAGGGCATCTACAACCCCTCGAACAATACGATCGTGAACAACTACGTCAGTACGCTCAAGGGCGTCCTCGATGGGTTCTCACCCACGGCCGCGGCCTACTTTCGCTTCGACGGCGACATCGCGCTCTCGACGCTCCCGCAGAACTCCGGCGCTTCGCTCTCGTCGGTGAGCGGCGTGCAGCTCGTGGACATCGATCCGACTTCGCCGGAGCGGGGCACGCGCAAGCTCGTGGAGTGGAGCTGGCGGAGCGCGCCAGTCGGCGACACTTCGTATTGGCTCCCGCACACGCTCGCGATCGCACCTGCCCACGGGTATCCGCTGCGCCCGCGCACTCGCTACGCGCTCGTGGTGACGCACGCCGTGAAGTCGGCGAACGGCGGCGCGCTCGAACCGAGTGACGATCTCGCGGAGGTGCTGGGTCGGCGCGCGCCGACGCCTCGGACGCTCGCCGTGCGTACGAGTTTCTCCGATGCGTTGTCGGAGCTCTCCCGCGTCGACGTGAGCGCGAGCGATCTCGTGCAGCTCACCGTGTTCACTACGACCGATCCGAAGGCGGAGCTCTTTCGCATCGTCGATCAGCTCCCGGCGCTTACCCCCGCGCCCACGGTCCCCCTCGCAACATGGACGAAGCGCGAGCAGAAGTTCGCCTATGACGTCTACGAGGGCACGTACGGCCCATCCCCTAATTTTCAGGCAGGCGCGCTGCCCTTCAAGGAACTCGGCGACGGTGGCGGATTCGCCTTCGACGCATCAGGCAAGCCGATCGTCCAGAGCACCTTCACGATGCGCTTCACGCTCGTCGTGCCGAACGCGACCCAGTGCCCGCCGCCCGCGTCTGGTTACCCGATCGTCTTGTACGCGCACGGCACGGGTGGCGACTATCGGTCGATCGTCACCGAGGGTCACTCCGTAGCCACGATGACGGCGCAGCAGTGCCTTGCGTCGATGGGCGTCGATCAAATCTTCCACGGCATCCGGCCCGGAGCACCGCCGCTGAGCGAGCCCGCCGCGCAACGAGAGGGCGAGATCGAGATCCTGTTCTTCAACCTGCTCAACCCCGTCGCCGCCCGCACGAACGGGAGGCAGAGCGCGATTGACGTCGTCCAGCAGGCGCGGCTGTTCACGGACTCGCACGCGGTCGTCCCGGCGAGCGTGTCGCGCACCGGCTCAGACATCGTGTTCGACGCGTCGCGGCTGTTGTTCGTCGGGCACTCGCAGGGAGGCGTCAACGGCCCGTTGTTCCTCGCGGCGGACGACAAGGCGCGCGGCGGCGTCCTCAGCGGCACGGGTGGCCTGATCTCCGTCGCGCTGTTGGAGAAGACCCAGCCGCCGATCGTCGCCGGGGCCGTACGGTTGTTGCTCGGCTTGTCCTCGCCGGACTACGCCACAGAGCTGGACCTCTTCCATCCGATCATCAACGTCGCGCAGACCATCGTGGATGCGACCGACCCCATCAACTACATGCCGTACATCATCCAGCACCCACGCCAGGGTTTCACTCCGAAGAGCGTCTACCTGACCGAGGGAATCGGCCCGGACGGCGTCGGAGACAACTACGCGCCACCGCACGGCATCGAGTACGCGTCGCTCGCGATGGGTTTGCCGCGTCAGCTGCCTGGCGTGCGTGCGATCCCGAACGCGACCTACGGCGGGCTCCTCGACGTGACCGTGCCGCCAGAAGGTCTGAGCGGAAACCTCGCAGGAGGGAATGCGAGTGGCGTGCTCGCGCAGTTTCCGCCCGTGGCAGGGAGCGATGGCCACTACGTGTTCTTCGACGTCCCGCAGGCGCGTCTACAAGCGAGTGTATTCTGCAAGAATCTTGCGAACGACCCTAAGGGCCGCGTCCCGCCGATTCAGTGAGCTGCCGCCAAGGGCCGCGGCACGATGAGCTGCTGCGGCGGCAGCTCGCCGGACTCGATGCTCACCGCCGTTAGCGCCTGGTGACGCTCAGAAGAGGCCGTGCAGCGGCCCGCCGCGCTTGCCGAGCTCGTCAACGCGGCGAGTGACGTCTCGATCCTCGTCGAGCGGGGGCGCGTGATGGGGCTTGATGCGAGCGTCGATCACGACGCTGCCGCGACAGCCCCAAGCCTTGTGCTCCACGAACGCTCCGATGCCGTGGACGTCGATCGCGGGGTTGCTGCGCGTGAAGGTAGCCCACAGGAAGTTGTTCGTGTTCTTGCTCGCGAACTCCGAGTCGTCGACGAGAACGAGCAGCGGAAACCCAGGGAAATCGCGATCCGTGTATCGTGCACACAATCTCTCGGTGCTCTCGGGAGAGTCGAACTTGGGCGCGCCGATCGCGAGCACGCCAGGCATCGCGACACGCGCGTCGTAGCCCTCCGGCAGGCGCAGTTCGCGCGGCAGTTCGTGTCCGAGCACGCGCCGCTTCTGCCCAGCCGCTGCAACGATCACCTTCGACCCGGCGTTGAGTCCGGTTCCCGAATAATCGAGCGTGTCGATCGTCGTGTTGCAGACGAAGTGGAGATCGCGCGTCGTGTCGAGGCGCTCGAGCACGTGCGCAAAGAACGCGGGTACGTCGTGGATGTCGAGCGAAGGCGCGTCCTCGGTCGCGGCGATGATCAAGTACTTCGCGAGTGACATCTGGCCTTGTCCCAAGATGGCGCTCGCCTGTGTGAGCAGCTCCATCGGCCGCCGCGCCTCCGCGTACGGCACGTAGCGCTCGCTGCCGATCGCCAAGAGCAGCGGGTGCACTCCTGCTGCGTCCACCGCGTTCACCGCGCGCACGCCGGCAAGCACGTCCGGGATGAGCGGGCCCGTGAGCTCGTGGATCAGCGCGCCGAACGCCGTGTCTTCTTGCGGCGGTCGACCGACGACGGTGAACGGCCAAATCGCGCCGCGCCGATGATGAACGCTAAGGACGCGCAGCACGGGGAACTGCTCCGCGAGCGAGTAGTAGCCGAGGTGATCGCCGAACGGCCCCTCTAGTTTCGTGGAGTGAAGGTCGATGCTCCCTCGGATGCAGAAGTCGGCGTCGGCGATGATCGCAGGCCCGTCGCCCTCGCGCGCGAGGCGTACCGCGCGCCCGTTCATCGCGCCCGCGAACGCGAGCTCCGGCAGGCCCTCGGGGAGCGGCATCACCGCGGCCAGCGTGTTAGCGGGTGGCCCACCGACGAAGATGTTAACTGCCAAGCGCTCGCCGCGCGCTATGGCCTTGGCGTGGTGCACGCCGATGCCGCGGTGAATCTGGTAGTGCATACCGACTTCGCCGTCGTGCTCGTATTGGTTGCCGGAGAGCTGCACGCGGTACATGCCGAGGTTGGAGTGCCTCCACCCAGGCCGTGCGGGATCTTCGGTGTAGACCTGCGGCAGCGTGATGAAGGGCCCGCCGTCTTTCGGCCAAGACGTAATCGCGGGGAGCGCCGAGAGCGTCGTGCGCTCTTCGAGCACGGCCGCGCGCCGCGTGGACCGAGGCAACAAGTGCATCGCCGCGAACGGCGCCTTCGCGATGAGCCGCGGCGACCGGAGCAGAGACATCGGATCGACCTTGCCGGCCACGAGCGCACGCACGCCGTCCAGCTCGTCTCGGAAGATGTAGTGGGCGCGCTGGGTCGTACCGAAGAGGTTGCTCACTGCGGGGAACGCGCAGCCCTTGAGTCGCGCGAAGCAGAGCGCAGGCCCACCAGCGACATACACGCGGCGCTGGATTTCAGCCGCTTCTAGGTAAGGGTCGATCTCCGCATCGATCCGAACGAGCTCACGCCTTCGCTCGAGGTCATCGACGCATTCTCGCAGCGAAGCGTAGCCCATTGGCCGCGGACTCTAGTGTCGAGCGGGTTCGTTGGACAGGTCCGCACGCATCATCGACCACGCGATCGCGCCGGGGAGGGCGATAGCGCCGATCGTGATCGCCACCCACGTCCACGAGTGCGAACGATCGACCACCCTGCCTACGACGGGACCCACGATGATGCCGACGACCGACTGCACTGCCGCGCCGATTCCGCTCGCGGTCGCTGCCGACGTCGGCGCCACACGACGCATGACGTCCGCGATGCCAAGGACGTACATGCCGGCGCCGCCTGCGAGCGTCGTGCTTCCGAGCGCAATGACCTGCCACGGGTCGCGCGTGAGCGGCACGAAGACGAGCGTCGTCGTGAGCGTCCCAGCGATCAGCATGAGCGTCCTGTGCGAGCCGCCTGGCGCAATGCGATCGTGTCGGCTTGCGAGCACGCCGAACGAAATCGCCGCAACGTCGAACACCAGCGGCGGCAACCACAGATAGTGCCCGACGTCGTCCTTCGGGACGTTGCACGCCTCGACCAGCAGCTGCGAGTACCAGTTGAGTACGATGCCGATCGCAGGCGCGGAGGTCGCGACCACGACGGCAAGGCGCCACATGCTCGGGTGCCTAATCAAAGGCCAGAACGCACCCGTTCGGTCTGTCGGAGCTTCCTGCACGCGTGGCGGTCCGAAGACGAGCCAGAACGGGAGCCACACGAGGCCCACGATCGCGATGGCGACGAACGCGTAGCGAAAGCCATGATCTCGCGCGATCCGCACGGCAAGCGGAGGCGCGATCATCGCGCCGAGTGAGCTACCTGTGAACAAGAGACCGAAGCCCGCCGAGCGCTGCGACGGTGGGAGCACATTGCGGACGGTCTGCGCGGCGGCAGGAAAAGAGGGAGCCTCCGCGGCGCCGAGCAGCACGCGCAGGACGATCATGGAAGCGAAGCCGACCGCGAACGCGTGCCCCGCAGCGACGGCCGACCACAGGAGCACCGCGACCGCGAGCGCGGCGCGAGCTCCGAAGCGATCGACCAGGCGCCCCGAGATCGGTGCGCCCACGAGGTACGAGAGTGCGAACGCCGACCCAAGCCAGCCGAACTCGGCGTGAGACAGGTCGAGCGCCTTGCGCACGGTGGGCGCGATCGCCGCGAGCGCCTGCCGATCGAGGTAGCTCACGCTCATCGCGAGCGTCGCGATAACGGCGGTGACCCAGGGATGGACTCGCAGGCGTGCCAAGCGGCGCCGAGACTCGCACGACTCGACGCCCCGTGTG
The DNA here is from genome assembly GCA_043784605.1 of Myxococcales bacterium. GTDB lineage: Bacteria > Myxococcota_A > Polyangia > Polyangiales > Polyangiaceae > JANYHY01. The sequence continues at coordinate 1,547 of JAYVYD010000192.1, read as the reverse complement.
TTCGCAAACTGAGGAGCCGGAGCCCACGGCTCAGTGTTGTCGTTCGCCGAAAGGCGAGACAAGTGGCGATCCGAGCGCCGCGTTGTGTACTCTTTGGTCGGTGGTTCGCAGAGCGAACCGATGTCGATCAAGGAGACACCGTTATGGCCAAGGGACAAGAGAAGCCGAAGAAGAACAACAAGCCGAAGATGACCGTCGCCGAAAAGAAGGCGAAAAAGAAAGACAAGGTCAAGAAGTAGCGGCGTCCGATGCGCGTCGCGTTCATTACTTCGCGCGACCTCATCGACCTGTCCGAGGACGATCGCCTCGCCCTCCCTCCGCTCGCAGACCTCGGGATCGAGGTCGTGCCGGTGGAGTGGGGGAGCGAGGCGAAGTCTTTAACGAGCTTCGATCTCGTGGTGATCCGCTCACCGTGGGACTGGTATACGCGAGGTATCGAGTTCACGTCCTGGCTGCGGTCGGTCGCCGACAGTGATGTTCGCCTCGCCAATCGCGCGTGCGTCCATTTCTTGGACAAGTCGTATTTACGAGCGCTCGACGCGAACGGCGCAGCCGTCGTGCCGACCGAGTGGATCGCGCAGGGCGACGCTCCGGATCTGCGCGCGCGCATGGAGGGTCGCGGTTGGACCGAGGCGGTCATCAAACCCTCTCTCTCGGCGAACGCGTCACGCACGCATCGCGTTTCGATCGTGCGTGCCGGTGAATTTGACGCGCCCGCGAGAGAAGTGCTGAAAACAGGCGGACTGATGCTCCAGCCATACCTCGACAACGTCGCGTCTCAAGGCGAATGGACGTTCGTGTTCTTCGCGAACCGCTTTAGTCACGCGCTCCGAAAGGTCCCAAAGGCCGGAGACTTTCGCGTGCAAACCGACCACGGCGGTAGCGTCGTCTTCGAGCCGAACCCACCCGTCGAACTGCTGGAGCAAGCGGCGAAGATGCTCGAGGCGACCCACGAGCGATGGCTCTACGCGCGCGTCGACGCTGTCGTGCTCGAGGGGCTGCTTCGGTTGATGGAGCTCGAGGTGGTGGAGCCCGAATTATTTTTGCGGGCGCATCCCGAGTCGCCCAAGCGATTCGCAGACGCGATATCGCGACAGGCAATCGCCCTGCGAAAATAGCGGTGGGAGGCTCTCGAAAGTCCCAGCCGTAGAAACCGACCCAATCGTAAGCATGCTTACAATCCGGCACCCGTGGTCGCCAGTCCTGGCTGGGTCCCCTCCGGGTTTGTGAAGAACCGACCGAATCGTAAGCATGCTTACAATCCGGCATCCGTGGTCGCCAGTCCTAGCTGGGTCCCCTCCGGGTTTGTGAAGAACCGACCGAATCGTAAGCATGCTTACAATCCGGCATCCGTGGTCGCCAGTCCTGGCCGGCGTCCCTTCAAGCGCCCGAAATCAGACCGGGTCGCGGCGTTTCAACGTGACGAGTAGGATCATCATCATCAAGAACGTCATAGCGAAGAGAATGCCCATCGGTAGGCCGGTGGTGTCCCAGTTCGAGAATCCCCACGCACCTGAAATGCTGTCACTCTCGATTTGCGCGACTGC
>JAYVYD010000191.1:0-6859 GCA_043784605.1 Myxococcales bacterium | reverse complement strand
CGCGAGGCGGATACGCTGACCCTCGCCGGACGAGAGAGTCTGCGCGCTTCGATCGAGCGTGAGGTAGTCGAGGCCGACGTCGATCAAGAACCCGAGCCGCCCCGCGACCGCACGCAACAGCGGCTCTGCGATCGCGAGATCGCGCGCCGAGAACAGCTTGCCTCCTGCCTTGCCGACCTCGTCTAGGAGCGTGCGGAGCTGGCGCAGCGGCAAATTGCCGAGGTCCGCGATGTCGCGCCCCGCGAGCTTCACCGCGAGCGCCTCGGGTCGGAGGCGGCGGCCACGACACACGGTGCAGGTGCGCACGACGCAGAAGCGTCCGAGCTCGTCGTCCCCGATTCCGCCCTCGCTCTCGTCTGGATCGTCATCCTGCGATTCGACGACGTCGCGCTGCGACTCTCCAAGGAGGCGCGTCTGCAGTCGCGGCACGACGCCTTCGTACGTCTTCTTGCCGCGCTTGCCTCTCTCGCCATGGAGGATCGCGTTCTTGTGTTCCTCTGGGAGCTTGCCCCACGGCACGTCGGGCGAGACGCCGAGAACCGAAACCGCGCGCGCCAGCTCAGTGCTCAACGCGACCGAGCCGCGGCGCCCCCACGCGAGGACGACACCCTCACGCAGGCTGCGCGCCGAGTCGCCGATCGTACGCTCCGGATCGACGACCACGCGCGACCCGAGGCCCTCGCACGTCGGACACGCGCCGTGCGGGCCGTTGAACGAGAAAATGCGTGGCTCGATCGGAGGCAGCGAGATACCGCAATCCACACACGCGAAGCGTTCGGAGAGCCAGAAGGGCTCTTTGTCCTCTTGCATCACGAGCAGCCGACCCTCGCCGACTTTGAGCGCGAGCTCGACAGAGTCCGTGAGCCGCGATTTCAGGCCCTCTTTGAGCACGACGCGATCGATGATCACGTCGAGGTCGTGCGGGCGTTTGCCGTCGACGAGGAGCTCGTCACCGAGGTCGACCACGGTGTCGTCGATGCGCGCACGCACGAAGCCGTCTCGCCTGAGCCGCTCGAGTTCGAGCTTGAGCTCACCTTTGCGACCCCGACAGATGGGCGACAGCACGCTCAGGCGCGCGCCCTCTCCGAGCGAGGCGATGCGATCGACGATCTGCTGGACAGTCTGTGCCTCGATGCGCTTGCCGCAGTTCGGGCAGTGCGGCACGCCGACGCGTGCGTAGAGCAGGCGGAGGTAGTCGGCGATCTCGGTCACCGTGCCAACTGTGCTGCGCGGAGACTTGGAGAGCGGCCGCTGCTCGATCGCGATCGCGGGCGACAGGCCGTCGATGCGCTCCACGTCCGGCTTGGCGAGCTGCTCGAGGAACTGACGCGCGTAGGCGGAGAGCGACTCTACGTAGCGGCGCTGTCCCTCGGCGTAGATCGTGTCGAACGCCAGCGAGCTCTTGCCCGATCCGCTCGGTCCCGTGAAGACGACGAGCTTGCCGCGCGGCAGCGTGATGGAGACGCCCTTCAGGTTGTGCTGCTTTGCACCCTTGACGACGATCTCGCCAGCGCCATGCATGACTCCAGGGCTCTTCCGCTGAGACATCGGGCGGGCATCGTAACCACAGATCGACCCACGTGGTTAGATCGTTGAGATATCAAGCATCACCTGGTAGCGCTTGCGCGCACTGCCGCGGCCCTTCTAGGAGGCGAGAGCTCGCTCGAGGTCGGCCATCAGCGCCTTGGTCCCTTCGACCCCCACACTCAGACGCAACAGGCCGTCGCTCACGTCGGCAGCGAGCCGGTCAGGAGCGGGCATCGTCGAGTGAGTGGTGGACGCGGGATGGACCAGGAGGGTGCGCACGTCTCCGAGGCTCACGGCGTGGGTGATGGTTTTGATCGCCGAGAGCGTGCGCTTTCCTCGCTCGATCGCGGAGAGCTCTCCGCGGGGCGCGAGCTCGAACGCGAGCATCGATCCGAACGCGTGCATCTGCGCCGACGCCAGTGCGTGCTGCGGGTGTGAGCGGAGCGAAGGGTGGTGAACCGTCGCTACGTCTGGGCGCTCCGAGAGGGCGCGCGCGATCTCCTCCGCCGATAGGCAGGCCTGGCGCTGCCGCAAGTGAAAGGTCCGCAAGCCACGGGAGACCAGCCACGCGGTGAACGGCGCGATGACACCGCCGAAGCCCTTCACCACGAGATCCGCCGCGCGCTCCACGTGCGCTAAAGACCCGAAAATCGCGCCGCCGATCGCGTCACCGTGACCACCGAGCGCCTTCGTCATCGAGTGAACGACCACGTCAACGCCGAGCGCGAGCGGCGACTGAGCGAACGGCGTCGCGAACGTGTTGTCGGCAATCGTGAACAGACCGCGCGAGCGCGCGAGCGCGACGACTGCTGCGATGTCGGTCACGCGAAGCACGGGGTTCGACGGAGTTTCGATGTAGAGCACACGCGTTCGCTCGGTGATGGCCGCCGCGTACGACGCCGTGTCCGCGCCCACGAAGGTCGTCGTGATCCCGAAGCGAGGGAGGCGTTCTCTCAAGAGGCGCGCGCTCTCGGCGTACATCGAGCGAGGGGCGACTACGTGATCGCCGCTCTGGCATGCGCTCATGAGCACGCCCGAGATCGCCGCCATCCCGCTCGCCGTCGCGCAGCAGGCCGCTGCGCCCTCGAGCGCGGCGAGCTTGAGCTCGAGCGCACGCACCGTGGGGTTGCCCCAGCGACCGTAAATATAGGCGTCGTTCTCTTTACGAAACGCGGCGGCCGCGTGGTCCGCGTCCTCGAAGCCGAACGCGCTCGACAACACGAGCGGAGTCTCGAGGCCGCCCCACGCGTCTGGCTCGTCTCCCGCGTGAACGCAAATCGCCGCCAACTCGTCTGCGCGCGCGTCGAGCTTCGACCGATAGTCGTTCATGAGCGAACTTGAGCATCGCCCTCATCTGCGGGTCAACTCGCGCCTTGGTCGTGTATGATCATGGGCCACATGCGTCGCGTATCGATCCTCGCGTTGTCCCTTGTTTTGGCGTGTGGCGGCGCGATCGGGAAAGGTCCCGACGCCGCGCACGGGGGCGGCGCGAACGGCGCGGACGACTCCATCGGCGACCTCGCGGCGCGACAAGGCGGCCTGCTCGGCTCCACCGGCGGCGGCTACGAGAGCAGCGGTGTCAACGGCAGCTTCAAGCTGGACCTCGTCGAGCAAGCGGCACCCGTGAAGCTCGACGGCACGCTGCGCGAGTGGCCGGCGCGCGCCCCCGCGAAGACCGCGATCAGCGGCACCGCGAGCGGGACCGTGTTCTCGTGCGCGCTCCAGTACGACGACTCGCGCATCTACTTCGGCGGCGAGGTCACGACGAGCGGCCTCTACCGCACCGCTCGCTTCGGTGACGACGAGGACCACGCGTCTCTCGTGATCGCGTTCCCATCGACTGGCGCGCTGAGCGCGGTCGAAGTCGGCGTGTACGCCGGCAAGCCGGGAGAGTCCGCCGGGGTCGTGAAGTACGCGAGCGGCCCGATGAAGGGGCAGCAAGTACCCGGCGCGAAGATCGTCGAGGCTCCCATGGACAAGGGCTATTCGTTCGAAGCGTCGATCCCGTGGTCTGCGTTCCCGGAGGCGCGCACGACGCGCGTGGGTCTCCGCGGCGCAGGCCGTTACTACGACGCGCAGGGCTCGTCCGGCATCAAGGCCGTGCTCGCGACGAGCCAAGGCGACGTCGGTCACCCCGTCGATCTCGCGGCGCTCCCGATGGAGTCCGAGCAGTCGCTCATCGAGCAGTACCTCACGCCCAAGGGGCTGCTCGCGGCGACGCCTCGCGCAGACGTCTACGCGGACATCAATGGCGACGGCACCAAGGAGCGAATCGCCGTCTTCGAGCACACGGTCACCGTCGTCGGCTCGACGTACCGCGGCGGCAAGGAGTTCTTCTATCGCGATCTCGGCGCCGATCTCGTCAGGCTCGACGCTCGGGACGTCACGGGTCGCGGGCGCGAGGATCTCTTGATCAGGCGGAAATTCGCCGGTTCCAGCGAGCGTGAGTGGCTCGAGGTGTGGAGCTTCTTCTCGGATGAGCCGACCACGACGTTCGCGCACGAGATGGCCATCACGAGCGGCGACAAGCAGATCGTCAACGCCGCGCGCGTCGGCAACAAAGAGATCGAGATCACCTACGAGCCCGCGAAGGTTTGGGACGCGACCACCTACCGCGAGCCGACGGCCAGCGACGTCGCGCCCGTGTTGCTTCCCTGGGGCGCCGTCCGGTCACAGACGTTTCGCTTCGAAGGTCAGAAATTCACCAAGAGCAAAGAGGTCGCGCAGACGCCGACCGGACCCGCGGCCGTAGTGACCGCCGTGCAACAAGTGAAGCCACCGGAGCCCGCGACGCCGACCGTTCAACGGAACGCTGACGTGAGCGGCTCGCTGCTCGACAAGTACAAATCCGATCAGCACGTCGCAGCGGACGTTCGTCCAAAGGTGAGCCTCGAGGTGCACGTAGACGGTGACTCGCGCCCCGAGAAGGTCGTGCTCATTGGCAAGGACATCGTCGTTTTCGGCCCCGGTTTTAAGGGCGGCTCCGCATACGCGTTCATCACGCTCTCACAGTTCGCGGATGCGGCGGATGTGAAAGAGCTGACCGCGCGTGATCTCACGGGAGATGGCGCTGCGGACCTCATCGTGCGAGGCGTTCGCCACGTGTCGGCCGCAGGACAAGGGTCCGTCGACATGGACGTGATGTTCGTCTACCAGGTCAAAGGCGAGACGCTCACGCGCGTGTTCTCGATCGAGTCAGGGCGTGAGCAGTCGGGCAAGCGCGTGCAAGGGCTCGTGCAGTTCGTTCCGTCAGCGGACGGCAAGCACTTCGAGGTCGACGTACGTCCCGGGCGCGCCACCGGCTGGACCGACAAGACCTACCCGTGGGCGCAAGATCAGCCAGGCTCCGGCGCACTAGAGCCGCTGCTGTTGCCGTGGGGCAAGATCGATCACCTGCGCTATGCGTTCAACGGAACCCAATTCGCAAAGACCCCGTGAGAAGAGTGCGGAACAAAAAGATCAAAGGGTCGGGAAGTTGAGGAGGGGCGACAATCCTCATCTCCATCACTAATCTTCCCGATCTTTTGGCGAACCTCTTCTTAGTGGGTTTTCCAGGGGTCTGAGTCGTTGCCCATGCCGCCGCTCGGCGTGGCGGTGCCGTTGGGCCTGGTACCGCCGCTGGGCTTGGTGCCGCCACTCGGCCTGCCGTTTCCGGTGGGGACGACTGCAACGGGAGCGAGCTTGAGCACGCGGGACGCGTCGGTCGCGTTCACCGTGAGCGTTTGCGCGACGAAGCCGGCCTTCGACACGATGAGCGTCGCGCTCTCCCCGTCTTTCAATGAGACGACCACCGGGTTCTTCTGGTCTTGTCCGTTGATCGTCGCCTTCGCGTCGCTCGGGTCGAGCGCTACGACGACCGAGTGCGTCGCGACGGCCGGCACCACGTTCACCGACGTCGGCGCGGTTGCTGTCGTCGTCGTGGTCACTGTCGCCGGATCGCTCTTGATGTCTGCGCTGGAGTTCGAGCTCTTCGCGAAGATGCCGACGACGATCGCGATCGCCGTGACGACGCCTGCGATGCCGGCGTAGAGCGGCCACTTCGCGCTCTTTCGCGGAGGAGTCGCGGGCATCGGCGCGGGCATGCCGCTCGTGCGGAAGTAGTCGGCGGGCACGTTGAAGCCGCCCGAGCGCGCCATCATCTCGTTGACGGCGTCGGGCATCGCCCCCGTCTGGAACTTCTCGAGGTCGGCGAACAGCGCGTCCATGTTCGTGTAGCGACCCTCGGGCTTCTTGGACAAGCACTTGAGCACAATCGCGTCGAGCCCCGGCGGTACGTCAGGTTGCGGAACCAGCCCCCTACTGTGTGGACCAGGTAGCGGAAAGCTGTAGTAGCGCAAATGTGTAAACAATTTTTAAATCTTCTCTAACATCACTTTCGGATTTCCGTCGGCTCGTCAGTCCACGCACCCAGAAGTTGGAACTGACATCGTTCCCGGGTCAGAGTCGACTTTCCGGCACGTCGTCGCGGCGATCTCCCACAGACAAGTTGTCGTTGTCGCACCAAGCTGGGGAAAAGTGCACTCTGACCCCAGTTTCGAAGTGCACTCTGACCCGGGTTTCCATACCGCTCGGTCGCGAGCTGGTACCTGTGGCGCGCGACGGAACTGGGGCGCGGTTGAGTCGGCGCTCGGGCGCTTGGCGATTTGCCCATTGCGCGGCAGCGCGGCAAAAAACGGGGTCAGAATCGACTTTCGGACAAAAGTGCACTCTGACCCGCGCTTCCGCATCCTTCCTTTTTACTCTTTTCTACAAATTTACAAAGAATTTAAAAAAGCGTGAAATCTACGAAACGTAACCATTTGACCTGGATGCGCCAACAACCGTTCTTCAAGAGCCCGAAAATAAGTAGCCGTGGCGGTATCACCGGGATTACTCTTGGAATATCTGACGCCCTTTGCTCTAAGCACTTCCTTCAAATAAAAAAAATGAAATCGGGCGTGACATGACCAACCCCGCGGAAAACCCATTTTTTCAGGATCATCATTGCGCACATCATAGTAATCGCGGAGAGCGGCAACATACGAAGGGGGCCCGCCGCTTATTATACGCCGGTTGCCCAGAAACCAACTCTCCAAGCACCGAGCTTGAGGCACTACGAACAACCTAACAGGCGAATCCGTGAGGCCGGCCAAGAGACAAGCTTGCTCCACCTCAATAATTCTCTCTTCCGCACTGCCCTCATCCACATCGAGCACAACAACCAACCAGTCAAATCCTGGAAATCGAATGACGTCTTCCACGGCATTAGGCAAATGATTTCTTACAATTGAAGGATAGCCATTTGCAGAAAACGGAAAAAAGGTTCTCTGGATCTGAGAAGAAACTTCATCAA
>JAYVYD010000190.1:0-1826 GCA_043784605.1 Myxococcales bacterium | reverse complement strand
AGAGGCTTGCGCAAAAAGTCGCTTACGAGCGCAAGCATCACGGGCATGTCGAGCGCGTTCTCTTCGACTTTGTACCCTCCGCCGAGGTTGATGTAGATGTCATTGGCCGCGAGCGCTCCAAAGTCGGTGTGCTTGCCGAGCACCGCGAGGAGCATCTCTAGACGGTTGCGGTCGTACCCTTCGATGACGCGCTTGGGGCTGTTGGCGCGAGAGGGAGAGACGAGGCATTGGACCTCCAGAATGGTCGCCCGTGAGCCTGCCCCCGCCCCAGCCTTCATCATCGCCGCCGTGAGCGCTGAGCCTGGACCCGCCTTTTTGCCTCGAAGAATGTGCTCGGAGGGGTTATCCACGGAGACGAGACCGTCTTTGCCCATCTTGAAGACGCCGACCTCGCTGGTCGCTCCGTATCGGTTCTTCAGCGCTGAAAGAACTCGGATGTCCGTAGAGCGCTCGGCGTCGAAATTGAGCACGGTGTCTACCAAGTGTTCTAGTGTCTTGGGTCCCGCGATGTCGCCGTCCTTGTTGACGTGGCCGATGATGATGGTGGTGATGCCCCTAGCCTTCGAAATGCCCGTAATGAACCCCGTGGACTCCTGGACTTGGAGCACGCTGCCGGGACGCACCTCTTCCATGCCAGGGGCGCGCATCGTCTGAATCGAGTCGATGATCCAGATGTCTGGGTCGAACTCCAGGATGTGCGTTTTCGCTTTGTCTAGCTCTGTTTCGTTGTAGAGCATGATGCTGCTCATCTTTGGGGCGATGCGGTCACCACGTTGGCGGATTTGAGCTGGGGTCTCTTCGCCGGACTGGTAGAGCACCTTGCACGGATCTTCGAGCGCGTCGGCTAGCTCGCAACCCACTTGCAAGGCTAGCGTCGAGTTGTGAGTGACGAGGTAGTCGCGGGTGATGAAGAGACCGTCCGTAGCTGCGACACGGATGCAGGTGCAGGGCTTATTTCCGACAGGCTTGACGCTTTTGATGAACCTCTCTTTGAGCCGAACTACTCGTTTGTATCTGCTGAGATGCTTTTTGCTGGAGACAGGCAAGATCTCGTTCGCGAAGCTTATTTGGATTCGCCAAGACTTGGCTCCGAACTTTTTCTTGCCCTTCATAGTAGTGAATCGTGTCTTTCTCGTTGCCTCTGTCGTTCGCCCTCCGAGACTCCTTACAAGTTCGACCACTCCGCCGGCCAATTGCTTAGATACGGTGGTGTATTCGATACTGGTTCCTACGCTTTTTACGCGTCCGTCTCCGTCAAGGATCCCTTGAAGCAGTTGTTTTCTTTGGTCGATGCTCGCGCGGAGATACTCTTCGGGGATGAACTTGTGGAAGGAGTCCTTGTCGAATAGCCCCAGCTCACGCAGCAAGACGGACGTCTCACACTTTTGGTTGCTCCGAGTTTTGCGTTTTACCCTCCACGTTATGTCCGGCCTTGCAGAGACGAGCACGTCACATTCGGGCAGGGCCGCAACGATTCTTCCGATAACGTCGGCCTCCGGGCTGGTGAAGAGAGGTGAAGGGTTGCTCTCCCCACAACACCCGTCTGCCAAGTAGACCCCTAACAAATAGGGGTGAAGTTTGAGCGGCTTTTCAGCGTTGAATCTGGCGGGGTTCGCGAAGGGGATGCTGTGATTGAGCCCTTTGTCGCTTCGATGCAATGTCTTGGCGATTTCTTCGGTCGTGCGAACGGAGGGACTTTCGCCCTTGAGCCGCTGTTTGCGCGTGCGTGTTGACCACAAGTGTTCTTTCGAGCAAAGGACGGCACCTCCATCTGACGTCTTTACTTCGTAGGTCGGGAGGTTTCCTTGTGGATAGACGCCAATGAC
>JAYVYD010000189.1:0-2248 GCA_043784605.1 Myxococcales bacterium | reverse complement strand
GCGCTCGAACGCGACGGGGAGCGGCGGGTGTACGAGGGCACGCCCGAGCTTCGACTCGATGAAGCCAAGCGCCGCGTCGAGCTTCGAGACGCCGTGGCGTTGCTCCTCCTCTGGACTCGCGTACTTGGCGACGCGCGTGCAGCGGCGTGCCACGCGGGGCTCCTCGTGCATGACTTCTCGATAGAACGCGTCGGCGTTCTTGTACCCGCCCATCACATAGAGCGGTGGATCGTGGTCGACGATTGCCGCGGCGGCCTCCCAACGTTGATCGAAGTCGACCGCCTCTTGGCGGGAAGCGGCTGCGATCACGGTCACGAGGGTGTCGTAAGCCTTCTTCAACTTCGCATCTACTTTGATCAGCACTGAGCCCGCACGCGCGCGTGACTTCTTCGTTGACATGTACGCGAAGCATAGCGGCCAACGTCGGCTGCGGTCACGGCCGATATCGGCCGCACCCTCGGACTTATGGGAGGACAAACCCGCCTCTCGGGTGGGCGCGCGCAATAGGGTCGAACACCAAAGTCCAATCGCCCGCAGATACTCGAGGAGATTCCATGACGGATGAACATTTCAGCGGCAAGCAATCGACGAGCGATGCTCGGTTCCAATGGACGCGGTCGACAACGTTCGCCGCCCTCGGCATCGGGTTTCTTGGAGTGATCGCAGCGGCGGCCTCGTGCTCGACGCATCATGACGAGCAGGCTGCGACGACGACATCACCGCTTGCCGCGATCGGCACGGCGTTCGTGACGATGCCGGGCGTGATCCCTCCGGGTACCGAGGGTGGGTCGCCGCCGGGCGCGGACAGGGTGACGAGGAACACGAGCACCGCGTTGGTAGGTCCCGTCGCGTGCAGTACGAACTGCAGTCTTCGAGACGGGCTGAAATATCCGATTGCCAACAAAAAGTATCATCTCGTTCACGGAACTGTACGGGGCCACGGATCGACAGACACGGACGGAATTCTGACGGCAAACATTCCCAAAGACCTCGCTCGATGCGAAATCATTGTCTGGCTCGATGAGTATCCCGAGGGGGCGCGCGCGCACTATGTCTTTGAACTCGGGAAGCTGCCAGACATCGAGACGCTGGATGGCCTCCGTGCGCGCCCGCACGCGCTCGGCTACGACGAACCGATTTCGCATGAGTTGTGCTCTGATTCCACCCCGCGCTAACCAGCGCCGCGCCAAACGCGTCGGGATATCCTGCCTGGACGTCAATGGCTTCGCTGCCTTGGAGTTTCGCGATAATCTTGTCGATACGCCCCACGTAAACTGACATAGCCTCGTCGAGATTCTTGAAGGCCGGTCTCCAACCCCATCGATACATTGTGACCATCAGCACTTGCTTGTTATTGATCACCCATGTGTTGATTGCCGGTCGGTTTGGCTCGGTCGCCGTCTTCGCAATCGGACCGGTCTTCGCAGACTTGATCCGGGCGACCTGCTCGTCGATTGGACCATACCCACCATTCATCGCGCCCCTCAGGACGTGGTCAGTCCAGAGTGGGCCGTCGAGTCACCGTTTAGACTGGTGCGAATAGATGCTGGCTCTGTTCTTTTTTTTCAACTCTTCGACGGGTACACAATCGAGGATCCATCCCCAAGTATGGACGCCCTTCGGCGAATGGGAGGGTTCTCGGCTGGTTGCTTCCAAGCCTGCAAAGTTGTAGCACCACGCGGTCAATGTATCTCGCTGCCCTCCTGGCTGTTGGACGAGTTTGTGGCCGATCATGCAGCTTCGAAGGCCACGCGAGTGGGTTGATGCAACTCTCGACAGTGCGCTGTCGACATCCTCAACCGACACCGTCGTCGTCTCGCCTTTCAGCTCAAAGTCTCCCCCACTTGAAATTGAGACCGTCTGAATGGGGCTACCATCCGTTGATGAATCCGGGTCTTGAATGAGCACATGGCGCGAGTGGTGTTGAACCGGGTTCGCGGCTCCTCGGGCGCATGGAGAATCTTCTCGAGATGGCGATCCTCGGGCTTGTTGGGCTTGTCGAACTGCGCCTCATGCCACTTCAAACGAGTCATCGCGTGCACTCAATGGGCGACATAGCGAACGGGCCCTCAATTGCACAGCGGTGCCTTGCACTCGAAGGTGGCTTGGGAGAGTCCGTCTGGGCCGTCGTTGCCCAAGCCACCGCCCGGTCCTTTGGTGCCCTTTGCGCCTGGTGTGAGCTTGGCGGTCGTTGCGGTGTCCACCGTTGGGGCAGTGCCTTTGAAGACGATGGGAGCGCTCACGCCTC
>JAYVYD010000188.1:0-7065 GCA_043784605.1 Myxococcales bacterium | reverse complement strand
ACTTGATATTCGGCGATCGCATCGCGACCACCGGCCCCAACTCGAGTCGATCCATCGCAGGGGAACGCTATCGCGAAACGAGCTTATCGGCCCGCTCGGTGACCTTCGCTGCGCTCAGCGCGCCTTTGTAGACATAGAGCGCCGCGTGCGCGTCTTCTGCGAGGACCTCCTCGCTCACGCGCAGCCGCGAGCTGACGCAGTAGACGATCTTTGCGCCGAGGCCCTTTTCGGCCAGCTCCACGCGTTTCCACGCCGCGTCTCGGCTCCAGTAGCCGAGCACCTCGACGTGGACCTTCTTCTTGTCCTTCTCCAACACGAGATCGGGCACGCAGACGCCGACGCCAGGCAAGTTCAATATCGAACTACCGCGCTTGGCCTTCCAGCCGGACTCGCCGGAGTTAATCGCTTTGCGGAGCGCTTCGACCTCGTCGGGGAGCGCGCTCTCGGCCACGCCGTCTGGGTGACTACCGCCCTCCCAGCGGAACACGAGCGGCGTGCGCTCCTTGCCCCACCGCACGAGCGCCTCGAGCACCACCTCGTCGCACGCCTCCAACGCCGGCAGTGCGAGGGCCAGAGATAATCCGTATTTGGTCCCTGCCTCGAAGAGGCTCATCGGACCGTCGATGCCAATGACGAAGGCATCCTTGTCCTCCGCCACCGTGAACAGCAATCGGAGAAACTTCAATTTACGAAAGAGCTCTCGTAGCGAGCCTGCGCTGGAGCACTTCACGCGCGCGGCGACCCTCTCTGCGCGCAGCAATACGGCCTGCGCTTGGCCTCGTTCGAGCTCGTGCGCCAGCATCGCGGGAGTCACCGGCTCGAACGAGACGAGCGGGTGCGCCGCGCGCAAATCGGCATACATCGCGCGGTCGATGGTGTCTGCGTCCGTCTTCAGGAGCTCCGCTACTTCATTGACGACGGCCTCACGCTCCACGTGCCCGTGCTCCTTGCGCGCGCGCGCCGCTCGCGTGAAGAGCTCTCGCCGAACGAGCTCGGAGTCGAGCGGTGGGGCGGACTCGAAGACGCAGCGGTCGAGCACGATCTTCTTGAGCCCCGTCTTGAGTCGCGCGTCCTTCGGGAGTGCGTCCACGGACTCGAGCGCGGCCTCTACGTCCGCACGGGAGGCGCCTTGTTGACTGCTCGCGATGCCCACCATCTCTCTCGCGATGAGCAACGCGCGCGCCCGTGTGGCGTCGTCGATCTTCTTGAGGACGAGTTTGTCGCCTCGCCGCTGCGCCATCACGTGCTCGGGGAGCAGCAAGATTCAGCCTCCGTCCGTGATCGGGAGACAGCACGGCGCGAAGGGAACGGTCACGCCGTCGCCGCACGTGCCCCCGCCCTTCACGAGTCCCGCGGGACAGCTTCCTTGATTGGCACATTGACCGCCACGTTGGTTGCACTCGGTCTGTCCGGCCGTGATGCAGATCGATCCCGAGAGTACGTTGGGTGCATTGCACGCCTCGCAGCACCCGCCGCCGTTGGGGCATGGGGGCCGCCCCTCTAGCGCGAACACTCCCATGTTGGCCGGACACGAAGGCGGAGAGCACGTGAGGCCGATGCCTTCGCAAGTGGGAACGAACTTGGCGTCGCCACCGTCTTTGCGCACGACATCGCTCGTCGAACAACCGATGAGCGATAATGCGATGAGCGATAATGCGATGAGCGATCCGGTGCGCCTCGCTCGCGACCCTCGCGCCCCTCTCCCACACGAGAAGAGGGAAGTTTTTGTCGAGCTCTGGCACTCTCCCCTCTTGGGAGAGGGCTCGCGCGCGTCACGACGATCGCGTGAGGTGAGGGCCGCGTCAGGGGTGAGGACCACAGCATCAAGCGCGCAAGAGAGTCGAACACTACCTATAGGCACTGTGTTCTCTCCGACGTTCGCTCGTGTTGGGCTCTGTGGTTGCGCGCGTGACTGCCACTTGCATCCCTACCCCGGAGTGCCGAGCGGTCGCGGCCAACCTGCCTGGAGGCGGTAAGTGTCATACACCGCCAAGCTGCGACTCCGTAAATAGTGGCTGCGGGTGTTTTCAGCCGAAGTGAGTCCACACGCGACGAACAACGGATTAGCGATAGTGCGATGAGCGCCATGACGTAAGCCCCCACCCGACCTCCCCCATGTTCTAGGAGGGGGCTAGGCCGTTCAACGATACGCACTGTGCTCTCTCCGGCGTTCACTCGTGTTGGACTCTGTAGTTGCTCGCGTCACGAGCTCATAGAGCACGGCGCGTTTGTTCTCTTGTTTGCGCAGCACACGCCCCAGGCGCTGCACGTGCTCACGCACGGATCCGCTTCCAGACAGTACGATCGCGACGTTCGCCGAGGGCACGTCCACGCCCTCGTTGAGCACCTTGGAGGTGACCACGGCCGTGAACGTGCCGTCCGATAGTCCCTTGAGGATCGCGCTGCGCTCTTTGATCTTCGTCTGATGCGTGATGCACGGGAGCAAGAATCGCCGCGAGACCAAGTAGGCAGTCGCGTTGTCTTGGGTGAAGACGATCGCGCGGCCGTCCGAGTGGAGGTGCAACAAGTGCTCGAGGAACGCGAGCTTGGCGGGCGCCGTAAACGCAATCTCGCGCTGGCGTCTGTACGCGGCCATCGCGCGTCGGCCGTCCTCGGAGCGGGAGGAGAGCATGATGAAGTCGCTCCAGCCCGTCGGGCTGCCCATGCGTATGCCGCTCTTGCGAATGAATGCGATGTACACGGCGCGCTCGGAGTCGTACTCGGCGCGCTCTTCGGAAGAGAGCTCCACCTCCACGTGCTCGGTCTCGTACTCGGCGAGGTACTCGCCAGAGAGCTCGACGATGTCCTTGCGATAGACGATCCGTCCGACGAGATCGTCGAGCACGAGGTCCCGACCGTCGGTGCGTTCAGGTGTGGCGGTGAGGCCGAGTCGATACGGCGCGAGGCACGCGCGCGCGGCGGTGGCGTACGCGAGGCTCGGAAGGTGATGACACTCGTCGAACACGACGAGGCCGAATTTAGCCCCAAAATGCTCCATATGGAGGTGCGCCGAGTCGTACGTCGTCACCGTGATCGGATGCACTTCGTGAGAGCCACCACCGACGAGTCCAATGGGCTCGCCGAAGGTCGCGCCGAGCAAGTCGTACCACTGACGCACGAGATCGAGCGTCGGGGCGACCACGAGCGCGCTTCGACGCTTGTCGTCGATGGCCATGAGCGCGACGTGCGTCTTGCCCGCGCCCGTCGGCAACACGACGACCCCGCGACCGCGCGCGGCAGACCACGCGGCGTGAGCTTCAGTCTGGTAAGGGCGAGGCTCGCGGTGGGCGCGCGCACCAGTCGCGAGCACGGCGTAGGCGCGTGCGCGATCCTCGTGCGGGACCTTCGCTCGCGTGAGCGCGCGGATGATGTCTGCGTAGCGATGCGCAGGCGCCCGAAACGAGCCGCTCCTCGCGTCGAACGTGAGAGCGTCGTGCGGTGGCGGATCGCTTTGTGTGAGCCCCGTCAGCTCGATGGTGCCGTGGGCGAATGTCAGCGCGATCACGCCAGTCTTCTATCACGTCGACAGGGGCAGACGTTCTTCGACAGCCGCGAGGCGCTCTCACGCCAGTACGACGACGGCGCCGTGAGCCCGATCACTGGCAAGAAGACGGTCCTCTCAATCACGAGCGACCAGGTAGTTCACATGCTGTTTCAGGCGGACCATCGCGCCGCCGAAACGATCATCAACCTCATTGGGAGCACGACCAACTAGGGTGGTCTTGTTGTGCGCGCGCCTCGACTGCCGGAAATGCCCATCGGCAAGCGGGTCTCTGCCAAAGAACTTGGTGAACCGAGAATCGAGAGGGACGACTTCCATGGCGATTGGAACTACGTGCTCAGGCCGCGAGAGCTACGCTCTTGATCGGTCGACAAAGCGCTTCTTGGGCCCTTACTTCGCCAGAGTGGAGGCATTGAGCACGCCGCGCTTGTACTTCGTGGTCGCGGCCCGGAGCGCCGCCCTGGTCATGACGGACGGCCCACACATGGACGCGCCCACGGCAAAGGCAGTCTGATCCGCTAATTTGGCAGGTGGACGCGGCGAGTGCCACGCCAATAAGCTCATCGTGACGCTTGATCCGCGCGCGTGTCCAGGTACGCTCTTTATCGTGCGTTTTTTTGTCCTCTCTCTCGTATCTCTCGTGGGGTGTGTCGGCGACTCGGCGATCCAGCCGCAGCCTGGCAAAGATGGCGGCGATTCAAAAGACTCCTCACCGCAGCCGCTCCCCGATGGCAGTCAAGCCGACGCGTCGTGCGGGCTCCCCGGCTCGGCGTGTTGTGCCAACGACACGTGCACTGGCGGCGCGGCTTGCACCCAGAGCGTGTGCGCGTGCACCAATGGGCAGGTCGCGTGCGGAGCCACTTGCGTCAACACCCTTTCGGACGCGAAGAACTGTGGGATGTGTGGGCACGACTGTGTTGGCGGCAGTTGTACCGGAGGCGTCTGTCAGGCGACGACGCTGGTCACGGGTCAGACCGCAGTGACCAAGCTCGTGCCGACGCCCACTCGCCTGCTTTGGACGCGCGCGAGCTCCGGCCAGCAGAGCGGCGGCACCTTCGGCTCGGACCTCGATGGCAAGAACGTCGCGACGCTCCTCGACGTAGGTAGTGCCACATGCCAATCGCTGGACGCCACGGCGACCGACGCGTACTTCGCGTGCGCCGGCCGCATCTATCACTGCACCACGGCGTCGTGCACACCGACCTCGATCGCGAACGTTGTGGCGCCCAACGACATGGTGCTCGATACGACGAACAGCAGGATCTACTACTCGGTTGGCACCAACTACAATCAGCAGACCGGCGGGAACGTGTGGTCCATGCCCATTGCAGGCGGCGCGTCGCTCAAGCTCTTGGTCACCGATCAGCCCAACCCGACGAACGTCGCGATCGACGGAGGCAAGGTCTACTGGCTGAACTCAGGCACCTACAAGTTGGATATCCCACAGAAGAACGGCGGCATACGCAAGGCGCCCTTCGGCAGCAATCAGATGGAGACGGTGGTCGACGCCGACAGTTCCGGCTCCGACTATATCGGACTCGGGGTGGACGGCACGACCGTGTTCTATGGTGCAGGAGGAGCCGCAGAGATCCACGCCGTCGCGACCATCGGTGGCGCGCCGACGACGTTCGCAAAGACTCTGACCAAGACGCCGGTTACGGCGCTCGTCGTCGATGCGACCAACGTTTATTGGGTCGAGAACGGAGGCGGTGTCTATCGTTGCAGCAAAAGCTCTTGCACGACACCGAAGCTGCTCGTGCCGAACCAGACCCTCCCGACCGCGCTCGCGCAAGACGCGACTAGCGTGTACTGGGCGAACTCGACGGGCGAGATTCGCCGGCTCGCCAAGTAACGCTGGAGTCGTCGATCGCACGATTCAGGTGCGCAAAGATTGAGCAACTGGGCAAAGTCGAGCGACATACCAACACGGACCTACCCTGCGCTCGACGGCTCGCCCCGCCGAGCAATGCCTGCTGAACGCGGGGATGGATCGCAGTGACAGCGCGCAGGTCGATGGGCCCTTTATTCCTCCACGGACGGAGGTGACGCGGCGGCACCTATGAGCGGTTGGCCGAACCTCGCCAACGGATTCACGGTCATCACGGACCAGCCCATGACCAGTAAGACGCCGACCATTGGCAACGATTGGAGCGGCACCTTCCCCATCGAGTTGGACAACAGTGGCGGGCCCGAGCAAGGCGCGCCGCTCTTCGGCTATACCAAAGATCCTACCGACCCATTCTCGCCTCCAGGGTTTGGTTTGGGTACACGCCCGTGGGCTCGCCCGGCGGCGGAGGTGGACCCGCTGGGCAGAAGATATACTACGTGACCGAGCTGCAACACCATTCGACCACTCTCTATCAAGGAGGCTCGCAGGGATTGATGTGGCTCGAGATCAACGGAAACGGGCCGAGCGGCAATGTCATTTTTATTTACGTTTTCGTCGGACGAGAACATGAATGATGGGGTGCTCAGGGTTTGGGTCGATGGAATCTTGAACATCGATCTCTCGACCGTGCCTCGCGTGGCAAAGCGCACAGTCACTTCGGGTCTGTGGTCAACGATTGGATCGTATGGCGGAAATACAACCGTGCTCACCACGCAGATGGGAAGCCAGCACGCGCGCACCGGCCACATGCCGATTGCGAAGCCTTAATACTTCACGGCTCGCGCCAGACGACCACACCGGCCTCGAGCGTCGGCGATGGCGCCATGTAGTCGAACACCGCGATGCGCTTGCCGTTCGCGCCGAGGGCGATCTGCACGTAATATCCGGCGGCGCCCAACTGCGACGTGAGGGGCGCCGGGTCTGTGCCGCACGTGCCAGTTCCGCCGACCGAGCCGACCCGGTCCGAGGCGAGCGCCAGTCGCCCGTTGCCGTCACGAGATCGCCGCCGTCCAGCGGCATGAACGCCTCTTCGAACACGATGCCCAGGAAGAAACCGTGGCGATAGCCGATCGCCTTGAACGTCGCGTACTCCTTCAGGTGGTCCGCGACGTCGGTGGACAACACTTGGTAAGCGATGATGATCCCGACGAGAACGCCGATGATCAGCCCGAATCCGAAGATGAGTCCCGCGGGGCGCTGCGTCGTTTGGAACGATTGGTCCTGTTTGACGGCCTCGTCCACCGTGTGGACCTTCGAGTCGTAGCTCGGCGAGAGTGCGCGAAGCGGCGCGCTCACCTGCGCGGGATCGGCACCCCGTTGGAGCTTGATGAACACGTGATTGGGCGCGCCCGCAGAGCGTTGCGGAAAGAGTCGCAGGAACGTCTGGTCGGACACGACGATGAAGCCGTCCGCGGCGAAACCTCCGCCGATGGTGAACGTCCCCACGACGCGAAGCGTGTGCCCGTCCGCCTCGAACACGAGTGGAGTTCCGCTGTCGATCGCGTCGAACGTCGCCCGCGGCACGTTGCGAGTCTTTCGATCCACGAGCGAGACATCTGACATCGTGAGCTCCGCCTTGTGCGCGTCGATGTCCGGGTTGTCGAACGTCTGCGCAGTCGGATCCACACCGAACACATCGACGTTCGAGGCGATCGAGCCGATCTCGTCGGAAGAC
>JAYVYD010000187.1:0-9248 GCA_043784605.1 Myxococcales bacterium | reverse complement strand
GCATGTAGACTGCATCTCGAGTGCCGACGCCGACGCCGAACTTTGCGTTTCTCGCACACCACGATGCGCGACTCGTCGCTTTGGGGACGCAGGCCGAAGAGCAGTTCGCGATCGACCCATCGGTCACGCTATTCAAACTACGATTGTTCGGCGAGGTGTTGGCCAAGCGCGCTGCGGCGAGGCTCGGGCTCTGCGGCGACCCGATGGAGTCGCAGCAGGCGCTGATTGATCGGCTGTTCGATCGCAACGTCATAGGTGCCACTCAGATTCAGCGGATTGAGGATTGGTGGAACGCCCACCGTTCCGCGTCGAACGTGTTCTCGACCGAGCTGGCTGATACGCTGACTCGGCTCATGACGACCCCAACCGTCGGCTCGCGCTGTGACGAAGGGCGTGGCCATCCATCGGGTTCGCCTCCAGCGTTCGCGCTACCGCGTTTACCTTTCGTATGAGGAGGTGAACGACGTCGTCAAAGTCCACGCGGTTTGGCATACGTCACGCGGCAAGGCGCATGCGGAGAACGGCGTCGATGACCAATGAAGCAATCGATGTCGAGGGCGCAGTTCTGGCCCCACGAGGAGCGTGCTTTGCGACGTGTGACTCGCGAGCGTTCGGTGCTTACTCTGACCTCCGCCACTACAAGAGGGAGATCTGGCCTGGCACGCACCGAAGTCGGTGAGCGTGACGAGCGGGCCCGGCACCGCTGTAAGAGCTACCAGAAGGAATCGAAGTGATCGAGATCGCGCCTCAACATCCCTGTCCCTGCGGCAGTGCGAAGCTCGCACAAGTCTGCTGCGGTCGCGAGATGCAGCTGTCGAGCGCGGCCTTGATGGGCGAGTGATCAGCGACCAAAATCGATATGTCTTTGAACGGGCGCAATCCGATACACGGGATACACGGCCAACGGGTCCACGCACGGGTCTCGCGCACCCGAAGTGCTATGCGCGAACGCTGGAGGATTGCTCGCGAAACATTGAGGGAGAACACTATTTCTCGAAGGGAATGCTTCGATACCTTGCAGGGTCGAGTGGGCAGCTTCAAGTCGCTGGTATCCCGACAAAGAACTCACCTCCTCGACGTCTCCATCTAAACAGTTTCGTCGGAAACACCCCGTGTTCTCGACACAACCTAGCGCTTTCGCCAATCGATGCGAGTGCAATCCAAGCAGTTGAGTTTATCTTCTCCCTCGGCGACTATCTCGAAGTGGGTGCATCCCGGACGGTTGGCATTAGCGGACATGATCTTGAACGATGGGTTCTCGAAGCGCTCTGTGGGGTGCTAAAATAGAAGTGGTATGGGCGCCGGGGCGTGCGGGCGCGTAGTCACTTGCTGCTACCTTGGACGGGGGACAGGAGCGAGTTGTCGACCGTAGTCGGTATAACCTACGAAGCCAGGATCCGAAGCGCCGATCGCGACGCAACGGCCTCCGGCATCTCGTCCGCTCTTCCCCTTGCGGACGCCGCCCCACTGTTTGAAAAAGAACGGCACGCCCGCCGCAACGCACTGATCGCGAATCGCCCGCACCCAATCGGGATCCATCGGTCGCGCTCGCCCGCCACTCTCGCCGCCACCGAGCACCCGGTAAATACCCGACATCGGAATACGACGAATGGGTCCGAGCTATGGCTCGGTCGAGAGAAACCTCACGGACGCCTTCACTCCGCGAAGAACGCGCGCGCGTTCGACATAGTCTGCATTCTCCACACTGAGCTGAAATGGAACGCTTGCAAGCTCCTCGCCGTGGGCGCCGATGCGACCCGTCTCTTGGCGAGAGCCTTGCCGGAGAGT
This sequence comes from Myxococcales bacterium, assembly GCA_043784605.1. GTDB lineage: Bacteria > Myxococcota_A > Polyangia > Polyangiales > Polyangiaceae > JANYHY01. The sequence continues at coordinate 7,460 of JAYVYD010000187.1, read as the reverse complement.
TGCGGGATCGAGCGGCCAGAACGCATGGATTCCCTCCGCCCACGCCTTCAACGCGAGTAGCCCTGGGGCTCGCTTCGCGTCCTCTCTTGGATTACGTCGCCGACCGCATCATATCGCGCCACAGCGACGAGTCGCCCTCCGACTACCCAGAGCCCACGGCCCGCCAACCACGAGTCACCCACTCGCCGACCAGGGTGAGATGGACACCACTCGCGCAACGCTGCAACGCCTCACCAAGCACGACGATGCGGTGCGCGCGAGCCTCACGCCGGTCTTCGCGTCGCTTCGCAGCTACATCGTCAATCTCTACGGCGATGACAGCAACGAGGCCCGAGAGTTCGGCATCGAGCCGCGAAAGGCGCAGAAGCGCATGCTCGCGAGCAAGGTGGAGGCCGTCGCGAAAGAACGCGCCACGAAGGCCACTCATCACGCTCACCCCGCAATCGTCAGCGGCGTGAACGGCGCCAGCAATGGGGCCTCGCACGCGTGACCAACAGTCCGTCGCGCTCAGGCGAGCAGCGCGGCGCTGGGTGACCCATAGCTCGCCACGTCTAAGGCCTCCGGTGTTCTCCCGGGGGGCCTTTGGCGTTCGTTCCGTCTCGACTCGAATTGCTGGGATTTGGAACAACAACCGTGTATCGACTAGGGTCTTCAAGGGAGAAGTATGGGGATGAGCCGCTTGCGAGCAATAATGTGCGTAGTCGCACTGACCGGATTCACGATCGGCTGTAGCTATGTGATTGCGACACCCTCAGTGCAGGGGCGAGCCTTCGTCGTGCAGTCCGGGCTGTTCTCTTCCACCTATTGGAGCTGCGACGCGACGGGGGCTCAGCCCGTTTGCTACCAGACCAAGCAAAAGCCGTTGGAGAAGAAATGAGCCGCCTCCGCAATGGGTTGCTCGGCCTCTGCGCGCTGGGCGCGGCCGGGTGCGTGAGCGTCAACTCGTCGATGCCAAGCACCACTACGGTCACGGGCGAGTCTTGGTATGGCGAGAATACTTCGTTCCTCGGTATGACGTTCTCGTCGAGAGTCTGGTACTGCCCGGCGCCCACGGGTCCGGGGCCACTCACTTGTGTCGAAGCCAAGATGGTCGCCGAGGGTGAGACGGCGAACGTTCCAGGCTCGGCCTGCACCGTCGACTGCGACGAGCCGCGGGCCTCGAGGCGAAAACGCAAGGCGAAGCCCGTCGACGCGGACTCGTCCGAACAGGACGCTCAGCCGAAGAAGAATGCGGACGACGCAGACAACGAAGACGCGAAGCCCAACAAGAAAAAGAACACTGACGAAGACGAAGAGACCAAGCCGAAAAAGAAGAAGCCAGTCGACGACTGACTCGGTCGGCCTCCCCCAGCCACTCTCGACGGCCACGTCTTTGCGCCTGAGGGTGTAGACTCCATCCCGTGGTGAGCCGCTCTCTCTCTCTTCGCGCTGTCGCTCATGCTCGGAGCCACGGCCTGCGACGGACTCCCTGAAGCGGCACCCCTCAGAATCGATGCCGGCAAGCCCGACACGACGCAGTCCCTATGTGGAGACACTGCCACGAATGCGCTGAACTGCGGAGTGTGCGATCATAGTTGTCTGGGCGGTATGTGTAGTGGTGGCACCTGCCAACCGATCCTGCTTGCCGAAGGCCCCTGGTTCCCCAACCTCATCGTGGTCAAGGACGGATTCTTGTATTGGACGGCCACCAAGGGAGCCGCCAGCGTGATGCGAATGCCGACCTCGGGCGGAGCGCCAGAAGACATCGCGCTGGGGTCTCCTGGTTGGGGCCTCGCGGTCGATTCGACGAATGTCTATTACACGAGCGGCGCGGACGGTGGCGCGGTGCAGACGACACCGAGGGGCGGCGGAGTACCCAAGACACTCACGTTCGACATCAAGCAGCCCATGGAGCTCGCGCTGCAAGGCAATGCTCTCTATTGGACACAACGAGGAGACAACTCCTTCATCAGTGACGCCTCGCTGATGACGATGCCGATCGGCGGAGGCACGCCAGTCAAGCTGCTCGGATCGCCTTGCTGTCGCTCCCTCACCGGCTTGGCGGTCGATCCGACGGGCGCGTACGTGACGTGGTTTGGCAGCGTTGGAGACTCGACACTGTCGCGCGTCTCGCTCGACGGCGGGGCGGAGACCGTCTTCGCGGGCACTCAAGACAACCCGCAGCCACTGATAGCGGATAGGTCAGTTGTGTTTTGGGGCGAAGTCGGAACGAAGTTCGACCACGGAGTACTTCACTCGGCCTGGACGGACGGGACCCACGTAGAAACTATGTTGTCCAGCAAGGACCCCATCATCCGCATCACCGCGGACGAATATAACGTCTATTGGACTTGGTGGCCCGGTCACGCCCAGGGAGCCAACGGCTTCAATGGTGGCGTCCGCGGATTATCCAGGAATGGCGGCAGCAAGGCCAGAGAGCTCGCCATTGACCAAACGACTCCGTGGGGTATCGCGGTGGACGACGTCGCCATCTACTGGACGATCTGGGGAGTCACGAATGCTACCAATCAGAAGGGCGCGATCATGAAGCTGGCCAAGCCATGAGCTGAAGCGGCCCCATGCATTTCTCAGCGTCGGGATTGCGTCTCACGGATCTCACCTCGTCGTGGTCCGTGCGATTCTCGCCATAGCGAGGGCGGCACGCAAGACAGCCTCGTTGACCGAGCCGCGGCGCAGACTGCCACTGACGAGAAGAATCCTGCAGGTGCCCAGTTGCAATGCGCTCACGAGTCTCGATTGCCGCTGCCACGACGGCATAACAACCTCGCTGAAGTCGACTATACGAGTTCGTCATGCGGCTCTTCTTCGCGCTCGGCTCGGTTGCACTTCTTTTTTCCGCGTGCGCAGGCACAAAAGCGGGAGGCGCGGTGCCGAGCGCGGTGGGCCCGACCGCTTCATCCGAGTCGTCGACGGTCGGCGTCGCGCGGATTCGTAGCGATGCGCTCAAGATGAGTTCGTTCGTGAGCACAGATCTCTCGCGCGAGTTCTTGCGGGCCTCGAAGGATCTGCCGGAGGTCGCCCCGCGAACGCTCTATCGCGACCGGGCGGCGGGACAATGGTTCAGCGCGCGCGACCAGACCGCCATCGAAGGTGCGGGGTTCGAGGTCATCGCCTTCGACCGCGACGACACCGGCCCGGTCCGCGCGATGGCGAAGATCCTCGCGTGGGACGTCGGTGAAGAGAAAGTCGATCTCGAAAAGGATCTGTTCGCGACGTACACGTTGCTCCGGAAGACTCCTCCCAGGTGACGAACTAGACGCGCAACACGACACTCGGTTGGAGCATCCCATCACCATGAAGCTCTCGGAAAAAGGGCGTTTCGAACCTCCGCCGACCTTGCCCAAGCTCGCACAGAAGGTGTTGGACGCGGTGTCGTCGTGGCCAGACGTACACGCACGCGCGCACTGGTTCTTGGGAGACGAAGAGCAGATCGACGGCGCCGACTTTTATGTCGGTGAGGACGAGGTCGGCCACATCCACCTGGATGGTGAGGCTCACGTGATGTTCTCTCGGAGCGTCGCGGATGCGATCGTCGAGGCGAAGGCGGCCAAGCGATTGCCGTGGGCGGCCATCGGGACTGTCGTCGCGATCAAGAGCACGAAGGACGTCGGGCGAGCGCTATGGCTCTTTCGATTGAGCTATGACCGCCGCAAAGGCGTCGCGCCGTCCAAGTTGCTCGAACGCGTGGCCGAGCTGGGTCGCGTCGAGGAGCAGAGCAGTGATATCTCTGAAGCGTGAAGCGGCGTGCGACCGAGATCGTCTACACAATCGCGGACGTCGTGTTGCACCCTCTTCGGCTGCTCCGGCGTCGCATGGGGTCGGCGAAGGGGCCGTGGGAGTACCGCTTCAGGCGTCGCTTCGCCTACGGAGACGACACGAGCTACCGCAAGGCCGTCGCGTTCCTCGACGGGTACGGTGACCTCGAAGATTGGGGCTGCGGGACGGCGTACGCTTCGAAGTTCGTCCGCGCGAGCGCTTATCGTGGAGTGGACGGCAGCGCAGGCTACGCGGATGTCGTCGCCGACTTGCGGCTCTATCGTTCGCGCACGCCTTGCCTGCTCATGCGCCATGTACTCGAGCACGATCTCGAGTGGTGCAAGATCCTCGACAACGCGATCGCCTCGTTCGAGCGGCGGATGGTGCTGGTCGTCTTCACGCCGTTTGCGGAGCAGACGCGTGTCCTCAAGGTCGGTCCAAGCGAGATCCCCGACATCGCGTTCGCCAAACGCGAGCTGCTTGCGCGCATCCCGAGCGATTGTCGAGTGAGTGAGGAGTCCTTGCAGACGCGAAGCACGTACGGGCGCGAGCATCTCTTTTACATCGATCGCCCCGCGCCTGGGGAAGCTCCAGCGCGGCTGCGCGTGTGATAATCAGTGAGCTCAATGGGAGAAGCGCCGATTCCCAAGGACGAGGCTTCGCGTCTCTGCGCGCTTGCCGATGTCCGCATCTTGGACACGGCCCCCGAAGCGGCGTTCGACGATCTCGCGCGCATCGCGTCCGAGCTCTGCGGCGCGCCGGTCGCCCTCGTTACCTTCGTGGACGCGGATCGACAGTGGTTCAAGGCGCGCGTCAACTTCGTCGAGATACAGACGAGCCGCAACGATTCGTTCTGCGCGCATGCTCTCGAAGTCGACGACGCGCTCGTCATTCGTGACACGCACGACGACCCGCGCTTCGTCGGCTCTCCGCTCGTCACGAGCAAGCCGAACTTTCGCTTTTACGCAGGCGTCCCGCTCCGCGTCGATGGTGGGTCGGCGCTGGGCACGCTCTGCGTCCTCGACTACGTCCCGCGAGACCTCGCCCCCGAGCAGCTCGCGGGCCTTCGAGCGCTCGCGGGTCACATCGCGCGTGAGCTACGCGTCCGACGCGAACTGGCCGCCGCCCGTGTCGCGGCCGCCGAGTCGCCGCTCGTCCCAGGCGACGTGCTCGACGAGCGGTGGACGATCGTGCGACCGCTCGGCAAAGGCTCCGTCGGCGCGGTGTTCGAGGCGCGGGGACCGAAGGGCGAGCGCGCGGCGGTGAAGCTGCTCATGCACCAGTGGATCTCGCGCGACGAAGTGCTCGAGCGCTTCACGCGGGAAGCGCGCGTCTTGCTTCGGCTGAAGAACCCGCACGTGTGCGGCCTCATCGACGTCGGCAACCTGAAGAACGCGCGCGGTGGCCTTCCGTACCTCGTGCTCGAGTACCTCGAGGGGGATGATCTCGATCGTCGCCTCGAAGAAGAGCAGCGCATCGATTGGCGGCGTGCGTCGCGCTGGATCGCGGACGCATGCAGCGGCGTCGCCGCGGCGCACGAGCTCGGGATCATCCACCGCGATCTCAAGCCGTCGAACATCTTCCTCGCGAAGGAGGCGGACGGCGAGATCGTGAAGGTCCTCGATTTCGGCGTCGCGAAATCCGTGAGCGCAGAGACGGAGTCCAGCGAGATCACCGACACCGCGGCAGTCGGCACGCCGCGGTACATGTCCCCGGAGCAGATGCTCGGGTCGCGTGACGTCGGCCCGACGAGCGACGTGTGGGCCATGGGCGCGGTGCTTTACGAGATGGTGACTGGGAGGGCGGCGTTCGGGGGGAGCACACAAATGGCGACGTGCGCGGCCGTTTTGCTGGTCGCTCCGCCGACGATGCGCACGCACGTGCCGGACGTCCCCGCGGTGCTCGAGGAGGTCGTGCGCAAGTGCCTCGCGAGAGAGGCCGGCGCGCGCTACGCGACGATGAACGAGCTCCGCCTTGCGCTGCTCTCGTCTCTGAGCACGTAGAGTCAACGTCGCAGCTGCGTGGGACTCATCAGCTACCAGGTGCCTCGCCAACCCAATCCGTACGCCGGTACCGGACCCTCTTTGGTCATGCTCGAACCGATCGGTCCGATCACTGGCTCGCCGAACAAAGCGACCTTCGGCGTTGCTCGGTTGCGCGTCAAGAAGGCGGCCGTGACTCCGCCGATGACCGAGCCCGAGAGCGTTGCGATCAAGAACACTCGCGTCTGCGACTGCGTCACGTCGCCGAAGACGAGAGGGCTCGACACGGCGCCGCCCACCAATCCGCCGAGACCCACGCCGAGATCCAACAACAAGACACGCGACGGCGAGATCGTGACCTGCGTCGCCAAGATCCCGGCGCCCACGACACCCACCGCGGCTCCGATGCCTTGTCCGAGTGGTGGCGGTCGATCGAACGAGCCTCGCGCCATCAGCTCCACGATGCTCCCGACATACAGACCGAGCGCGCCTCCCGAGTGCGTGAGCAGCGCGCCGCCGTCATCGACAGGGCTGCGTGTCAGCGCGAAGATCGACAACCCCAGGCCGGCCATGCCGCCGGCGGCTCCGTAGAGGTATCGCGAGTTGAGTGGCTGCACGTTCGTGCCGCTCGCGAGGAAGAAACCCGAAGCCGCGCCCCACCACGTCCCCGCAGATAGGAACCACGCGGCCCCAGTGGTGACGTCCCACTCCTCTGCGGCGAGCAGCGATCCGCCGAGACCGACCCCCGTGCCCAGCGTCAGCAGCGGCAAGAGAACACGCGGATCATCCGCGTTGTCGATGTTGTTCACAGACGCACGCTGCAGGCTGAACGCGAGGAAGCCGCCGAGCACGGCGCCGTTCACGGCAAAGATCGCGCGGCCTTGCGATCGCGGGGGCGGCACAGAGCCGAGGTCCGCGAGCTGACCGGCGCGCTCGAGCGCCTGCTCGTTGCTCGCGGCTTGCGCGGACGAAGACGGAGCGAGCGAATCTCGCAGCATGATGAGGCCCTTGACCGAGACCTCCGAGCCCTTCACGGTCACGATGCGCACGCGCAACTCGTGAGCGTTCGGCGGCGCGACGACGAGTCGAATCAAGAACGTGTCGTTGTCCGCGGCTTCGATGCGCGGGCTCACCACCCACTTGCCGGTGCCCGTCGCCGAGCGAGCGAGGATGTCCGCGTCGCGCGTCGACCTCGGCAGTGCGGACGTTTGTCCGAGCGGGATCTCGAACCCCAAGTCCTGCGCCGCGTCGCGCAGCGTAGCGTCGAGCTCTTGTGCACGCAGCGCGAGAGCACCATCCGCATCGAGAGGGCGATGCATCGCCGCGCCCGGAACATCCCCCGCAGGCGTGAGCGTAGGCCAAATCTCGATCGCCTCTTTTGCGTCCGGCGACACCGAGGGCACACCCGCATCGTCGGCGAGCGCAAACCGTGAGGCGAACAACACCCCAGCGATCACGAGCAGTCCACACCCACGCATGCGAGCCAGTGTACCTCTTCTGCCCGTGCCCGTGCCCGTGCCCGGTCTGATCTCTCAGCCCCAACCTCGGGAGGGGGCTTCCCTCAGAACATCACGGTTCCGCTCACCCAGAGGGTCTCGATCATCGTGTTGTCGACGCTGAAGCGGCGACCGGGAGTGTCGATTACATCGCGGTGATTCGGGTTGGGCACGCCGGTGATCGTCTGCAGTGTGCCGGCGTCGCCGACACGGCACGGCCCGCTCG
>JAYVYD010000186.1:0-21155 GCA_043784605.1 Myxococcales bacterium | reverse complement strand
CTTCGTCTCGCCCTCCGCGACGGCGCGCGCACGGTTCGTCAGCGCCGCGTCGCCTCGCGCGTGACCTCGAAGCACTGCATGCTCGAAGGGCGGCATCATGGCGACGCGTATCGATCCCCAACCCGTGTCGTCCGCGAGCGCTGCCAACTGCGCATTAGCGTCCAAGCATACCGCCTCTAGATTGCTGGCGTTGGAGTGCGCCAATGTGCCGGTGGCACTCGGTTGCAATGTGCCCGCTCTCTGCTTGCTCACGAGGTCATCGAGTAGCTGAGTAAACTCACCGGCGCCTTCGCTACCTTGAAGTGCGAATACCTGCTTACCGTCAGGCAAAAAGAAGAGTGTGGCGGGCCAACCCCAGGGCTCGAAGCGCGCACCGAGGTCTGGTCGCTGGTCCGCATCCACACTCACGGCGATGAAGCTGTCGTGGACCCGACGAATCACGGCCGCGTCATGATAGGCGCCTTGCTGCATCCATCGGCACGCGGTGCATCCCTCGATGCCGGCATCCACCATCACGAGTTTGTGCTCGGCCTTCGCTCGCGCAAACGCTTCCGCGCCGAAGTCCAGCCACGCGATCGGAGCGGGCCTGGCCGCTGCCGGTCCATGCGCGGGTGGCGTGCAGGCGAGGGCGAGCGCGAAGAGGGAAGCCGACCAAGTCTTCATCAATCCACCATAGTCGCGAGCTCGCCGCGTCGCTCGAGTCATGGACGAGATGCGCGGGCCCGCTCGCCCGGTTGCGAGCCCTAGCGCTGACTGCGCAGTTGCGTCTGCCGCTCTCCGGTCATGACATCGTGCATTCTATTTAGAAGGCGCCGCCCATCCCCATACGCAGCTCCATGCCCGTCGGAGTGGGTGTCACGGCGAAGCTGGGCAGGAGGCTCTCGACGAACGCGCGATGATAAGAGGCCGATCTCACGAGACCGATGAGATCGACGCCGACGAGAAAGACGGCTTGAATGCCGATGGCGACGCCGCTCGCGAGCCATCGTTGAGGGTGATCGACACCGAGCTGCGAGGCAATGATGCTCGTGCCGGCGACCCCGAGATACGCGCCATCGAGGCCGAGGTTGATCGCGTGTCCTACAGACTCGCGCCTCTCGTCCAGCGCCGCGTGAAGCTTCGCGCGGGCCAACCCCTCGGGCGTGCGACGGGCCGCGCGCGCAAGTTCCGACTCCCAGGTTCGCTCCTCCGCTCCGATGCCGTACAGCGCGAGCAGGCCGACCACCGTGTTCACGACGCCGAAGATCGCGGTGTTCACTCCAGCGAACCGCCAGGCCTGGTCGTCACCACTGGGGACGATGAGCACGCCGCCACCGACGGCACTCACGACGCCCATCACGACCACCGAGTCGGCGAGCATGCGCCGCGTATGGATGGTCTCTCGATGAAGCCGCTCGACGTCGTCGCCCTCGCCCGAAGAGAGCTGCGCAGAAGCGCCAGTGGCAAAAACCAGCGTGCACGTAGCCAAGAGGCCCGCGATCCCCAATCGAAGCATGATCCCGGACTATCACGAGATGCGAGCCTACGTCCTGTGAGACCTGGCCTCGCCTCCTCGCTCAGTCCACGGCGTCGTCCAGCTCCGAGAACATTGAGCGTGCCTCTTCGTTCGAATCGGCGCTGCGATGTGTTCCAGGGTTGCTGTGCCAGTCCCTCCCTCCGCGAGCGCGGCCCCCTCTGCGAGCGCGGCCCCCTCTGCGAGCGCGACCGCGAAGAAGCCGCCCTCGGCCAAGCAGTCCAAGCCCGCCGGATGCCCGGACGGCTGGACGCGCAACACCCAAGGCGTGTGCGTGGACTGGTGCGAGACGGACGGCGACTGCGATGACGGCAGCACCTGCCAAGACTCCGACAGCATCGATCCCGATCTCGGCAAGATCAAGACATGACAGAAGCCCAAGGCCGCAGCTGTGGCGACGGGTGGTGGTGCTCGGTGTCCCTACCCGGGCAGCGCGGAGGATCACATCGCGCGTCCGAGCGAGAACTGCCCGATGGGCTTCCCGAAGGTGAGGTCTCCGAAGGTAGTATCGGCTGCGTTCGCATTTGCAAGTCGATGGGGGAATGCGGCGAGCCCGGGAGCGACTGCATTCATGCCGCACCTTTCGATCTGTCAGGTCAATCGCCACTGAGGCCACTCGCTGCTTGACGCGAGCGCGGTTTGGCGGTCGGCTTCCGCACGATGCCGATGCAGACCATGACGTACGAAGTGACGGGCCGCATCGCGCGGATCGTGTTGAACAGGCCCGAGCGCGGGAACGGAATCACGCTGGAGATGCCACGCGAGCTCGAAGCGTGCGTGGAGCGTGCGAACCTCGATCCCGCCGTGCACGTCATCGCCCTCTCCGGCAATGGGAAGGGCTTCTGCGGCGGATACGATCTAGTGGCGAGCGCAGAACGGATCATGGACGGCGCGTTCGGCGACTCTGATGGAGGCGGCGGGTCACCGCTCGATGCAAAGGTCGTGATGCATAACCACGACCCGTCTGCTGTGTGGGACCCGATAGTGGACTACCAAATGATGAGCCGCAACGTCCGTGGCTTCATGAGCCTATTCCACTCCGACAAACCGGTCGTATGTAAAGTACACGGGTTCTGCGTCGCGGGTGGAACGGACATGGCGCTCTGCTCGGATCTGCTCGTGATCGAGGACACGGCGAAGATCGGCTATCCGCCGGCGCGCGTCTGGGGCGTACCCACGACTGCAATCTGGGCCTTCCGAATCGGGCTCGAAAAGGCGAAGCGAATGCTCTTCACCGGTGACTGCCTGTCAGGCAAAGAGGCAGCCGAGTGGGGCCTTGCGACCGAGTCCGCGCCCAAGGAGAAACTGGACGAACGCTTCGAGATCCTCCTCGCACGCATTGCGCGAATGCCCGTGAACCAACTGGTGATGATGAAGCTGCTCTTGAACCAGACCGTGGCAACCGCGGGGCTCTCCGCCACGCAGATCATGGGCACAGTGTTCGACGGCATCGCGCGCCACACGAAGGAGGGTCATGACTTCCAAAAGCGCGCCGCGGAGGTTGGCTTCAAGCAGGCGGTGCGCGAGCGCGACGAGCCGTTCGGAGACTTCGGCCCCAGCACCTTCAAGGGATGATTGGTGCGGTCAGGCGGACGCGGGTCGCTTCCACGGGCGATTGCAAATCATCGACGCGAGCAGCGCCATATCACTCGCAGACCACGTGTACGTTGCCACTCCGCCAGAACTCCTTTGGAGCGCAGACGATCGCCTTGTTCGCCCGCGCGACCAACCCGAGCTCGAGGAGCGTGATAGGTGCCTTGCTGTCGGGCGCAACGTACATCGCGATCACGGTAGCGCGCTCGAGGCCCTCCAGCTCCCACTCGACCTGCGCTCGGAATTGCGCGTTTTGGATCGACTGTTCCCAAGAAGAGTCCCAATCGTCTCGCCGAGGGTCGAGGACGAGACAGTCCACCGCCGCGAGCCCGCGCTCCACCTCGCTCTGCCAATCGATGGCCGTACCCATGTCGATGGATCCGGCTAAAACTACGCTCGGCCGCGCGTCCCATGGAACGGCTGCGGGAGGCTTGAATATGTTCGCCATCCAAACAACCTTACTAGAGAGACGCTGACGTGGCGGAGAGTACGTTGCACTTGCTCGCTCGCGCGTCGACTATGCCAAGGATGATCAACGCCGACCGGGCCTGCATCATCCATGACGCGCTGAGCAATGCGAAGCTCGCTGAGGTGCAGGATGCGACGTACATCTCCGTCCAGAGCGCGCTCAACGTGTCGGAGTGGACGAGGCTCGGCGACGCGTATCGATCGAAGAAGAAGAAGCCGCCAATCAATGTCTCCATCCCGACGCTCCGAGCGCCGACGTTTCTCGCCCACTTCGCCGGCGTCAGCGAGCTGAGACTCGAATGTCGTGGACTCGAAAGTTTGGACGGCACATGTGTCTCGACGGGAGCCGCGTCTTGCGTGACCACCTTCTCCTTGCTGCAAGCACGTAACACCACACAAACGACACTGACAGCCAAACGCTTGGTCATTGAGGACCTTGGACACTATTGGTATCAGCAGAGACTCGCTCTCTGCGTGCCTGTCACGTGTCACCTCATGTCACCAACCGCCGTCGATGTTCTTGAGCATGTCGTAGGGGTAGCCGAGCTCGGGCGCACTCACCTTGTCGAGGCGCGTGACGACTTCGGGTGAAAGTGTGAGGTCGCAAGCGCCGACGTTCTCCTCGAGCTGTGCAACGGTGCGTGCACCGAAAATGACTGAAGAGACCACCGGCTTTGCGAGCAGCCATGCCAATGCAACTTGACTCGGAGGTTTCGAGAGCTCGCCCGCGACGGCCGTGAGCGCCTCGACGATCGACCAGTTTCGATCGGTGTCGAAGCTCGCATAGCGCTCCTTCCACTGAGCGAGACGACTCCCCGGAGGAGGCGATTGACCCCGGCGATACTTGCCAGTCAAGAGCCCGCCGGCAAGCGGCGACCAAGGCAACATGCCGAGCCCAAACTTCCGGCAAAGTGGCACATGCTCACGCTCGAGCGTCCGCGTTGCGAGGCTGTACTGCGCTTGCAATGTCACGAACCTGTCGAGGCCGCGTTTGTCGGCGACCCATAGCGACTCCATCAGGCGATACGCGGCATAGTTGGACGCGCCAAAGTAGACGACCTTGCCAGCGCGGACAGCGTCGTCGAGAGCTCGCACCAACTCTTCTTCTGGCGTGCAAAGGTCTTGCATGTGAATTTGATAGAGATCGATTCTGTCCGTACCCAGCCGAGTCAGGCTCGCGTCGATGGCCTGGGTGATTCGCATTCGCGAAGCTCCGGTGCCATTCGGCCCAGGCGTCATACGAAAGCGACCCTTGGTCGCGACCACCACACGGTCGCGGGCTTTGCGTGACGCGATCCACGCGCCAAACATTCGCTCGGACAGGCCGTCTTGACCGTAGACATCGGCCGTATCGACGAAGTTGATTCCGGCCTCAATCGCGCGATCCAGCACGGCGAAGCTCACTTTGTCGTCCGACCCCACCAGATGCATGAACGACTTTTCGTCGGCCTCGCCGAACGTCATCGCACCCAGACAAAGTACCGAGACCTGCGTGCCGGTGGATCCCAATTGGCGATATTGCATGACGCGCAGCCTACACCGGGAGTCGCCGCTGACACGCAGAAGGACACGCGCTCCCGCGAATTCGGAGACGCTCAGGGTTTCGGGTTGGCGAGCATCCACGCGTAGACGTCGCCGCGGCCCGCGGAGAGATCGTACGTCGTCGTCCACACGTCGTGGCCGCCGTTGACGACCTCGTTCCATCGAACGTCCGCGCGCGGCTTCGGGCACGCCAACAGGTTCTGGAGCTCGTCGTGATCGGGCTGATACGCGACGGTCGGATCTTTGTCTCCGTGCACGGACCACAGCGCGAGGTCGGTGACGAGCGAGCATCCGTCCGCGGCCCACGCATTGCCGGGGTCCCCCGAGATCACCAAGGTCGCAGCGACCGCTTTGTCCTTGTACTTCGTGACGTACTGCCAAGAACCGATGGCGCCGCAGCTCAAGCCGGTGAGATAGATGCGTTTGGGGTCAACCGCGTAGTGCCCAAGCGCGAACGTGATGAACTTGTCAATCTCGTCCGCGCTCGGGCAGCCGCCGTTCGAGTGCTGCGGGCTCAAGACGATGAACGGGCGCTCGTTGGGCCATTGGTTGGCGGCGATCAATTTGGGGGGCCCGTTGGCGAGCACTTTCTTCAGGTCTCCTGTGCCGGCGTCCGCAGAATAGATGCCATTGCCGTTTTCGCCGAGGCCGTGCCAAAAGACCAAGAGCGGCACTTGAGTAGTACCGTCATAGTAGGGCGGTAGATATTCCCAATAGCCATTGGGAGGGGCAACCTTCGAGTCAATCGAGATCGGCTTCTGCCGATCCGCTGCGGGCCCTGCGTCACCGCGAGGCGCGGAGTCCACGACGGAGGTGTCCGCGACGGACCCGTCTTTGGCCGACGATTGGTCGGGCGAGACGAGCGCGTCGTTGCGGCCCGAATCTTCGTCGACGGGGCTCGTCCCTGGATCGCCGGAACACGCGAGCAAGAGCGGAGCCGCGAGTAGCATTGTCGCCGCCTTCGACGAACGAAAACAACTGAGCGGATTAGCTTTGCCAGCAACAATTGCGAGCCTCATTGGATATTGTCCACCAGAATGATTGAAGGAGTTTCGGTGACGTCGATGGTCACTGCGCCGATATTCGGCGAGAGCGGAGTCTCGATGCCCTCGAGCTGTTGATCGACGAGAGCCACCTCGGTCGCGGCGGTGGCGCCGACGTTCAGCTTGTAGCCCTTCACCACGTTCGCCTTGCTCGTCGGCGACCAGACGACGTAGGCGCCCTTTTGCGTCTTGGGGTCTCGGAGCTTGTAGATCATCACGTTCGGATCGTTCGAGGGTTGCTCGCCGAGCCAAGCCAATGAGGCGAGACGCGCGCGCATCGTCGCTACGAAGAAGTACGCCGGCTTCGGCACCCATTTGCCTTTGACGGTCGTCAAGCCACACGTGTCGAATTGAACGTGGCAATCGCCGCCTTCGCAGCCATCTCGCAAGAGGAACAAGAACGCCTTGTCGAAGCCGGCCGCCATGACGGCGAGGTAGTAGCGGACGATCCATTGCCCTTGGACGATGAAGGCCGAATTGGTGCCGATCGGAGGAGCGCGAAGTCGCGACAGAGAGTCCGTGTCGTAGCCGAACTCCGTCAGCCAGAGCTCTTTGCCGGGCTCGTTCTTGTCGCGCCATTGAGTGACGGCACTCAGCTTGGTCTTCACGTCGTCTGCCTCGGGGCTGAGCGCGGGCACTGGCATAGGGTCGCCGAGCTGCGAGTTGCCAAAGCTGTAGTAGTGAACGTTGATCACGTCCGCGGGGAAGCTGCCTCCGCGGTGGGCGGCGGACCACGCCTTCATTCCGTCGAGGTATTGTGTGATGTTGTCGACCCACGGCTTGGCAGGGCCCGCGCCGGCAAGCCCACCCATCACGAGCTTGAGCGATGGGTCCGCGTTCTTCACGCCGACCGTCTTGCCCATGCGGCCTTGATCGCCGTCGTAGTCCGCACTCGCCATCGCGGCGAAGACGTCGGCCGTGAAGAGCTGCGCGTTGTTCGGCAATACCCAGGTCGCGTCCTGCTCGTTGAAGTCTTCAATGTAGTGGAGCGCTCCGAGCCCGCTCTTTCTGGTCTGATCGCCCGCGAGCTTCAGCAGATTGTCGGCGACCTTCACGCCGCCGTAGCGCGCTGCGGTTTGAAACATGACGTCGGCGTGCGCCCCATACGAGCCGGGCAGCTTGGGGTCTGCGTTGGCGGCGACCGGCGGCAACGCGCCCTTGTTCAACCAATTGACGCCGCCCTGAATGGCCGGGAATGCCATAGACCCTTTGGCGTTCATGCCTTCGTAGAACTTGTCCCAGTCCCAAAAGCCATTGAACATATTGTAGCTGTCTTGATTGTTCGGATATCCAGGATAGGCGTTGTTGCCGTTGCCCTCGATCCAACTCCAATCGTGATATTCGCGGACGTTGCCGATCGTCGCGAGCTTGTCGATGGGGTCGTCGATGAAGCCGTTCACTCCGATCAACCCGCCCATCGTCGGCGTGCCGAGTGGCGTGATGCCGCCGTCGGGGTTGCCGCTGCCGTCTGGGTTGCTCGCGCCGTCGGGGTTGCTAGCGGAGTCGGCGTTCGGTCCGCCGTCGTTCGGGACGTTGGTGACTGTCGCGTCGTCGCTGCATGCGAGTGCGAGAGTCGCGATGAGAGCGGAGATGACTGAGGGGGAACGGTGGCGCATGTCAGGCACATCGCAAGCGTTGTGCCCCTCGAAAATAGTCCTTTTTCACGCCGGTGCGCGGGATATCGCGGGATCGATCCCACACCTGAGGGATCGACCCACCACCTCTCAAGGCGACCAACAACAACGGATGCCGACCCACGGGTTCGTGCTGTCGTTGCGCACGCTCTCGTCGCCAGCGTTGGGTGCGCAGTTGCTGTCTTGCTTGAACCAGAACGTTCCCCCACGTGCCCGGCAGCGCGTGGAAGCGTCCGCCGGGTCATCGCAAGAGTTCTCCCATTCGGTGACGTTGCCGCTCATGTCGTAGAGCCCGGGGACGCCGCCCTGACACGTAGACTTGGTCGGCGAGACTGCAATGCCCGTGTAGGTTCCGCCGTCCGGTCGGTCTTGGTCCGAGTTGCACGCCTTGGGATCGTACGCGTTGCCGTACGGGAATTGCCGACTCGTGTTGTTCGTACACGCCGTATACCACTGGCCGGCGTTGTCTTGCTCAGACGGACTGACCGCCCCGCCGTCCACGCGATTGCCGCACAAATGCTTTCCCCAATAGCGGCAGTACGCGACCGCATCACACCAGTCCACGGTGGTCCTCGGCTTGTTGAGGTAGTCCGGATCCGACTTCGAGAAGGGCTCGTACGGTGGCTTGAACGTGGCGTTCCATGCGCACTCCGGGTCTTGGCCGGTCTTCGGATCGGAGTTGCTGAAGAAGTCGTCGTACAGGCCCACGGGGGCCTCCACCGAATCGATGCAGAACTCGTTTTTCACGAGCACGCCAGACGTTCCGCCGTCGCGAGGCGAAGGACATGCGAGCACGCCAGCATCCTCGACGAACACGTCGAGGGACGGCGAGCCGTCGGAAGGGTGGCCGCCGTCTGTCATAGGATCGCCGACGTCGTGCCAGTTCGAGATCCCGAGGACCTGCGAGCAGCCGACGAGGGCACCAGCGAGTGCAAACCAGACGACGCGCATGATCCGTCACTTTATCACGGTGTGCCCAAGTTGAAGCTACGAGGCGGGTCGCTTAGGCTTACACCTGATGAGCGTTTCCTCGAAAGTCGTGCTCGAAGCGGGCTCACGCTTCGATGCTTTCGAGCTCTTGGGCCTCGTGGCTCGAGGTGGCATGGCGAACGTGTGGCTCGCGCGGCAGCGGATGAAGCACGATCTCGAGACGCTCGTCGCGATCAAGACCATCCTCACGGAGTACTCGCTCGACCCGAAGTTCCAGACCATGTTCGTCGACGAGGCGCGCATCGCGTGCCGAATCGATCACCCGAACGTCGCGCGCCTGCTCGACGTGGGGGAGGCGTACGGCCACTCGTACATCGTGATGGAGTACGTCGGCGGCGAGTCGCTCAGCCGATTACGCCGGACCTTTGCGCGCGACGGAGAGCGATTCCCTCTCGCGGTCGGGCTAAAAATCGCGGCCGATTTGTGCGCCGGATTGCACGCGGCTCACGAGCTGCGCGATGTGCAGGGCAACGATCTCGCCGTAGTGCACCGAGATGTCTCTCCGCAGAACGTGCTCCTCAGCGACACCGGCATGGTCAAGCTGATCGACTTCGGCGTCGCCAAAGCAAAGGGTCGCCTCGGAGGCGAGACTGGCGTCGGCTATGCGAAGGGCAAGGCGCGATACATGGCGCCCGAGCAAGCGGGCGGTGACGCGGTCGATCGGCGCGCGGACGTATGGGCCGTGGGTGCGGTGCTCTACGAGCTCATGACTGGCGAGACGCCGCTCGACGGCCCCAACGACATCGCGGTCTTCAAGAAACTGATGGGCAACGAGCCCATCGCACCGCTGCCGAGCGAGATCGAGGCGCCAGTGCGCGCCGTGATCGAGAAGGCGCTGCAGCACGACGTGAGCCTGCGCTTCGCGACCGCCGCGCACATGCGAGACGCCATCGAGGACGCGCTGATCACCTTGGGGCTCCGCGCGACGACCACGCACGTCGAGCAGGTCTGCGCGACGAAGCTCGCTGATCGCATCGCAGAGCGAAGACACTTCATCGAAGTATCGCTGAAGGCCGCGGAGGATCGCAGCTCGATCCGCGGCGTCTTGGCGTCGATCCCGCCGATCGACGAGACGAGCTCCGACGTCCACGTGAACCCGCTACCCGCCAACGTCGCGACCAAGCCAGAGATCAAGCCGGAGATCGCGGACGAGCTCTCGGTCGAGTCTGTGACCACCGAGCCGAAGACCGCGCCGACGAGGACGCCGCGATGGGTGTTCGGCGCGTTAGGTACGTCCGCAATCGCGGCAGCTGTCTTCGCGTGGATCGCGTTCGTTCACCCGTCGTCTCCGCCGTTGGCGGTGATCGCGGCGAGCGTCGCGCCCTCCGTCGTCGCGAGCGTCCCTCCCGCTCCGCCGAGCGTCGCTATCTTGGCGGACACACGACCGACTGCGGCTCCGCTTGTTCTACCGAGTGCCTCCGCGTCCACGCGCAAGCCCACTCGCGTGCCCACGACTCCGACGAAGCCGACGTCCAGCGCGCGCACCAATTGGGGCGGCATCGAATGAAGCGTCTCACGACCTCCGCGGTCCTCGTCGCGACCCTCTGGGCTCCGCACGTCGCTCTTGCGGACGACGACGCGCAACGCAAGCTGGCGACCGAGGCGTACACGCAAGGCATGGATCTACGCGCGGCCGGTAAGAACGAGCAGGCGGTCGTGCGGCTCGCCGAGGCGCATCGATTGTTCGCGACGCCGATCACCGGGCTCGAGCTGGGTCGCACGTACATGCTGATGAACAAGCTCGTGGAGGCGCGCGACGCGTTCGTGTCCGTTGGGCTAGTCGTTCCGCGCGCGACCGAGAGCGCGAAGGCGAACAATGCACGCGCGGAGTCCGCGGCCCTCGCTGTCGAGGTCGGCGCACGGGTACCGAAAATCCAGTGGAAGCACGAGCGTCCGATCACCTACGAGCTCAAGGTCGACGGCGTGCGCGTCACGGACGTGGACGTCGTGATCGCCCTGAATCCAGGACCGCACACGATCGACATCGGCACAGACCATCGCATCGTGACGCTCGCCCCGTCGAAGACGGAGACGGTTGCGCTGGATGCTCCGACGACAGCTAGCGACGTCACCGTGGCGACGCCTACGCCGTCTGTGAGCCCTTCGCGCGCTCCCGTATGGATCGGTGTCGCGATCACTGGGGTGGCCACGGTGTTGGGCGTGGTGAGCGGCGTGATCGCGCTCACGGACGCGAACGCTGCGCGACCCGGTTGTCCGAGCGGCGAGTGCGTCCCAAGCGCACACGCAGATGCCGACGCCGCGAGGACCTGGAGCACGGTGTCGACGATCTCCTTCATCGGCGCGGGAGTCTTCGCCATCACCACCGTCGTCCTCTTCTTCGCGACGCGCGGCCCACGTGCTTCCACGGCTGCGCAAAGCATGGCATTGCCGCTATCCTTTTGAGTATGACGACGACGCGCGCCGCGCTTCCGGACTGGCCCGTCCGCACGCTAAGGGCTCGCGTGATCTCGGGGCCGGACGAAGGAAAGATCGTCGCGTCGGGAGAGGACCGTTTGTCGATCGGCTCGGCCGAGACCAACGAGCTCGCGCTCACCGATCGCATGGTCTCGCGCTACCACGCGGAGATCGCCGCTACATCGTTAGGCTTCCGCGTGCGCGACATGGGCTCCACCAACGGCACATTCGCCGCAGGCATTCGGATCACGGACGCGCTCGTTCCGCCAGGGACGAAGATCACCTTGGGCGGCACGACGCTCGAGATCAACGACAGCAGCAAGCGGCTGGTGTCGCTTCACGAGAGCGACGTGCTCGGCGGATTGCGCGGCGAGTCGATGCCGATGCGACGCGCGATGGCGGTGCTCGCGAAGGTCGCGCCGTCTGCCGCTTCGGTGTTGCTCGTGGGCGAGTCTGGCACGGGCAAGGAGGTCGCCGCGCGCGTGCTGCACGACGAGAGTGCGCGTCGCCTACGCCCGTTCGAGGTGGTCGACTGCGCATCGCTCGTGCCCACGCTCGTCGCGAGCGAGCTCTTCGGTCACGAGCGCGGCGCGTTCACGGGCGCGGACCGCGCACACGTCGGCGCCTTCGAGCGCGCCGAAGGCGGCACCGTGTTCCTCGACGAGATCGGCGAGCTGCCCAAGGAGGTTCAACCCAACCTCCTCGGCGCCCTCGAGCGCAGGCGGATTCGCAGGCTCGGCGGACGCACGGACATTCCGATCGACGTGCGCGTCGTCTCCGCGACTCACCGAGATCTGCGCGCCGACGTGAATGCGTCCACGTTCCGTTTGGACCTGTATTTCAGGCTCGCCGTGGTGCTCGTCGAGCTCCCTCCGCTGCGCGAGCGCCGCGGTGACGTTCGGCTCTTGGTCGAGCACTTCTTGCGAGAGGCCGGCCGTCGGGGAGACGAGCTGCCTGCGGCGTTTTTCGACTCGATCGCCCATCACCATTTCCCGGGCAACGTGCGTGAGCTTCGCAACCTGGTCGAGGCAGCACTCGCGACGGGTGAGGCACCTAGGGTCTCGCAGGCGGGCTCCGCTTCCAACGCCGCGGGGTCGCTCGACGAGACGTATCGTCAAGCACGCGATGGCGTGTTGGCCGAGTTCGAGAAGCGCTACCTCGTGCGCCTGCTCGAGCGGTGCGAAGACAACGTGTCTTTGGCCGCGCGCGTCGCGGAGATGGACCGCTCGCACCTCACGCTATTGCTCCAGAAGCACGGACTGCGCGGCAAACGCAGCTGAGCAGGCTCTGTCGAGATTAGACTGGCGGCAGCTCGATCGGTCGCGCACCCACGATGCTCGCTGCCTCGACGAGCATGCTCGCGACTCTCGGCAGGACGGTCTCTTGGCCCGTGTCGATCAAGTGACGCACGGTCGGTTCGTGACCCCGTCCACCGTGGCCGCGATCGCGGCACCGAGTGTCATCGGCAAATAGCCCAAGATGACGTACGGAATGGAGCTTCCCATCGACCCTCGCATCACGGCCGCCATACCGCTGCGCTGGACACGATGGCGCTCGAGCTCGGCACGGTGGCGTGCGGCCACGGCTTCGTGCAGCCCTTCTCCACTCATGGTGGGTGAGGCCACGACGTTGGCTGCGCAATACACGCAACGAACGAGCGACTGTCCAACCGCGACGACGTTGTCCGCACCGCAACGAGGGCAGCCTCCTCGGCCGACAGCGGGACCGTCTGCCGGCGCGCGGCGCCCACCGCCGCGAGCCCAAATCATGTAGCCCACGAACGTGATGAGCACGATGACGGGAAGCACTATCGGCATTGCGACGTTCACCAAGTGGACGAGCTCTGGGCCTCCAGACATCATCAAGAGCTGCGCCACGACCGCCATCCCGATCAGCACCGCGAACATCCCGCCGAACATGAGGTTCGACACCATGGGGCCGCTGCGTGAGCGCCCGCCGCGTGAGCGCCCGCCGCGCCCACCGGACAATATCGCCCACGAGGCCGCGCGAGACCGCTCCTGTGCGGCGAGTCCGAGCTCGCCAGAAACGTCTCGCTCATAGCGCGCGCTCAGCGCGCTTGGTTTCAGGGATGATGTGGACGTTCGAGCAGTACGGACAGCTCACGCTCGACGGCAGGCCCGCCAACGGAATCGTCGCGCCGCACGCGTCGCGGAGGAGGGTATGTGCCGCGCTCACGAGTGCCAACGTAGCGCAACCGTGTCGGTGCTACTCTAAAGCGTTGGACGTCGGATCTGAATGGGTGGCATGGATACGCAATTGTTGCTGGCGAAGCCAATCCGCTCAGTTGTTGTCGTTCGTCGAAGGCGACGACAATGGGCACGTCATACACTTGCGCTCATTGCAGCGCTCGCCCTCTCGTGGGAACAACGCGCGCTCGGCGAACAGCACGAGACCGAAGGCGTCCGGCCGCTACCCGTCTTCCTGAGCGTGCTGCCTGGCGCGATCGTGCATGGAAGCGGAACTTTTGCGCTCGGCGAAAAGAAGACGGCGACCAAGCTTCTGGCATTCGAGGGCGCGGGTCTGGCGTCTCTCGTCGGGGGTGGAGCGACCTTCTGGTTGTCAGGCGCGGCGCGTGGCCTTGCGGCGAGCGCGAGCTTCTTCGTGGTAGCGGGCGGTGCTGTACTCGCAGAGAGTTGGTTCGCAGACATCTATGGCGTCGCGATGCCGAGCAAGCTCAAAGGCGACGTGATTCGCAACGCGCCGCGCCTGGAAGCAGAATTGGTCACTCGCTATGTCGGAGGGCCGCACGTCTCGAGCGCTCGCGTCGGTTCCGCCGTCACCGCCCGGCTGGGTCCGGGTGCATTGCATCTTGGCGCGCTGGTCGGCCCCTCGGAGCGTTACGATCGCGTCGACGCGTCTCTTGCATTTCGAGCGATCGGCCCGACGCCAGAATCCAAAGCCCGCTCGGGTAGCACCTACGACTTGATCATGGCGGGCGCGCACACGCGTCATGGCGCGGCTGGTTTCTCGGTCGATCATGTCGACCTGCAGGCGGCGGGAAGGCTGGACCTCGACCGCTTGGGACATGTCCTGCGCGGGTCTTTTGTAGAGCTCTCTGGAGGTGCGGCACTGCGATCGATCCATTTCGATCATGGGAGCGCGCTGTCGCCCGATGTCGCCTTGCTGATACGTACGGCCTTTGGTGTGGCGCTCGGACGCGAAGGCCACGCACTTCGATCGGAGTTGAAGCTCTATTACGATCACCGGCACGATGACGACGCAGGAGGTCTGCTCATGCGCGGGATCGTGAGCGGCGTATTCGGTCATTTCGGCATTGAGGGTTCGATATTCACCAAGAGCGGTTGGGGCGCGCGCGCGTTTGGCGAATACGGATCGGCCGGAGTGATCGGCGTCTCGCTGCTCTATCGCGTGGGGGGAACATGAGACGCTTGCTGCTGTGTGGGGTCGTGATTTCGGCTTGTTTCAGGCCTGCCAGCGTGCGTACGGCTGCAGACGCGAGCGTCGGTCACCTGCATGCTGGCGCGATTAGCATCGACGTAGACGATGGACTCGCCACGCTGCATCCACTCACGGACTCGTCATTTTGGATGTGGGCGCAGTCACCGGTATGGCGCGCGCATATCGACGCGAAGACTGCAGTCACGATCGACCTCGATCTCCGCAACCTGCTACCCGACGCCAAGCTTCGGCTGGATGGTCAAGAGGTGCCGGCGCTGAGCCCAGACGCTGCGCTTGCAGTCACACGCAAACGCGCTCGCCTGGATCTCAGCGCGGGCACACATACACTCGAAGTAGGGCCCGATGACGCCACGAGCGCCGCGCCGTTTCGTTTCGGTCTCCTCAGTGACGTGCAAGAGGCCATTGGTCGCGTGGGCGACATCTACTCGTTGATGGCCGAAGACCCATCGTTGCGGTTTGTCATGAGCGCCGGAGACCTCGCCGACAAAGGCAAGCCCGAAGAGCTGGCACACTTTCAAGACCTACTCCTGCAATTGCCAGTTCCGTTCTTTGCGGCGTGCGGCAACCATGACATCGCCTCGAGCGAGACCGCGTTTCGCGATGTCTTTGGTCGCGGCAACTTTCACTTCGTCTATCGTGGGGTGCACTTCACAGTGATGGACTCTGCGAGCGCAACCCTCGACCCAGAGGCCTACTCGGATCTCGAAGGGTGGCTGAATCTAGGGCAATCTAGCGTTCATGTGACCGTGATGCATGTGCCGCCGTTCGATCCCGTGGGCGGCAGAAATGCGTCGTTCGGCGACAGGGACGAAGCGGCGATGCTGGTGGAGAAGCTGGCAAGGGGAAACGTGGATTTATCGCTCTATGGTCACATTCACTCGTTCTATCGGTTCGAGCACGCGGGCATTCCCGTCGTGATTTCCGGCGGCGGCGGCGCGCACCCAGAAAAGCTGGATGACATCGGTCGTCACTATGTGACCGTGGACGTGAGCCGAGCAGGAGTGATTGCAACGGCTATGGTGCGCGTCGACTGAGCTGCGCGGTGACTGGTTCAGTCGCTGGAAGCATCCTTCGTGCAGCCATCACCGAAGTCGAAATTCGTCTTGGTCGTGTGGTTGTTCGAGCAACAACGCGAACACGCCAGCGTCACGCCATAGATCACGCCGTACAAGCGAGCCTCCGGCGCCGGCGCAAGAAAAGCCGCTCGCGATCAGAGCCACCCAGACTCGCTGTCCGTGGAGTAGACGCACGGAAACTGAATCGACGCGGTACCCTGCCTGAACGTCGAACGCGGACGCGACAAAATGGCCGCAGGACAAAGTGTCATCCTGAGCGAAGCGAAGGATCCCCGAGCAACGCGAGCAACTCCCACGAGCGTGGTTCGATCAGACACGTGAGCCGAGAAGTTTTACATTGTCGTGAACGTGCGCGGGCTCCGACCCGTACTCGACACAGGTGCG
Source organism: Myxococcales bacterium (assembly GCA_043784605.1). GTDB lineage: Bacteria > Myxococcota_A > Polyangia > Polyangiales > Polyangiaceae > JANYHY01. The sequence continues at coordinate 5,056 of JAYVYD010000186.1, read as the reverse complement.
ACCAACGACATCGTCCGTCGCATGGCCGAGCACGCAAGCCGTCAGCTTGGGTTTGTAGGTCGATACAACGTCACGACCCTCGTATATCTCGAGCGCCACCATCGGAGTTGCGGGAGTTCATGAACAGACACGGGAACGCGTAGGTCGCACCACGCACTAGAACTTGAGAGAGCCGCCGCCCATCCCCCAGCCGCACCGAAGACTCTCCTTGACGAAAATCCCGGTCACGACGATTACCGTGAAATCGATGGCCATTGAAAGTCCGAGACCCATCGCCCAGTAGGAGCCTTTGCGCCGCGAGAGCTTCTCGATCTGCTCCTTCGGAATGAGCGCTCGGTGCGGTTCGTTACGTCTCGACAGCTCGAGGCTGCCGCCCATCGAGTCCACGCTCGCGAGGGTGCCCTCGATGTCCTCGTCGTACTTCTCGACGAACACATGGTCGCCGACGACGGCGTCCTCGAGCGAGGTCTGTTCATACTTGGGCGTCGACGCGCCAATGCCGAGCCCGATGAGCGAGCAACCGGAGACGAGGAAGCATGATGCGCCGAGCAGCACGTACTCCACCGGCATTGGCGCGATCGATGTGTATCGCGCGCCGCTGCGGGTCAGTAGGATGTCTTCGGCCCGCAAATCGGTCCTAAAAAGCGCTGATTGTTCTACACACCAATTGACGGCGCGTTCCAGATGCGAGCCCAATGGGACGAATGAGATCTCGCTCGCTCGCTGCCACCATGCTGGCGGTCCTCGGATTGTGCGCAGCGGCCCATGCCGAGGGTCCGCCGCGCGCGGACGAGTATCGCCCTCTCTTGTCGCAGCGCTTCAAAGACGTCGAGCTTCAAGTCCCCATTCTTTTGGCGGCCCGCAGCGAGGGCGTGAACGGCTTTCCGGTCGATCGCGACCTCCATGCGTTTCGTTCGGGGCTCGCGCTCTCTCCGCTCGTGCGCGTAGGCGTGCGCCTCGAGTCTGTGGTTCCGCTCGCCGGAAAATTTCCCGTGCTGCTCGAGTACGAGCACGATCTTCCAACGGGCACTGTAACGAGCGAGACGCCCATCGCAGGGGAGGGGCTTCCGAACTCGACCCCGCTGACCACGCAGCTTCGCAAGGCGTGGGGCAGATTCTCGATCGGCCCATACCTGCACCTCGGCGGCGGATTCATGACGAGCCACTGGGGTCTCGGCTTGGTGGCCAATGATGGCGCGCACCGCTGGGAGCCCGGCTCGGCGCGCTTCACCGATCCACGCGGCGGCGACTTGGTGACGCGCGCGTTCATCGGAACGGGCCCGCTGACAAGCGCACGCCTCACGAGCGCCTTTGCGGTCGAGCAGGTCCGCAGCGACAACGCGCTCCTCGCGGGCGACTCCGCTTACCAACTCATCGCGACCTTGCTCGTGGGCCAGGAGCGTCCAACGCAGGCGGGTTACTTCTTCGTTCATCGGCATCAGTCCACCGCTGACGGTCGCGTCCTCGACGTCAACGTCGCGGACATCGCCGGCAAGACGGTGATCGACCTGCACACGGCCAAGCTCACGCTCGAGGCCGAGAGCGCGCTCGTCTTCGGCAAGACCACGCTCGCCGCTTCGCCCGAAATCCCGCGCAGCGACGTGTTGCAGCTCGGCGCGGCAGTGCGTGCGTCGCTTGCGTTCGAACGCGTTGGCGGCGTCCTCGATTTGCTCTACGCATCGGGAGACGGCAATACGCACGACGCGCACATCAACGGCTTTCATGCAGACCCGAATTTCGAGACGGGTCTCTTGCTGTTTCGATACGTGCAAGCTGCACAGACCGGTCGCGGCTACGGCACGGGTGCCGATCCACAGCTCTCCGGCGCGCCTCCCGCAGGCATCGAGAGAGTGCCGACGCGCGGCGGTCTCACCAACGCAGTCGTCGCGTTTCCACGCGTATGGGTGCGCCCCGTGCGCGGCGTCGAGACCTACGGCGGCGTGCTCTTCGCGTTCGCTCCTGCCAAGAACGTCGACCCGTTCAACACGGACGTCGCCGGCGGCTCGCCGCGCAACGCGATCAACGGAGCGCCCGGGTCGTATTGGGGAACCGAGATCGATCTGGGCATGCGCTACAGAAAATACATCCAGCACACCGAGCTGACGTTCGGCACGGAGCTCGGCGTCTTGTTCCCCGGCTCGGCTCTCGGCGGCGTTGCGGGCTATACTGCAGAGCCCGTCTACGGCGGACGATTGATGGTCGGGTATCGGCTTTAAGGAGACTGCGCGAATGTCGACGAAGACCCTCACTCATCTCCTCCCCTTGTTTCTCGCGGTCGCCGTGGGGCACTGCTCGTCAGACGTTCCGATCTATCTCGCGCCGGCGATCGACGGCATCGGCCCGATGGTCCGCTTCGACGTGTTCCACAAGCCGTTCGCCGAGATCCCGATCCCGAACGACTTCGCGACGCGATACGACGCGACTTCGCCGACCGGGCGTCGTCTCAACGCGAGCGTGCTCGCGGGGCCGACCGCGTGGGAACAGGCCACGCGAGCCGAGCTCGACAAGCTCTCGGGCTGGGGAACGCTCGCGCCGATCACGGTGAGTTTCTCCGCGCCCATCGATCCCGAAGTCATCTTGAAGCGACACGGCAACGACCTGTTCGACACTCGCGACGACGCAGTGCTCGTCCTCGACGTCACGCACGGCTCGCCGACTCGCTGCGACGCGGTGCCGCTCGACCTTGGACAAGGCAACTATCCTCAGGTGCTCGCCGAACCGCAGGTCTACGACGCAGACCCACGCTCGCAGCTCCAGACGCTCGTCTTCGAGGAGACCGAGGAGGATACGAACGGCAACGGCGAGCTCGACCTCGGCGAAGACACGGACATGGACGGCGTGCTCGATCACCCGAACACGCGCGACGGCAAGCCCGGCGGAATGCCGCTCGATTTCTACGAGCGCGAGACCAACACGCTCATCATGAAGCCCGTGATGCCGCTGCGCGAAGCGACCACGTACGCGGTCGTGATCACGCGTCGGCTCACGTCTGCGACGGGTGAGCCGGTACGTTCACCGTTCGAAGGCATCAATCACGCGGCGCAAACGAGAGCGCTCGCGGAGCTGCCGGGCTGTCTGCCGCGCTATGGCCTGGGCCTGCAAGACGTCGCGTTCACGTGGAGCTTCACTACACAAAGCATCAGCCAAGATTACGTGAGCGTGCGCGACGGCCTTTACGGAATCGGGCCGCTGGCGAAGATGGCAACGGACTTCCCGCCGACGCTCTCTCGCCTCGACGACGTGATCGATCCCGCGGCCGGCAGGGCGAACCTCAAGGTCGTTCCCACGGCCGTCTTTCTACCGTTGATGCAGCAATTGTTGACACTCACGGGCTCGTCCAAGGCGGAGATCGCGGTCTTTACGGCGTCGATTCAGGCCGTCGAGTTCATCGTGGCCGGCGCCATTCGCTCGCCGCAGATGTTCCCGCGCGCCGATCAGGCCGGCGCCATGCTGCCTTTGTACAAGCAGGTATGGGACGTCAACGCGCCTCCGCGCGGCGAAGAGGTCCCGTTTTGGATCTTCGTTCCGAAGAACCGCAAGGGGCCCGCGCCGGTCGCAATGTTCATTCATGGTCATGGTGGCAGCAAGTTCGACGCGCTCCCGTTCGCGGGGCTGCTCGCGAACTATGGCATTGCGACGATGGGCATCGACGCACCCAGCCACGGTCTCGGCGTGAGCAAGACGCAGCTCACGCTCGTGCGCTCATACTTCAAGGACGCCGGCCTGGCTGGCCTCGGGACCTCGCTCCTCACGGGTCGCGCGATCGACTGGACCGGCGACGGCAACGTGGACTCCGGAGACGACTTCTGGAGCGCATACGTCTTTCACACACGCGACATGGTGCGACAGACGATGCTCGACGGAATGCAGGTCATCCGGACTTTGCGTTCGTTCGACGGTCGCGCGCACTGGGCGTTCGACCCCGCGGGCCACGGCTCGCCGGGCATCGCCGGTGACTTCGACGGCGACGGTGTGGTGGACGTAGGGGGAGACGCGGCCATCCACGTCATCGGCGGATCCCTCGGAGGCATCACCGGCGCGGTGCTCGGCGGCGTCGAGCCGAAGGTGGAGGACGTCGTCGCGATCGTACCGGGTGGCATGCTCAGCGAGATCGGCACGCGCTCCACGTTGCACGGCATCAAGGACGCGATGGTGCTGCGCGCGCTCGGCCCGATCTTCTACGCCGAAAAAGGCCACTTGATGGTGCGCGTGAATGACGGTCAGACGAAAGACCTCGCGCTCACCGTGCAGACGCTCCCGACACTCGCGCCGATGGACACGGTCGTCCTTCACAACCTCAAGACTCACGAGTATCGATGCGCCGCGGTGCAGAGCTCGGGCACGTTCCGAGTGGCCGTCTCTTCGGACGCGGGCGACCCGCTCTTGTTCCGCGTGTACCGAGGCCCTCTCGCGCCGCGCGCGCCCGAGGGTTGCGTGATCCCGTCGCAGGCTCCCTATGTCGACCTCTCGACGTTCGGCCCCACCGTGACTCTCGGCGACAAGACGTGGGACAGCGGGTCTACGCTCGTGTCGCCCGCAGACGGCTTCGGAATGCGTCGCGCCACGCCCGATCTGCGTCGCTTGCTCGGCCTCTCCCAGATCGCCATGGACTCGGCAGACCCGATGAACTGGGCACCGTATTGGAGTGGCTCGCGCACTCTGAAATACGGAACGGGCGAGACGACGCACACGAACGTGATGTTGGTGCCGTCCGTCGGCGACCCGGGCGTATTGATCGCGAACGGTGTTGCGCTAGGACGCGCCGCAGGCTTCGTGCCGTACGATCGGGTGGACCCTCGTTATGGCAAATCACCCAACCAAGTGCTGCTCGACACGCACACCATCGAAGGCACGGTTCGCCTCGCGCGGTACGTCGATCAGAAGGGGGCCGCCGTGCTCATGGACGTGGACCACCTCGCAGAAGTCGTACCCGTGGACGACGGCCTCGACGTACCCAGACTCGACCCGCCGCTGCGCCTGATGTCTCGAGACCCGAGCAACGGAAGCTACCGCGGAATGATCGTCCCGATGCTGAGCCCACAAGGCAAACACGGCT
>JAYVYD010000185.1:0-16875 GCA_043784605.1 Myxococcales bacterium | reverse complement strand
GAATCGCGCTCGAGCAGCAGCACGGTATGGCGCACGGAGTGCCAAGCCCCGAAGTAGATCCCGAAACCCAACCGCGGGACATAAACGCATGAATCACTCGATCCCGCCCCCCTGAGACCGCTGGAAAATTGCGATATCCACCTGCGGCTGTTCGCATGTGCGCAGGAGAAAGTAATGTTGGTGTGCAACAGGAATGTCGGATACAAGAAGTTGCCAATTCCACGTGTACGGAGGATTGCGGCACCTGCGCCAGCCTAGGGATGCCCCTAGGTTACTTACCCCCGAACGGCGCCTTACGATACTTTCCGGTAGCGCGTGATCCCGCCGGGAACGGTCAGGCCACATGAACTGAATCGGCTTTCGATCACTGCTTCTCTGCTGGCCATTGAGCCGTTACGTTGCCGGGTCCGACCCGACGACATGCGCCTGCTCATCCTCTCCCGAAGTGCCACACTTTATTCCACAAGCCGTCTCGTCTTGGCCGCGCGCGCGCGTGGCCACGAGGTGACCGTAGCGGACCCGCTCGACTTTCACGTCGTCGTCTCCCGTAACCGGCCGTCGATGTTCCTCGGTGCCCGCCCGGTGCCGCCCGTCGACCTCGTGTTGCCGAGGATTGGCGCATCGATCACCAACTACGGACTCGCCGTAGTGCGACAGTTCGACATGATGGGCGTGCCGGTACTCAACACGGCGATCGCGATCGCTCGGTCACGCGACAAGCTTCGCGCGCTGCAGCTCCTCACCAAAAAAGACATCGATGTGCCCGCCACCGTCTGTGCGCGCACGCCCGACTCCATCGACCTTGCGCTCTCCCTCATCGGCGGGACCCCCGCGATCGTGAAACTGCAGCAGGGCACGCAGGGGATCGGCACGATGATCGCGGACACGCCTCAGGCCGTGAGCTCGCTACTCGAGACGCTCTGGGCCATGGGACAAGACATCATCTTGCAAGAGTACATCGTCGAGTCGAAAGGCCGAGATTTGCGGGCGATCGTGGTCGGCAAGCGCGTCGTGGCGTGCATGCGTCGTCAAGCGCGTGCGGGCGAGTTCCGCTCGAACTTGCACCGCGGCGGCCTCGGTATGCGCGTCCGCCTCGACCCTCGGTACGCGCAAGCTGCCGTCGCCGCCGTGAAGGTGATGGGCCTCGAGGTCGCCGGCGTCGACATGCTCGAAGCCAAGAGCGGCCCCAAGATCCTCGAGATCAACAGCTCACCGGGGCTCGAGGGCATCGAGAAGACGAGCGGCGTCGACGTTGCGGGCGCGATCATCGATCACGCAGAGCGATTCCTCGACAAGCGCGCCAAACGCCGCGCGACCAAGGGAGACCTCGCCCTGGAGCACGAGCGCCGGCCGCGCCGCATGCGCAGCTCGAAGACCCCTCGCACCAAGGGCACCTGATGCTGCGAGTCGAGCGTGAGGACTCTCTCGTAATCTGGACACTCGACCGACCCGAGACCAAGAACGCGCTCGACACCGCCACCATGGAAGCGCTCGAGCTCGCGATTGTTGCGGCGCGACAAGACAAACACCTGCGCGCCGCGATCCTCACCGGGGCCAATGGCGCGTTCGCCTCGGGCGGTGACCTGAACGAGCTGCGCGACCGGACCTCGAGAGCGGACGCAGAGTCACTCTCCGATCGCGGAGCCGCGTTGTGCCGCGCGATAGAGGACCTCCCCTTCCCTGTCATCGGCGTCCTGCCGGGGCCGGCGCTGGGCGGCGGGGCGGAGCTCGCCATCGCCTGCGATTTCCGCGTAGCGGAAGCCAAGTGCACCCTTGGCTTCGTCCAATCGCGTATGGGCGTGACACCCGCGTGGGGGACCACCTCGCGACTGGTCTCGATCGTCGGCTCTGCGCGAGCGTCGAAGCTCCTGCTCACAGGTGCGTCGGTCACCGCAGATCAGGCGTACACCCTCGGGCTCGTGGACGAGGTCACGCAAGCGAGCGGCGGGATCGACACTGCGCGCGCGTGGGTCTACGCGATCACCCAGTGCTCACCGGCAGCGACGGCTCGCACCAAGGCCCTCTTGGTCCACGCACGAAGAGGCCTCGACGAGCGCGTGCGGCCCCTCGAACGCGAGGCCTTCGTAGACACCTGGACCGGCCCCGATCATGTCGAGGCCGTCGAGGCCTACTTCGAGCGACGCCGACCTCGCTGGAGCTGAGTGTCATGCTGCGGCGCAACAACGCCTCTTGACGGCACGACAATTGTGACTACGTTCGCCTCAGAAACGGAGGACATCATCTCGAACAAAATGTTTGCTGCGTCGCAACAATGGGTGGGCTTCTGGACCAAGGCCACCGAGGACCACGTCGCCCGCATGCAGGCGATGACGCAGGAGTGGACCAAGCTGGAGAGCCGGTCGATCGAGCAGGCCGCCTCCGCGGTCGACGAGATGAGCAAGCTCACGAAGGACTCCTTCGCCTATACGAGCCAGCTCGCCGCAGAGTGGCGCAAGCTGATGGCCGCGCCGCTCAAGAAGACCGCCTGAGCTACGCGCTCCGACGAGACTTCCGTGCTCCTCCCCCACGACCGTGGGGGAGGCTAGCGCTCGCAGGGGTCTTTCGCGGCGCGCTCTCTTGCTCCGAATAGAACTTGTCGATCACGGGCCATAGACGCTTGGCGCCGGCGCGCGACACCACCGCACCGACATGACCGCCGGGCAAGTGAACGTGCTGCTTCACAAGACTGGTTGCGCGATCCACGAGCGCCACGGCGGATTCTTTCGGGACGATGGTGTCGTGCTCGAAGGAGACGACGAGCAGCGGACACTTCACGTTCTCGAGGAGCGCAGGCTTGCCCGACAGTGTGAACGTGCCCTTCGCGAGTGCGTCCTTCCGGTAGATCTCCTCGATGTAGCGGGCGTAGCACTCGCCAGGGAACGAGACGTTGTCGTTGCCCCACGCTTCGAGCGCGAGGAAGCCGTCCAGGAACTCGTCGTCCCACGCACGGTCGATCATGTGCACGGTCTTCGACAGACCGAGCGTCGGGCGAAGCATCATGAACGCGCTCTGTAGGAGCCGCGCCGGCACGTTGCCCGCGCCGTCCACGAGCGCGCGGACGTCGAACGTCGGCGTGCGCGTCCAAGACTCGAGCATGCCGTCCACGCCGTCGAACTTCACCGGTGCGGCGAGGACGCACATCGACGCGACGCGCTCGTCGTGCACCGCAACATGGATCGTGGTCAAGAGACCGCCGAGACAGTAGCCGAGGAGATGTACCTTCTCCGCACCTGCGATCTTCGCGCTCCTGCGAATGGCGCGGCCGATTGCCGTGTCGCAGATGTCGTCGAAGGTGACGTATCGATCCTCGTCGGCCGGAGTCCCCCAATCGATCACGAAGACGTCGTACCCCTGCATGACCAGGTACTCGACGAAGCTCTTGCCCTTCATCAGATCGAGCACGTAGTGCCGGTTGATGAGCGACGGTACGAGCAAGATGGGCAGCGGGTGCGAGATGCCGGCAGGGCGCGCGCGATAGCGCCGAAGGCTCCATTTATTCTCGGTGAACACCACTTCGGAAGGCGTCTCGCCCACGACGGGCTTCGGCCGCACGAGCAGCTTCGCCAAGTTCATCAGACGCCTTTGGCCCTGCTGTGAGTCGCCGTCGGTCACGCGTAGAGCCCCTCGAACGCGTCCTTGAAGGTCTCGTACACCTTCTTGCGTCGCACCTTCATGCTCGCGGTGAGGAGCCCGCCCTCGACGGTGAGCGGCGTTCGCATCACGGAGAACTTCTTGATCGACTCGTAGCTCGCGAGCGCGGCGTTCACGACGTCCACCCTTTGTTGCAGCGCAGCAACGAGCTCGGCCTCTGGCATGGTCTTGGCGACGTCCTCGTTCGGCCAGACACCGGCGACGAGGTACTTCTTCGCGTCGCCGTACACGACGACGTGCGCGACGAGCGGGTCACCGGCGAAGCGGATCTCGATGTTCGCGGGCGGGACGTTCTTGCCGCCTGCGGTCACCAGGATGTCCTTCTTGCGATCGATGATCTGCAGGAAGCCGTCTTCGGTCCATCGACCCACGTCGCCTGTCTTGAGCCACCCGTCCTCGGTGAATATCTCGCGGGTTGCGGCCTCGTCCTTGTGATATCCGCCGAACACGTTCGGCCCTTTTGCGAGGATCTCACCGTCTTCGGCGAGCTTGAGTTCCACGCTCGGGAGGGCCTTGCCGACGCTGTCGAAGCGATAGGCGTCCGGGCGGTTGAGCGTCAGCGTCGGCGAGGTCTCCGTGAGCCCGTAGCCCTCGATGATGAGGACGCCCGACTCATGGAAGACCTCCTTCACCTCGCGCTTGAGCCCCGCGCCGCCCGAGAGACAGAACTTCAGTCGCCCGCCGGTCGCGCGCGTGAGCGTCTCTTTGCGCGCCTGGGTATCCGTCTGTTGCATCGCACCAGAAGCGAGCTTCTCCCAGTGGGACGGCACGCTCATGAACACGTGTGGCTTCACCTCGGGGAGGCGCTCGAGGCACTCACGAGGGTCGCTCAAGTACGAGACCCAACCGAGCGTGTTGCCGAGGCACATCTCGCCGAAGCCGAAGATGTGGCTCATCGGGAGCCAGAGCACGTCGATCGCGCCTTCGTCGAGCAGCGGGGCGTTGCACTCTAGCCAGTCTTTGCCGTTGCAAGCGATGTTGCGGTGCGACAGCGGCACGCCCTTCGGGTTGCCGGTGGTGCCGCTCGTGTAGAGCATGAGACCGATCGCATCGAGCGAGATCGAGTCCATGCGGCGAAGGAGGTCCTGCGGATCGCGCGCCGCGCCGATCGCTTGCGCCTTCGACCAACCGAACACGCGCTCGTCGATCTGTGTGTCGCTCGGCGCGGATTTCCCTGCGTCACGTAGCTTCTTCGCTATGAGCTTGCTGTCGAGACCGTCGTCGAGCGTGACGATGCGCGCGAGCTCGGGGAGCTGCGACCACGCCTCGAGCGCGCGTGAGAGCAGCGTCGGCGTGTCGACGAAAAGCACCTGCGCGTCGCAGTGCTTCGCGACATAGATCACCTGCTCGGGCATGCTCGCCGCGTAGATCGGCACCATCACGCCGCCCGCCGCTTGGATCGCGAGCGCCGCCGATGCCCACTCGACACGGTTGGGTGCGTAGACCGCCGCGCGCGACCCGTCGCCGAAGCCCGTCGCGATCAAGAAGAGCGCGATGTCGCGCACCTGAGCCGCGAATGTACCGGTGGTGACCGGAGTCCACTCGCCCGTTGTGCCCCGCAACATGAATCGCGGCTTGTCCTTGCGCGCGTGGAGCTCGTCGAACAACCCGCGCGGCGCAATCTTCAACCCCATGTACTTCGAAACATCCATCACACACCCCTAACCTTCTCGGAGTTTGGTCCGTACTCTCGCGTCGCTCGAGCTTGCGGCACCATCGAGCTTCTCTTCCAGATCGTTCAGTCGGCTCTCCAGCTTGTGGAGGGCGTAGAGCGTTCGCTCTTGGTCGCGCTTGGTGGGCAGGCCCACGGCTCCCCAGAATGAAGCGGCGGCGCGGTCGGTCGCGGCCTTGGTCCGCATGAGCGTCGTCAGAAGCGCGCCAGACGGCTTGAGCACGATCGGACTTTTCATCACGGTCTCGAGGACCTTGGCCGTCGCGTTCTCCCACTTATCGAAGCCTTTTTTGGTCTTGTCCCAGTCCATCGCTACTGCCCCAATCGCCGCAGCTCGGCCGCGGTGGTGAAGTCGTCGTTGGTCTCTCCGGTCTGGCTCGTCGCGCGCGCGATCTCGCCGAAGCACTCGAACAAGAACTGCGTCTGCTTGGTCGTGATCGCCATACCGGCGGAAGGCTCCACGGTGACGCTGGTTCGCACGCGCAGCGCTTGAGTAAAGCTATATGCGGCGAGCTTCACCTCGCCGGACGCGTCCACGTTGATGTCGTACGTGTCCTTGCCTGCGTACGGTTGACCCCTCAAGGTTCCGCCGGAAATCGTTCCCGTCGACGTGTAGCGCGAGCCCACGGACAGTGGGAAGCGATAGACCGTGATCGGCGGCGTGTAGACGAGGAGCGTCTTGCCGCCAGGGCCGTCAACGTTCTTCGACGCGAGTCCGAGCAGAGCGATCGCGTTCGAGTTGTACGAGTAGATCGCCTCGGTCGAGCCTCCAGCGTCGAACGGCGTCGTGAAGGTCGCCGTGGGGAAGCTCGCCGCGTACCACTTGCCCGAGAGGCCGACGGCCGAGATCGTCGCGGTCTGATCGTCCGCGTAATCGGCGCCGAAGTCCCACGTCCTGCGGCCTTGCGTGCTGATCGCGCCGATGAGATCCACCGTCCGCGTCTTGCCTTGCGGCGAGACCAAGTAGCGCGCGGGGATGTTGAGCGCGGGCGACAACTCGCTCGAGTCGATCTGCCCGTCCAGATTCGGCACGCACGTGAGCTGCGGCAGCGAGCCTGCATCGTAGTTGGCGTGAATCGGCGCTGGGGTGCGATTGTCGCTACACGCCGAGAGCGTGGCGGCGCAACAAACAACTATGGTGCAACGCAACATCATTGACCTCCTCCGAACAGGAACGCGACTCTTAGCCGGATCGATTCCGCGAGCTGGGCCCTCAGGTTGTCCTTCGGGTTGTCCATGCCTGCCAGCGGAAAGAGGATGCCGTAGTCCAGCGCGACGTAGAAGCCGTCGCGGCTCTTGTACACGAGGCTCGGGTCTACCTCGACCCCAAGCGGGCGCTCACCCGACGGCGACCAATCGCTCGTCGATGCGAAGGAAGCGATGGTGGCGAACTCTGCGCGAAGCTCTCCGGTCGGCACCTTGAAGATGCGCGCGCGCGCGTGGGGGCGCACGTAAAATGCGCCGGTGACCTGCCCGATGATCTCGCGGAAGAGGATGCGATCGATGTGGTAGTCGGGATGGAAGCGAAACGAGTCCACGCGATTGCCGTTCGGTGGGAACGTGGCGGCTCCGAGCGTTGCTCCTGGATCACCCGAAGCGTAGCCACCATCGATGCCGGCGCCGAACGGTGAGGTCACGGTGCCGATCTCGGACTCTATCGCGAAGCCGATTTGGGCGCTCTTCACTGGCTTGGTGGTGACCACTCCCGGAATGAGCGAGGCGTTGTCGACCTGTCCACCCGCGTACGTAAACTCGCCCGCAATCGAGAACTCGGGATGCGTGACGCGGAGCCACGCGTCGCCGATGTAGTACTGCGCGCCGCGCCCCATCACTTGCGCGCCGGTGAGCTCGATGGCGCCGTTCGCGGGCTTCGGCAAATACGCGGCGGGGACGTCGCCGTCTTGCCAGCGATAGCTGCCGAGCAATCCGTACTCGACCGTCGTCTTGCCTGCCTTGCGCCTGCGCTCGCGCGAGACATCATCCTTGAAGCGGAGCATCGCGAGCGACAGTGATCGTACGTTGGAGAGCGGGGCGATCGCGATCGTGCGATCGTCGGCACGCGGCGCGAGCGCGAGAGTCGCCGAGTAGTCGAACGCGAACGCGAAGACATGACCCACGAGCGGAGTCGCGAACGCGACGCGATCCACCGAGTCTCCCGAGTCGCAGTCGATACAGTCGCCGCCGTGGGCGAGCATACCGAGTCCCCAGTGATTGCCCATCCGACCCACGGCGAGGAACCCGAACGGTAAGAGCACCTGGCCGTACGCGCGCCGGAGCGAGAAGATGTTGCCTGCCGGCCGCTGCGTGAGCGACGTGTAAGGTACGCCCTGGGGCATCGAACCGAGCGCGACGTTGTCGAGCGTGTCGAGGCGCATCTTGACGGCGACGCCTCCACCGGGCGCATAAATGGCTAGATCCGTGCGCAAGCGCATGTCCGCGTGCGTGAGCCATTGCGCGCGCGGATCGCCGAGAGGCGTGGGGAAGATCGGCTGTCCACTCGGCAAGAGGCCGCGGTCCAGGTCGAGGTTGTACAGGCCCTCGGAGCGGGCGCGGAAGTAGCCGTCCAGCTTGACCTCGAACTTCTCGCGAGGCGTGATGTCTTGCCCGATGTCCGAGAAGCCTGCCGCGCTCGCTACGGACGAGACTGACAAGCCGAGCGCGACGAGCGCGCATGTCGCAGAGCGCGAGCTCACTTCGCGTCGTCCGGCGGGGTCGGTGATTGTTGCGCTGCCGTAAGCTCGGGCTCGAGGAACGTCTCCAGATCGGCGGTCGACGCGCTCGCAGACTCGATCATCGGGAAGTGACCGCACAGCGGGTAGACGACGAGCTTGGCGTTCGGCAGATCGTGAGAGAGCCGCTCGCCGAAACGCAGTGTCGTGACGACGTCTTCGCGACCCCACAACAGCAGAGTGGGCTGCTTGATGCCCTTGTACTTGGCCTGTAGCTCGAGGAAGTGCTGCCCGCGTACGGCGGCGAGCGCACCTGCTTCGGCGCCCGGTCTGCCCAGTGCGCGCTCCACGTCGTCCACCAGCTTCTCGGGGATGACGGAGGGATCGTAAAATGCCATCGCCATCTTCTCGTCCGAGCGCTCGCTGTAGAAGAGCGAGAACAGCGTCTCGCCCACACCGTCTGCGCGCGACCAATGGAAGAACGTCGGGAGCTGCTCCTCGTAGACCCACGCGTCGTAGAGCGCGAGGCGCGTCACGCGTGCCGGCTGTTGCAGTGCAGCAGCAAGCGCGACCGAGGAGCCCCACGAGTGCGCGACGAGCGCGAAGCGGTCCACCCCGCGTTGATCGAGCAGGCCGTAGATGAGCTTGGCCTCCGCGTCTGGCGAGTAGTCTCCCTCGGGTCGATCGGTCCACCCAAAGCCTTTGAGGTCGAGCGCGATGACGCGAAAGCCCTTCTTTTCGAGCGCCGGCATCATCGACGACCAGGTCTCGAGAGACGACGCAAAGCCGTGCACGAGCACGACCGCGGGGCCCTTGCCGCGATCGACGTAATGGACTCGCACCCCCGCGACGTTCGCGAACGTGGCGTCCTTCGGCTCACCGGGCATGGCGCCCGAGTGGAACGACAAGCACCCCGCGAGCAGCGGCGCGACGAGCGCGAGCGACCAGCTCTTCACGGTGCGATCCGCTTCACTTCCGCGGCACTCGTGAACTCCACCTTCGACTCGTTCGCCTGCGAGGTCACGGTCGCTACGTTGCCGAAGCAGTCCGTGACGAACGCGAAGCTGCGCGTGGTGGTGACGAGGAAACCGACCGTATGCGTGAAGACCACGCGTACGCGCAAGACGGCGAAGCTGCCGAACGGAGTCTTCAGAGTTCCCTTTTGGTCCACTTGCGAGTCGTACTTGTCGGAGAAGATCACCGGGACGCCGCTCGCCTGGCCCGTGGCGTTCGACGTCGTGGTCCACGCGGCGCCGACTTGCAGCGGGAACTGGAGGGGCGCTGCGGGCGGCGAGTAGCTCACGTTGGTCTGACTGCCGCCACTCATGGGCGACACGATCCCGAGGATCTCGAGCGCCGTGGGGCTCGTGCGGAAAACGCCTAGGAGGTCACTCGACGCACTCAGCTTGGTCGCGTACGTCGCGGTCGGGAACGAGCTTGCGTACCAAGCGCCGGCGACCGGGAGCGTCTCTACGATCGCGTTCTGATCGCCAGGCAGCGCGACGGACAGGTCCCAGACGCGAGCGTTGTTGACCATCTGCCCGGCGGTGTCGAACGTGATGTTCGTCGCCGTGCGATAGGTCGCGTGCAAGCCGGCCTTGAGGGGCACTTCGGCGGCCGTGATCACGTCGTCGGCGTTGGCCGTGCAGCCCAGGCCCGAAGAGTCGCCCGTCTGCGAGTCCGTCGAGGTGTCTTGCCCTGCGCTCGAATCCACGGGGTTTCCGGCGTCGTCGTTGGGGCCGACCGGCCCGCAGACACCGTTCGACTGGCATACGCCCGAGGCGCAGTCCGCTCCCGCATGGCACGCGACCGACGCCCCTCCGCTCGAGCAGCCGAGCGCGCCACCCCCGACTACACCGATGACTAGGCCAACAACTCCAAAACCGACGATGCGCATGGGGGGTCCTCTCAGGAAGCGCGCGGACCTTAACTTGTCGTCGGCGATCCGTCAAGGCACTTTGTTGCACCGCAACATGCGCCGGACATTGCGTAGCGTCGGGCCGCGCGATACAACCCGTCCGTGGCCCCTCTCATCGTCAAGAAGTACGCGAACCGGCGCCTCTACGACACCGAGGACAGCCGCTACATCACCAACGCAGAGCTCTCGGCGCGCGTGCGTGCAGGCCGCGACGTGCGCGTGCTGGACGCCAAGACGGACGAGGACCTCACCCAACCCACGCTCGTCCAGCTACTCGTCGATGGCAACCGCGCGCACCTGCTGCCAGTACCGCTCTTGCTGCAGCTCGTCCGCCTCGGGGACGACGCTCTCGCCGAGTTTTACGGTCGATATATGACGTGGGCCCTCGAGGTGTACTTCTCCGTGAAGCAGCGCGCGTCCACGAGCATCAACCCGTTCGCGCAGATGCCCTTCGACGTCGGCGGCGCGCTCGCCCGCATGTTCATGGGCAACGCCGGAGGCGGAAACGTGAACGCGTGGACGGCTCCCTCAGCGCCCGCGCTCACACCTCCTCCCGAGCCGCCCGAGAGCAACACCGAGCTCGCGAGCCTGCGGCGGGATCTCGAGCAGATCAAACGTAGCCTGGATGGCCGCGCCAAGAAGAAGCCTCAGAAACGCGCGCGCTGACCACGCCGAACCCGATGGTGCGCTGCATCATGTTCGTCACGGGTGTTCGTCACGGGTGTTCGTCACGGGCGCGAGAACACCGCGCCGTCGGTCGGGAGCGTCGGGTCGACCACCACGCGCACGACGGTCTGATTGCTTGCGAGTGGGATCGTGGCGACCAAGCAGTTGTCCGCGTCCGCTGTCACGGTGCGAGACGCGTCGCGCTGCGCGGCGAGCAGGCGAAGCCGATTGCGCGCTTCGGTGAGGTCGTTGGCGTCGAGCGCAACGAGCGCGAGGCGCACGTGCTCGCGACCGATGCGAACCGTCGCGTCCGCACGGCTGAGCGCCGAGTCGAGGCAGTGGACCGCGTCCGCTCTCGCGTGCGCGTTGCGGGCGTTTTGCAGCGCGCCTTGCACTCGGTGTGCGTTGCCCTCCATCGTGCGGAGCTGCGCTTGGGCCTCTGCACGCATCGGTGAATCTGCCAGAGCGGCGGACACCACCAGCATCAAGCCGGCGACAAAGAACACTCGCATCGTCATTGTATGCTCCGATGCAAATGCGCTCGCGAACATTCATGCGGCAGCCGTGTCCCTGGCTCGCTTTGGTGCTAGTAGCCGCGACATGTTGAAGACCTGCTCGTTGCTGTCGTTGCTCTGCGCGTGCGGCGGAAGCGGCGGGGACCCCACGACCACCGGCACCGACGCGTCGGTCGCGGCGGACGTGTTGCAGCGCAACGACGGCGCGGTCATCAACCCCGAGGCGGGCGCCGATGGCGGCCTTGACGGCGCGGTGCTGGTCGGCTGCAAGCAGACGCTGGCGGGCTCGCACGTGTTCTCCTGCAACGGCCTCGACGTCACCGTCACGGCTCCCGCGTCTTGTCTGACGCAGACTTGCGGCGCCATCCTCGACATCCATGGGCTCGGCATGAGCGCGGACGCAGAGGACGACCAGACCAACTTGCGCGCGGCCGGCAACACCGCTGGCTACGTCGTCGTACAGCCCACGGCCCCCGACGGCCGCACGGTCTATGGGCCCACCTGGTACGACTCGGACGACGACGACGTTTGGAATTCGTACATGCAGGTCGTCACGAGTTGGAAGATCGATCCCAAGCGCATCCACGCCACTGGCTTCTCGCAGGGAGGCTTCATGACTTGGCGGCTCCTCTGCAAGCACTCCGACGTGCTCGCGTCCGCGGCACCGGGCGCGGCGGGGACCAGCAACTGCCCACAGCAAGACGTCATCGGGAGCTGTCCGTTCACCGGCAACCAGACGCCCAAGCCGCTCGACGTCCTTTTTGTTGCAGGTGCGAAGGACGTGCTCGTCCCGCCGTCGTGCACATCCGCGATGGTCAGCGCCGTCACCAATGCCTGGGGTGGCCAAAAGCAGAGCATCGTCGGAGACGCGAGCTTCACGCGCGATCGCTACATCGGCACGGCGGGCTACGACTTCGAGGTGCTCACGCACCAGTACACGACCGATCCGATCGGCAAGCTCGCTCAGCTCGGCGGCCACTGCGTGCCCGGAGCCACGGGCAAGAACGGCTCGATCTGGGACGACCTCTACTGCAAGCTACCGGTCTCGTTCACGTGGGGAAAAGAGGTCTTGGCTTTCTTCCAAGCGCATCCCAAACACTGAGCATGGAGACGCAGGTTCGACCGGGTTACTTCGGGCCGTTCGGAGGTAGGTTCGTCAGCGAGACGCTGGTGCCGGCCCTCACCGAGTTGGAGCAGGCGGTGGAGTCCACCGCAAAGAGCGCAGAGTTCCAGGCCGAATGGCGAGGGCTCTTGGCCTCTTACGTGGGCCGCCCCACAGCGCTGAGTCGCGCGGATCGGCTCGCGCGTTCGCTCGACCCAAGTGCGTCTTCCATCGCGAGCCTGTGGTTGAAGCGCGAGGACCTCGCGCACACGGGCGCGCACAAGATCAACAACGCTCTCGGCCAGGTGCTCCTCGCGAAGAGAATGCGAAAGACGCGCATCATCGCGGAGACCGGCGCCGGGCAGCATGGCGTCGCCACCGCGACCGCGTGCGCACTGCTTGGGCTCCCCTGCGAGGTGTTCATGGGCGCGGTGGACGTCGAGCGACAAGCTCCGAACGTCGGCCGCATGCGGCTGCTCGGTGCGAAGGTCATCCCGGTAGAGAGCGGCTCGCGCACGCTGAAGGACGCGATGAACGAGGCGCTGCGCGACTGGGTCACCAACGTCGCCACGACGCACTACTGCATCGGCAGCGCCGCGGGGCCGCACCCTTACCCAGAGCTCGTCGCCATGTTGCAGAGCATCATCGGCGAAGAGGCCAAGGCGCAGCTCCACGAGCGCCTCGTTCGTTTGCCGGATGTCGTGATCGCATGCGTCGGCGGTGGGTCGAACGCGATCGGGATGTTCCGAGCTTTCCTCGCCGAGCCAGTGGCTCTCTACGGTGTCGAAGCCGCGGGGCTCGGCGTCGGCTCGGGAAAGCACGCCGCGACGCTCAACGCCGGAAGGATCGGCGTGCTTCACGGCAGCAAGAGCTACGTTTTGTGTGACGAAGAGGGCCAGATCGAGGAGGCGCACTCCATCAGCGCGGGCCTCGACTATCCGGGGGTCGGACCCGAGCATTCGTGGCTCCGACAAAGCGGTCGCGCGCGGTACCTCGCGATCACGGACGCCGAGGCGCTCGCCGCCGCTGCGCTCTTGGCGCGCACGGAGGGTATCTTGCCGGCACTAGAGACCGCGCACGCCTTTGCTGCGCTGCAACAGATCGCGACCACCGAAGCGGCTCGGCTCGGGCGGCCCGTGGACCTCGCCGTGTGCCTCTCGGGCCGCGGCGACAAGGACCTCGACACCTACCGCAAGAGGCTCCTGCCATGAGCCGTCTTGACGCCCGCTTCGCCGCGCTCGGCGTCGTGCGCAAGAAGGCGCTCGTCACGTACCTCTGCGCGGGGGATCCCTCCGCGGACGAGACGATCGAGCTGGCAATCGCATGCGCCGAGGCTGGCGCGGACGTGATCGAGCTCGGCGTGCCCTTCAGCGATCCCTCCGCCGACGGACCCGCCATCGCGCGCGCGGCCGCCCGCTCCATCTCGCGCGGCGGAGGTCTCAGAACGACGCTTCGGATCTGCGCCGCGATCCGCGCGCGCATCGACGTGCCCATCGTACTCTTTGGCTACTACAACCCGATCTTCATCATGGGCGAGGAACGGCTCTGTGCAGCCGCGAAAGAGGCCGGCGCAGACGGTCTGTTGGTGGTCGACTTGCCGATCGAGGAGAGCGCATCACTTCGAGCCTCTGCGAAGACGAACGGGCTCACCGTCGTGCCACTGCTGACACCTACCTCGAGCGAAGCACGCGTGCGCGCGGTCGAAGAGGCGATGCGGACGTGTCCCGCAGGATTCGTCTATTACGTTTCGGTCGCAGGCGTCACGGGGAACGCCGCGGCGCCTCTCGAGCTCGCGAGCCGCGCGGCGGGTGCGCTTCACGAGCGACTCGGGACGCCTGTCGTCGTGGGCTTCGGCGTGGACTCACCCGCACGCGCGAGACAAGCCGCCGATCAGTGCCAGGGCGTCGTTGTCGGCACGGCGATCGTGCGTGCGATCGAGGACGCACCATCGGCCGAGATAGGACGTCGCGTCGTGCGAGAGCTCGTCGCGTCGCTGCGAACGGCCGTGGACGAACACGCGCAGTCCGTGCAGACTGCCGGCTGACCCTCATGCGCGCCCTCTGCATCTCGGACATCCACGGCAACTTGCTCGCGCTCACCGCAATACTGGCGACCGCCGAGCGACGCAGCTTCTCGAAGCTCCTCATCGCAGGGGATATCGTATTTCCCGGCGGAAATGAAGACGCCGTCACCCAACCGCTCGAGACGTGGCGACGCCTCGTAGCGGCCGGCGCAGTGATGGTGCAGGGCGTGACGGACCAGGCGCTAGCGACGTTGGACCCCAACCACATCGAAGCCAACTCCGATCACGAGCGACGGATGGTCGACCGCATGAAGCGCGTCCGCAGCGAGCTCGGCGACGTGGTGCTCGAGCGGCTGCAACGATTGCCCAAGACGTTTCGCATGAACCTCGAGGACGGCGGCGAGCTCGTGCTCGTCCACGGCTCGCCCATGGATCCGTCAGAGGCGATCACGTTCGACATGAGCGACGAAGAGGTGCTCGCGCTCATCGGCGACGACCCCGCGGACGTCATCGTGTGTGGCATGAGTCACACCCCGTTCGACCGCACCGTCTCGGAAGTTCGCATCATCGGCTTGGGGAGCGTGGGCGAGGCCCCGGATGGCGTCTCTCCGCGCGAGCTGCCGCAGGTCGCTCATGCCACGTGGATCGAATCGAGCCCCTCCGGTGTCACCGTCGAGCAGATCGTCGTTCCCCTGGATTTTCCGATGACCGAGCCGCGCGCAGTCTCAGGCGCGCCGGCGCGGTAGCTACGTCGAGCGCGTCTTGAGCCACGCGCGAAGGGGGGTCCAGTAGTACTGGTGCCAACCTTGGTCGTACCCCTCGGTCATGTCCGCTGGCAGGCCCGTATGGCGAAGCTCGAGCGTCGTGCCACCGTCTTCGCTCTGCGAGAGATCGATCTGCACGCGCGAGCTCGGGTGCGCTTGCGGAAAATCGGACGCGCGCCACGATTGGACGATGCGTCGCGGCTCGTCTAGCTCCATCACCACGCCTTCGATGTAGCCATCCCACGCGTTGAACTTCGTGCCCGCGCGCGGCTGTACGTTCGCGATGCTATTCGTGAACTCCGATTGCTGCTCGCCATCCATGAGCGCGAGGAAGATCACCTCTGGCGACGCCTCGAACGAGACCGTCTGGAGGATGGTCCCAGTCGCTGGCGCGGCCTGCTTCGCGACGGACTTCTTCTTCGCAACGGGCTTGTTCCTCGCGACGGGCTTCTGCCTTGTGGCGGACTTCTTCTTCGCGACGGGCTTCTGCTTTGTGGCGGACTTCTTGTTCGCGACGGACTTCTTCTTCGCGACGGGCTTGTTCTTCGCAACGGGCTTGTTCTTCGCGACGGGCTTGTTCTTCGCGATGGACTTGTTCTTCGCGATGGACTTGTTCTTCGCGACGGACTTCTTCGCGTGCCGACGCACCTTCGATGCTCTCTTCGCCGCCATGGGAACCCCTCGTGTGAGTGCTCGGCTCGAGCCTGCGGCACTGGGGCGTGAGTTTGCCACAAGCGCGGGTCAAAAGGTTGCGCTCGCGTACGGAAGCTTGCGACGATCGTTTGGTGATGAAACATCCCGGCTTGGTGAAGGCGTCGCCTCGATTGGTCGAGGGCCGCGACCTCAGGCGCATCCACGACGACGCACTCGCGCACCTCTTGGCGACCGCGGATGTCGTCAGCGAAGGGAAAGTTCACGAGGATCAAGGCGGCCGGGCGTGGTTCGGCTCGACCAGCATGATCCTGCGCGTGACGACGGACCTCGAGCGTGTCGTCGCGCTCATCTCGCGAGATCTCCATGCCCGCACTCGCGTCTTGCGGGTCGCGCGACGAGAGGCGAGCCTCCGAGCCCCCTGCCCGCTCGGTCCCCTCCGCTCGGAGGTTCGCGTGACGTCCGCGGGCGGCTCGTTGAGGATTGACGTCGACGTTCAGGCACCGTTGATAGAGGGTCGGAGTCGGGGACGGCGCATCGTCTGATGCCCGACCCGCATCTCGACTCGACTGGGCGCGGACCGATGGGCAACGACGGAAAAAAGAACAAGGGCAAAGGCGGACGCGTCATCCACGTGCAGTTCGGCACGCAGGCGGGGCGCGGAGTACTTCCCGAAATCCCGGCACCGCCCGAGCCGATCGGACGCGAGCCGGTCACCGAGCTGTTCTCGCCGCGCGAAGTCGCCAAGCTGTTGAGCCTCAAGCCCGCGCGTCTCCGCACTCTCGCCAAAGCGCACATCGTCGCGCCGAGCGCCGAGAAGGACGGCAAGCCCGCGTACACGTTCCAAGACCTCATCGCACTCCGCGCGACGCTGATGCTCGCGCGCGACGTGAAGCTCGGCGAGGTGAAGAAGGCCATCGGCGCGCTTCGTCAGACGCTACCGCGCGTCACGCGTCCGCTCCAGGAGCTACGGATCGTGAGTGACGGGCGCCGTGTCGTGGTGCGCGCACGCGACGGGTCGTTCGAGCCGGTGACGGGCCAAATGGTGATGGACTTCCAGCTCGGCGCGCTGCGCGAAGACGTCGTGCGCGTCCTGCGCCCCGAGACGCCTGCCAGCCGAGCGAGGACCGCGTACGACTTCTACGTCCGCGCGAGCGAGCTCGACGAGGAGCCCGCCTCGTTCGCAGAGGCCGAGGCGATGTACAAGAAGGCCATCGAGCTCGATCCCACGCTCGCCATCGCCT